>JAYTVU010000001.1:0-8542 GCA_043743855.1 bacterium
CGAGTTATAAAAATATAGAATAACCCCGGCATTTGACAGGGTTAAAAAAACACCCCTCGATGAGGGGGTAGTGTGGTGACAGAGGAGCAAAGCTCACTCTGTCACCACCGTGGACAGGGAGGCGGGGCAGGTCGCAGTCTAACTGCGTGTGGCGGTGACTGCTGTCGGGTTTTTTCTCCTACGAGACGACAGATAATTGCCAATGAGGCTAGATATACTGCCAATAACACCGACCGTTAGACCAACCAGACCTACAACCAGGCAAGCAAGAACAGGTAGACCGGCGATGCCAACTCCCTCGTTGATTAGTCTAGGGAGGTTGATGCCGACCGATGTAACGGCCGATATACAACCCAAACCCATATACACGAGTGCTGACATGACGCGCCTTTCGTACAGTCTGATCGAGTAGAGCAGGAATTGCCCGAGAGCGATGACGACGAGTAGACTGGACAGGCTCCAGTCAACGTGCGAAGTTATCTGTTCCATGACTGCGACACCCACTTTCCTTGTCGACGAACTCCATACACAGTTGTGCACGATTAATCATATTATAGCATAAGTTTAATTATTTTGCAACAATAAAAAAGCGCCCACAGTAAGGGTGGGCATCACTGAGGGCGCTATTTTACCCTTTAACCCACCCGAGGGGCAAGCTGGACTATCTCGAAATCTCGCAGATGCCAGCTGGTTAAAGGGATTAGTGTACATGCAATGCTATATAGTCCTAGGGATGGAGGGTATTCTACCCTAGAACACATTGCATGTAGTCTAATAAGATGAACTTGCCATAAGCTAAGTTCAACATTAGAATAGGGGGTATAAGGTGCGTTTGGTTAATCTCGCAATGTAACCAATCGAAACTGATATTAGCACGTATTTGACATAATGTCAACACTTTTTGACACAAAACCTATGAAAATCAATAAAATATCACCCCTAAAGCATAAGTATTTACAGATTATAGATACTATTGCCAAAAGTCCGGAAAAATTGTATTTTATTGGCCAAATTCCTGATAGTCGCAGACCGACCGTGGCGATTGTTGGCAGTCGCAAACCGACCTCTTATGGTAAAGAGGTGACATATAAGCTAGCATTTGATTTAGCTAAACGCGGCGTCATTATCGTCAGTGGCCTGGCATTTGGAGTTGATGGAATTGCGCATAGGGCAACACTGGACGCAGGAGGAATAACTTTAGCAGTGCTTGGCAACAGTGTAGATTCTATTTACCCAGCCAGCCACAAAGGTCTAGCGGACGACATAATTACGGCTGGTGGAGCGATAATCAGCGAATATGAACCTCCAACTGAGGCTAGATCTTATCAATTTTTAGAAAGAAATCGTATTATCAGTGGCTTGTCAGACGCTATAATTGTCACAGAAGCCGCTGCTCGCAGTGGCACGCTATCAACTGTTATGCACGCCCTAGATCAAGGCCGAGAAGTGTTTGTGGTACCTGGTAATATAACTAGTCCTTTATCGGTTGGGTGTAATAACCTGATAAAACAAGGGGCTCATCCAATTACCTGTGCCGAGGATGTCCTAGAAATAATTGCACCGGATTTATTACAACCACAGGCATCGCTGGCACTGGGTTCTACACCGCTTGAAGCCAAGATTATTGAATTATTACAATCTGGCATACGCGACGGCGATGAACTACACAATTTAAGTGAAGCTTCGACTAGCGATTACTCGACAGCGATGACTATGATGGAAATATCTGGCACCATCCGCGCATTAGGTGGTAATCAGTGGACGCTAAGATAAAATAATACAGGTAACCTCACTATCTGCCAGTGTATCTCAACAGACACTCTCTACGTGTGACTTCGTCAGCACGTGGCGTTGGGCTGCCTACTGGCACAGTCTATTGATATACACTGGCAGACATTAACGTTAGCCTGGGTTTACAAACAACACCAACTTGCATACAATAGCCCATTGTGTTTAGCTAACATGCACAAGCACAATTAATTATATGAAGAATTTAGTAATAGTAGAGTCACCAGCCAAAGCCAAAACTATCGAGAAGTATCTCGGCGGTGATTTTACTGTGCTTTCTAGCGTCGGCCATATCCGTAGTATTGTTAAAAAAACGTCGGACGGTACACCACCAATTGATGTAACAAATGGCTATAAAACGGTCTATGAAATTGACGCTGACAAAAGGAAAATTATTTCTGGTCTCAGAAAAGCCGTAAAAGAAGCTGAAAATGTTTGGCTAGCGACTGATGAAGACCGTGAAGGCGAGGCGATTGCCTGGCACCTGGCGGAAGTCTTAAAGCTCGATCCAAAAACTACTAAACGTATAACTTACCACGAAATCTC
The DNA here is from genome assembly GCA_043743855.1 of bacterium. Classification (GTDB taxonomy): domain Bacteria; phylum Patescibacteriota; class Saccharimonadia; order Saccharimonadales; family Saccharimonadaceae; genus UBA1547. The sequence continues at coordinate 2,335 of JAYTVU010000001.1, forward strand.
AAAGTCCGCTATCGAAGAAGCTATTAAAAATCCACGTACGATTGACATGGACCTGGTAGCTGCCCAGCAGGCACGTCAGATACTAGATCGGCTAGTTGGTTTCGAGTTATCACCGGTTGTCTGGACTAAGGTCCCCGGTGGAAAATCGGCAGGTCGCGTTCAGTCACCAGCGGTGCGATTACTGGTTGAACGCGAACGTGAAATCGAAAAATTTGATAGTGCATTCACATTTAAAGTAATTGCTGAATTTTCCCATAAAGGCGACGTGATTAAGGCAGAACTACCAGATAGATTCGAAACGGAAGATGAGGCTAAGGCATTCCTGGACAGTTTAATCGACAGTACCTTTACCGTATCTGACGTTTCGACTAGCCCATCAACTCGCAGCCCAGGCGCACCTTTCATGACTAGTACACTTCAGCAGGATGCCAACAGCCGGCTAGGTTATAGCGCAAAAGCAACCATGTCGAGTGCCCAAAAGTTATACCAAGAGGGCAAAATAACTTATATGCGAACTGACTCAATTAGCTTAAGTGGCCAAGCGATTGCCGCAGCGACTGATTATATTAAGACTACATTTGGCGACAATTATAGCCAAGTGCGTGCCTTCAAGACAAAAAGTGCTAATGCCCAAGAGGCTCATGAAGCTATCCGACCTACTGATATGAGCCGTGAAAAGGGCAGTTCTAATGAATATGACCAAAAAATATATGACTTAATTCGTAGACGAACCCTAGCGAGCCAGATGGCATCAGCTAAACTGGAAAAGACGACAGTTACTATAATAATTAATAATAATGAGAAAATATTTGAAGCAAAAGGTGAAGTTATCCTGTTTGATGGTTTCCTAAAAATATATGGCGGTAATAAAAAAGATGCTGATATACTGCCAGCCGTCAAAGCAAACGACGTTCTAGACCTTGTGACAGCAAATGCTCGTCAAGTATTCGCCAGACCACCAGCCAGATATTCGGAAGGTGGTTTAGTGAAAAAACTGGAGGATTTAGGTATCGGCCGACCATCAACATATGCAACTATTATTAATACAGTTCAAGTCAGAGGCTACGCTGAAAAAGGCGAAAACGAGGGAACTCCGCGCGAGATTATCAGCTTGACCTTGAAAAGTAATCAGATTGCCCGCGAGATTGTTAGCGAGAAAACCGGTTCCGACAGAGGCAAACTAGTTCCAACACCTGCCGGCGAAGTCGTGAGTGACTTTTTAGTTAACCACTTCGAACCAATTGTCGATTATGGTTTTACTGCCAAAGTTGAAACCAGTTTCGACAAGATTGCCACCGGCGCACTGGCCAGAAACACCATGCTAGATGGTTTTTATAAACCATTCCATAAATTGATTGAAAACTCCGGCGAAATCGACCGCAGTACAGTAGCCAAAGCCCGCGAAATTGGCATCGATCCTAAAACCCAAAAACCAATTTTAGCTCGTTTTGGTCGCTATGGGCCAATGTTACAACTGGGGAATGGTGATGATAAAGACGAAAAACCACAATTTGCACCAATGCCAGCCGGCCGCAAAATCGAGAACGTTACTCTTGAAGAAGCTGTTCGTGCCTTCCAATTACCTAGGGAAGTCGGCAAAACCGCCGATGGTGCCATAATTAAGGCCAACATCGGACGATTCGGCCCATATATTCAAATAGACAAACTCTTCGTCAGCATAAAACCACTTGATCCACATACTATTACGCTCGAGGAAGCGCTTACATTATATGCTACCAAGTTAAAAAGTGAAGCCGAAAAAAATATTGCTGATTTCGGAGATGGAATAAAGGTACTAAAAGGCCGTTTCGGTCCATATATCAGCGATGGGACCAAGAATGCTAAGATACCAAAAGATACCGATCCAACCTCGGTTACTCATGATCAAGCCAAGGAAATCCTCAAAGCCGCTCCAGCCGGTAAAAAACGACGCGTTTTTACTAAAAAGACCAATTCTAAGCGTAAAAAGGTCTAGAAAACCCACACCACTATTTACATATCATGTCTACTTCATGATATAATTAGTGCAGTATACATAATGTTTGACATTATAAAAATAATGTTTTATAATCAAGGGTAGATTAATAATAAAACTTTTCTAAGATGGGCAGAGAGAAAGATAAGAGTCATGAGCGAGATTAAAGAAAACGTGCCGACAATCAACCTAGAATCGATTACTGATAATATTCTGGCTATTATTGACCAAGATCGCGAAAAAGAGATTATTACGCGCCGTTTTGGCTTGTATGACCGTCGTGAAACGTTAGAACAAATTGGTGAACTTTTAGGTATCACGCGTGAACGCGTTCGTCAGCTTGAAAAAGCCATTCTAGCAAAGTTAAGATCATCTACCGAAAGTGGTAAAGTACCAGCTATTAACAGTGTCGAAAAGTTATTTATCCGCGAGCTTTCAGAGATGGGACGTGTTGCTAGGATCCAAGATTTAGCTGACCGCCTACTTGGTGGAATTAGTAATCAAAAGGATCGCTCAAGAGTCGCTTTTATTGCTGAACTTGCGCCCGGCTTATCTGTTGTTGACCAAAATGATAATTACTACCATAGTGTAGGGATTAAAGAATACGGTGACGAAAAGAAAATACGTGAAGAAGTCGATAAGGTTGTTTCTACTATCAAAAAACATGGAGAACCACTGACTATCGAGCAGCTTCATAACCAATTATCTTATGAACACCCAAGTTATGTTAGGGCATTTGCAAGTGTTTCAAAGTTACTTGCACACCTGAATGACAGCTGGGGATTAGTTAAATGGCCGACTGTAAACCCAAAGAATATTCGCGACAAAATTTACGTTATCTTGACCGAAAACGATCACCCAATGCACTTTTCAGATATAGCAAAATCAATCAAGGGTAGTGATTTCAAGCGCAAAGACGTTACAACTCAAGCTATTCACAATGAATTGATCAAAGATTCACGATTCGTTCTGATAGGTCGTGGTATATACGCACTTGATAGTTGGGGATTTAGCCGTGGTACAGTAGCTGATATTATCGCCGAAGTCCTTAAAAAATCACCAGAACCTTTGCACCGCGACGAAATTGTCAAACGAGTTTTAAAGAGCCGCCAAGTCAAAGAAACTACAATTCTATTGAATTTACAGAGCAAATCGCAATTCAAACGTGTTGCCAAAGCTACGTATACTCTTGAACCTACTATAAACTAACATTGTTAATTAACGCCCCTAATGAGACAATAAAAGGGTAATTATGGACATAGTGTTGTTTATTATAAATCTACTGTTGCAATGGTACGTCTGGATGCCTATTGTAGTTACCTTAGCTTTATTGACGTGGCGAAATTATCGACAAATCGACACACCAAAAGAAACCGCAAGTGATTTACTTGTTTTAGAGATACCAAAAGCAAATGACAAAAGCGAGTTAGCGGCCGAACAACTATTTGCTAGTTTGCATGGTATTTTACGAGATAATGAGGAATTAAAACTTAACAATGGCGTTCAAGAGCACCTAAGCTTCGAGATTGCTTCAATAAATGGGCAAATTCGCTTTTATGTTTGGGTTCCACGGACTTTAAGAAGTTTTGTGGAAGGCCAGATTTATTCACAATACCCAAGTGTGCAAATTAGTGAAGCCGACAAAGATTACACCACTAATGAATATAGCCACGATGTATCATATTCAGCCGAAATTACGCTAACTGACAACGAGATGTTACCAATTAAAACTTTTCAGAACTTTGAAGTTGACCCACTTGCCGGAATAACTGGTGCACTGGCAAAACTCGAATCGACTAACGAAGAGGTATGGATACAAATTCTTGCCAGGCCAATTGAAGACGACTGGCATAAAGCTTCAGAGCGATGGATTAAGGGTGTTAAAAAAGGTAAATCTGCTTCATTATTTAATGATGGAGGTGGTTTAACTTGGCTGGGTGAAGTTTTAGCAGCACTTTGGAAACCACCTGAAGCTGGCGTGGGTTCAAGTGCCCCAAAAGACTTGTCCGATCGTGATAAAACCAGAATCTCCGAAGCCGAGAAAAAAGCCACTAAACTTGGCTATCGTGTAAAAATCCGACTTGTTTTTCTAGGTGACAGTACTACGAATGCCCACTTACGAATGCAAGCGATAGTCGGTACATTCAAACAATTTAACAGTACAAACTTGAATGGCTTCAAGATGAGTAATCCCAGTTTTAAAAAAGACGATTTAACAAAGTACCGTGACCGTGAATTTTCTGATGGGGGATTCATTCTTAATATCGAAGAGCTGGCTAGTGCATTCCACTTGCCACACACCAACGTGGAAACACCAAATGTTGTTTGGGCTAGTAGTAAAACAGCTGAACCACCATCAAAACTGCCTATAATTACAGGTAACACCGCCATCGATGAAAATATCAGCGCTTTTGGAATGACTAATTTCCGTGGCATAAACCATCAATTTGGCATGCTACGTTCCGATCGTTCGCGTCACGTTTATATTATTGGTCAAACTGGAGCTGGTAAAACCGGCTTGTTGGCGTTGATGGCACTTAGTGACATATTCCATAACCAGGGTTACGCGATTATTGATCCACATGGAGATTTTGCAGTCGATAATATGCGCTTTATCCCAGGCAGCCGCCTCGAAGATGTAGTTTATTTTAATCCAGCTGATACAGCCTTTCCGCTGGGCTTTAACCCACTTGAAGTTACAAATCCTAATCAGAAAACCAACATTAGCTCGGAAGTAATTGGTGTCCTAAAGAGAATGTTCGGCGAATCATGGGGTCCACGACTTGAATATATTCTCCGTTATACGATTTTGGCCTTACTCGACCGTCCAACTACTACTATGCTTGATATCACCAGAATGCTAACTGATAAAAAGTTCCGAGAAGAAACATTATTATATTGCCAGGATGCCGTTGTATTAAACTTTTGGAAAGTAGAATTTGCCAGTTGGAATGATAAATTTATGGCCGAGGCTATTTCCCCAGTTCTAAACAAAGTCGGTGCCTTTACAGCTAACCCGATTATCCGTAATATCATCGGTCAACCGAAGTCAACTTTTGATATTCGCAAGATAATGGATGAGGGTAAAATCCTAATCGTTAACCTATCAAAGGGTCTAATAGGGGAGGATAACGCCTCAATCCTGGGTGCCTTTATGGTTACCAAGATTCAATTGGCTTCGATGAGCCGAGGTGATATCGAAAGGATAGAGGATAGACGACCATTCTATCTGTATGTCGATGAATTCCAAAACTTTGCAACCGACTCATTTGCCACAATCCTATCAGAGGCTCGAAAATACGGCCTCAACCTAACCGTTGCCAACCAATATATTAGCCAAATGAGCGAGACTGTACGTGATGCCGTGTTTGGTAATGTCGGAACGATGATTTCATTCCGTGTCTCGGCCGATGATGCACCGATACTATCCAAACAATTCGAGCCGCAATTCGAGCCAAATGATCTGTTGCAAATGCATAATCGAAACTTTGTTATCAATATGGTTATTGCTGGCGAGAAAGCTCCGGCTTTCAATGCCACAACTTTGACACTGCCAATTCCACAGATTGACAACACTGGTCGTATTATTGAAAATACCCGTCGTAACTATAGCCGACCACGTACTGAAGTCGAACAAGAAATCTCATCGACCCTTAGACCAGTTAATAATCAGATAAAGCAACCAAATCCATTAGCCCGGGAGATTAAGTGGCCAGTCGGTATTGAACCTATCAGCGATGATAATATTAGCCAAACAAATCAAACAATTAATGAAGTAGGCTCTGATACGGATATTCAGCCAAAACGTAAACGAATCCGTACACGTAAACGAAAAACATCACTTTCCACGCCAGTGAGGGCCCCTGGAACGACAGATACACTCAAGATAGAGCATTGATAAGGTTCTTATTAGTTTGGTCGCCTAACGTATTCATATTAAATTTAAGTCAAAAGAACTATAGAACAAATATAGAACTATTAATTTGTTATGATTTTTTTAAATAACAAATCCAAGTGTTTAATTGGGGACACGTGCGATATATTTATATATTGATAAATGTTTAACCTAAATATAAATAGGTACATAATATAAAAAAATTAAAGGCGTTCATGTAAATTAGTGGGCGACGTAGTGACATGGCAAAATATTAGCTATGACTAGACATATAAATAATCATGTTTTGAATATATGCTTAACGTCGCACAATATACCTTTTACGACATTAGATATAT
>JAYTVU010000002.1:0-13560 GCA_043743855.1 bacterium
TTTTGCTAATACGCTTGCGCTTTTTCGGTTATACGTTTAAAGTACATTTAAGCGAAGTTACAAAAACAAACATAGCACCAAAAAAACATATGTTGTGACCATCGCTCTACGACATCCACCACAACAACGCAAAGTCCCGCAATTTATTTGCGGGACCTCTTGTATTATCAGTTATTAATATAATATTCCAAGGTGTCACCTTGGAATATTTTTAAGGTTTTTACTACAAGATAAGTTAATACCGTAAACTATTCAAAGCTATCGTCCAAGAACCCTTTAGCAATTCGTGCTGTAAGTTGTTCAGATGTCTCGTGAAAATCGTCAGAAACTTCCGCTAGTAAATATTGAGGGTATCGTATTGAGAATCTAGCTAAGACTAATTGCAAAGCCTCCCTTAATTCAGGGTCCTTCACACTTTCAGAATGAAGACATTCTGAACTTGCCGCAAACCCTAAAATTGCCCTGGCCCATTGGGCTTGAGCCATAGGATTATTTGAAAGATATCTTTCTGTGCCTCCGCGCTTTTCGGAAAATTGCGAGCCTAGCTCTGGTGGTCTGTTATTTTCAAGGTCACTCATAAATTCATTTTAGATAAACAACAGATTTAAGACAAGCATAAATAGATTAACTAGTTAGCCTTTTGTGAGTTTTCGGCTCGCCATTTGGCGATTTCTGCGTGATTTCCACTTAGTAACACCTTCGGCACCACTTGCCCTTTAAACACTTCCGGACGCGTATATTGAGGAAATTCCAGTGTTTCGCCATCACTGAAACTTTCGATTTCAGCGCTGTTTTCGCCACCTAACACCCCTGGAATTAAGCGTACAATACTGTCAATAACCGTCATAGCTGGTAATTCACCGCCAGTCAAAATGTAATCCCCTACACTCACCTGTTGATCAACCAATGATAGAACTCGCTCGTCATACCCTTCATAGCGCCCACAGACAAAGATAAGCCCGTTAGAGTCATTCACACTGCTCTTGGCAATAGACTGCTTCCAGCGCTCCCCTCTTGGCGTCATCAAGACAACTTTGGCGGTTGAGTCGTATCTCTTGGCGTCATTTATAGCCAAAAACAGAGGTTCGACCATCAATAACATGCCGTCGCCACCACCGTACGGAGTATCATCAACCTGTTTTCGCGGGCCCAGTCCAAAATCACGAAGATTAATCAGTCGAAATTCGACCAGGTTTTCTTTTTGAGCCTTCCACATCATCGAGCTGTTCAGAACACCTGTAAACATTTCCGGGAATAAAGTTATAATCTGTATCTTCATTGTTGATTTATTTGTCCAGCAAATTTATACGAACTCCAACCCACCCACGAAAATATACTAACAACAATAAGGTCGAATATAACAATTATAGGCAAAAATAATAATGGCGCACCATTATGGTTGCCGGGTGACAGATAGTTGATAAAATCTATACTCAATACTACTGCTATAACAATAACCGCTAATAGTTGCACATAAGAATATATTTGGATTATCTTTGCTACTAATCTTGATCTGGTTTTCCAGTATATAAGGCTGATCAACGCCGCAATTAAAAATAACCAAAGACATAGAGTTAGTTTTAAGTCTAATTTACTTAAACCATCCGATGCATAAAGCAAGAATAGTAATACTAAAATATTAACAATAAATAACTCTTTAGCGTTTTTTAAATTTTTTAGATTCATTTTAATCTCCTGCGACAATTATATATGAATTGGTAATATAAAAAAACTACCACTTATGGTAGCTTTTTTATCATATAAGGCTCTCAAACCCTTTGGCTTGCTCGCGTAGAGCTTATCTCGCAGTTCAAGTATTTACTTGTAACTGTTTATGATTATATATCTAGATCATCTAGTTCCGCAAGCTCTTGTCTGGCGGTTTTTGCGTAATCTGAAGTGTTATCCACAGGCTCATCTGTAGAGTTTTTCACAGGCTCGACAGAATCGTCATATTTTTCCATATCTGGTGCATCTGAAACAGGTGCAGAAGTTGCATAGTTTTCACGCTCTTCATCATTATTAACAATCTTTAGGTTATACCGGGCATCATTTTTTGTACCAAGGGCACGTAATAATGTGCGCAAGCTTTGGGCTGTTACACCACGTTTGCCAATAACCCGCCCCAAATCTTCGGGATTTACAGTCAGTGACAATAAAACACCTTTTTCATCAATAATGCGCTCGACGGAAACATCATCAGGATGCCCGACAAGTGATTTTACTATATACTCTACGAACTGTTGGTCTATTGTAGCCATATTGCCCCCTCGCCTCTTCGGTCACTAAAACTCTTATAGTAATTTAATTGTAGCACGTTTTATTTTTTAGCTGCAGGTTCGTCAACTTTAGCTTCGACAACTTTTTCAGATTCTGGTTCTTCTGTCACAGCTTCGGCTGGTTCAGCCTCGGCAACAGGCGCTACATCTTCAAGTTCTGCAATTTCAGATTCCGGCGCTTCGATAATCTCGGTTTCTTCAATCACTTCAGGAACAACTTCCGCTACTTTCTCAACCTTTGGTTGATTCTTGCGTAGTTTAGTTGCATGACGAACGGTTTTTGATTTGTCTGTTCCAGGCACATTTACCCAACTAGGTAATTTAACACCGGCACCTGCCAATAATTTGACAACACGTGGAGATGGCTGAGCGCCATTATCCAGGTATTTTTGAGCTAGTTCAACTTGAATCTTGGCCTCTTTGGTATGTGGATCATAAGTCCCGACATAAGCAACAACACTACCACTTGATGGATGGCGTCTTGATTCTTGAACCGCTAGGCGGTACATTGCATGGCCCTTTCGACCGACACGTTGCATACGAATTGCGAGCATAAATTAAAACTTCCTCTTATCTTCTCTTTAAATTGATTTTTTACTCTCGACCAATATTACACTGTTTTACACTTATAGTCAATTGTTGGCACGCTTGGTGTATTCATCCAATGCGGCTTGGGCGGCTTGTTGCTGGGCGACTTGCTTGCTGGGCCCATTGCCCTTACCCATCAGCTTGTCGCCAATGTAAACACCTAGGGTGAATACCTTGTCGTGATCTGGGCCTTCTTCCTCGATGACACGATATGAAGGGGTTTGGTTGTCAATTCGTTGCGATACCTCTTGCAAATGAGACTTGGCATCACGCCAACTGCCTGATTCGAGTATTGCATCTAGTTTACTAATGATATTTTTATGGATAAAAGTCGCCGCGTCATCGTAACCACGTTCCAGATAAATTGCACCTGTGACCGCCTCAAAAGCATTGGCAAGTATCTGTTGTCTAGCCCTGTCACCACCCTGTTTTTCACCACGACTCATGCGCACCAAAGGTTCATAGCCTAGTGACGAACCGGCTTCACCAATACTCTCAGTTCTGACCAAGGCAGCTCGCCAACTGGTCAAAATACCCTCTTGCTCGGCAAAATTATTATATAGATAATCTGTTACAACTAGTTCCAACACAGCATCACCCAAAAACTCCAAGCGTTCATTATGCTCGTTGACACTTTTTTTATGTTCATTGACATAACTTCGATGCGTTAAAGCAGTAATTAGAAGTTGGATATTCTGAAACTCGAAACCTAATTTGTCGATAGCAAAATCTTGGTATGGTTGTGTTTGCATCCCACTCACAATTACAAATTCTCCTGTCTAATTCGTTTCATCGCTAGCAACATTAATTTACCGATATCTTCGTACTCAATCGCATCCAGAGCATCATTAAATTTGAACCATTTAATACCGTTCATCCACTCTTCTTTTTGAATCGCATCGGTGTCACCTAGGGCTCGCACTAGATATATTTGTGTCGTCATCAACACTAATTTATCGACACGACGGTAACGGAAGTTGATTTTACCCAGCCAACCCAGGACCTCAACATCTGTTAGGCCTGCCTCTTCGCCAATTTCGCGTTTTGTAGTCTGCTCGGCGGTTTCACCCTCTTCGATATGACCCTTTGGAATTGTCCAGCGATCCTTGCCATCCTGAATTAACAGAATCTCGACCCCGCCATCTTTGTCGCGACGAAAAATAACGCCGCCACTTGTTGGTTCGCGTACAATTTCTTGAATTTGATTTTTCTTAGTAAAGTACTTTTTAATCTTTTCGAACTTTGGTACTGCCATCGGTTGTATCCTCCACAAGTGTTCTATAAGCGGTGCCAAGGACACCGTTTACAAACTTACTTGAGTTATCAGAACCAAACGCTTTAGCCAGTTCGACTGCTTCGTTAATTGCAACCTTTGGAGGTATTATGTCTGCTTTAAACAGCAGTTCGTATAATCCAATTCTTAGGATATTGCAATCGACTCGGGCAATCTGGTCAATTGGCCAGTCCGGCGCAATCGGCTGAATTTTGGCATCCAGATTGTCTAGCTCGTCAATAACACCCTTAACGAGTGTCTCGACAAAGCCTTTATCATCAATCATGTTCTCGTATCTATCGAGGTTACGGGCCAAAATGTCGTCAATATTTGTCGTTGCATCTGATGACTGTACGCGAAATTCATATTCGTATAGAGTTTGCAGAGCAACGATGCGACCAAGGTGGCGATTAGATGCCATAGCGTTTTGTTCTTTCTTTAACTTTAGTTTTAAGGTATTAGCTACTAACTATTTAGCTAGTGCTTTGCCAGTTTCGCGTATGGTGGTGCGAACTTTGACTGGTGATGTCTTGTTGACACGTCGGGCTAGTTCCAGACGCAGATGGCTGCGACGGGTACCAGTTTTACGTGGACTAGACTGTTTCTTCGGTTGTCCCATGTAAAGAACTCCTTCTCAGGTATTATATTAAAACTTAGCTATATTATACCGAATCATACGTCTAAGCTCAAGTGCTTATGTTTAAAACTATTGACAATGTTAAGCATTAGTGTTATATTCACGACATGACAAATGAAACATTAGAAGACACATTTTGGTTAAATGACGAGCCCTGGAAAGATGAAGCACCCAGTCAAGATAACTCAATTGAACCTGCTATTGAGCATGGTACGAATCATCTTAGGTTGAAACGCATTGGCACAGGGGTTCTGATTGTAGCTGCCTTAGTTGGTGGTGTATACGGTCTATCCGAGCGCTTTAAAGAACCGACGTATTCAAAGAATAATATTGTTTTTAAGTCAGAGTCCTCAAATGATACAGTTTGGGGTATAAGTGGCTTGGTAGACGGTCATGAAGCAGTCGATAGAAGAGTAATTATCGATCATATCAAAAATATGCCAGAAAATGTTGAGACCTTAAAAGACGGTCTACATATTGGTGACCAGATAGTTGTCCCCGAGAGCGTTACACCCTAACTATTAATCACGACACTAATTAGCCGGCCAGGAACATAAATAACCTTGGCCGGTTTTTTGTCACCTACAAAAGTTTTTACATTGTCGTTCGACAGAGCCATACCCTTTATTTCCTCTTCAGAAATATCTTTCGAGACTTCTAACTTGGCACGTAATTTGCCATTAACCTGAACAATGATTGTCATTGTGTCGGTTTGCAGATATTTGTCATCCCACTTTGGCCAGTGATCGACATGAATCGTATCATTGTTGCCTAGTTGATGCCATAATTCTTCGGTTATATGTGGTGCGAACGGCGAAAGCACCTGCAATAAACTTTCTATGGCAAATTTCCAAGCCTCAGACTTGCCTATTCCGTATTGTTCTTTTAATTTGAAGTAATTATTGACGGCTTCCATCATGGCGGAAACTGCAGTATTGAATTTATCATCTTCTATATCAGATGTGACTTTTTTGGCAGTTTTGTGCGCAACTGCTAGAATCTGATTTTCCGCAGATTTGTCTAGGCTAACATCACCTGCCAAGATATATTCTTGGGTTAGATTCCAAACACGGTTAAGGAAGCGGTACATACCAGGTACACCATGCGTATCCCATATAGCCTCTAATTCATAAGGGGCCATAAACATTTCGTAAATACGCAAACTGTCTGCGCCGTAACCACTATCCATTATTTCAAGTGGATCGATTGTATTGCCTTTTGATTTGCTCATTTTAGTACCATCAGGTGCCAGAACATGGGCGTTATACATCATTCGTTTAAATGGTTCAGGAGTGCTAACAAGGCCTAGTTTGTAGAAAAATCGCATCCAAAAACGTGAATATAACAGATGTGCGACGGCGTGATCGGCACCGTTATAAAAATCGACTGGACCCCAGTGTTTCTCGACCTGCGGGTCCCAAGCTTGTTTGTCATTGAACGGATCCAGGTAGCGCAGGAAATACCAGCTACTACAAGCGTAACCGTCCATAGTGTCGGTTTCACGCTTGGCAGGACCGCCACATTTTGGACAAGTCGTATTGACCCAGTCTGGAACATTTGCCAGAGCTGAGGTTTCACCTCCATGAGGCTGAAAATCGTCAATATCGGGCAAAATTACGGGCAATTGGTCGTCCGGCACAGCCACGGCGCCATGTTCGGGGCAGTGCACAATTGGAATCGGTGCACCCCAATAACGCTGACGGCTAATCAGCCAGTCGCGCATTTTGTAGGTAGTTTTGGACCGACCTGTCCCCTGTTGTTCTAGCCAAGCCACTATTTCTTCGCGAGCTTCACTAGTTTCCATGCCGTTAAAAGCGCCAGAATTCATCAAGACACCTTCGCCTGTGACAATAATTTTTTCACCGGCTAACCATTTTAAGATGTATGGCAATTCGGAAACCGGTTGTAATAAATGTAAATTGCTATAATCTGTCCACTCAATTTCAAAGTCCTCATGTGGTTGACGCTGAGTTTCACCTTGTTCTAAATTATTTAGCTCAAACAACATAACAGTCGTGTGGATACTTCGATTTACATCTTTGTGCTTCGCATAGAATTTACTATTCATCCTTAGTGGCAAGGCTTTAATAAATTTAAGATCAGTAAAGCCAGTTTCTTCGGCGATTTCGCGTCTGGCTGCAGTTTCGTAATCTTCGCCGTCCTCAATTCCACCCATCACTAAAGTGTGCCAATCGAGTTTATTCCAACGGAGAGTTAAATAGGAATTTTCATTTGGATGTTTAATTACGCACATTACAACATCACGGATAGTGTCGGTCGCATCCTCGCGAGGCGGGTGATCGTTGTCTAGCAAAATCGGTTCAATCACCTGAATAACTGGAAGGCCGAAAGCCTTCGCAGATTCGTAGTCACGTTCGTCATGTGCTGGAACGGCCATAATAGCACCAGTACCATAGCCCGATAGGACGTAATCTGCCACCCAAATCGGAATTTTATCGCCATTAATTGGGTTTATAGCGTAGCTACCAGTAAATACACCCGTTTTTTCGCGGGTTTCGTTCATACGCTCTATTTCAGATTTACGAGCGGCAGTATTTACATAACTTTCAACTGAAGTTTTATTTTCATCTTTAGTAAGTTTACTGATTAGTTCGTGTTCGGGTGCCAGTACTACAAAAGTTGCACCGAATAACGTATCGGGTCGGGTTGTAAAAACAGTAATGATATCATCACTACCGTCCACTTTAAATTCGACTTCAGCGCCAACCGAACGTCCAATCCAGTTTTTCTGCATAGTTTTAACCATGTCGGTCCAATTCAAATCATCGGTCGCCTCAAGCATTTCGTCGGCATATTCGGTAATCTTGAAAAACCATTGTTTTAGATTCTTTTTTACAACCTGATTACCGCAACGCCAACATTTACCACCTTCGACTTGTTCATTAGCAAGCACAGTTTGGTCAGTCTCGCACCACCATTGTGGGCTTTGTTTTTGATAAGCCAAGCCACGCTCAAATAGTTGGTTAAAAATCCATTGAGTCCACTTGTAATAACTTGGATCAGCCGTACTGATTTCTTTGGACCAGTCATAACTGTAACCCAAACGCTTCAACTGTTTTTTGAAATTGACTAACGCTTCGTCATGTGCAACGCGCGGTTTTTTACCAACTTTGATAGCATAATTTTCAACTGGCAAACCGAAAGAGTCCCAGCCAATTGGATGATAAGCATTGTAACCTTGTTGTCGTTTTGCTCGAACCTTGATATCACTAAATTGGAAAGTTCGTCCGTGACCGGTGTGGATGCCAGAGCCTGTAACTCCGGCGAGCATACTAAAACCATAGTATTTAGGTTTGGTGTGATCAGAAAAGTCAACTTTGTAAGTCCCCTCTTCTTCCCAAACTTTCTGCCATTTTTGCTCAATTTCAGTCGGGTTATAGCGCTTCATATCAGATGTAGTATAACAAATTTAATATTACTTAGAAAGATTAGAGAAGAAAGCGTTTTTTGTTTTCATCCATTCAGGCGTTTGACGTACTAATTGAGATTCATCGCTGGTTGAATGCAAAATAATTTTTATTGCTTCTTCAAGATAGATTCCACCTTGTGAACCTTTGAATAAAATTGCAGCACCTGGCTCTATGACACTTTTTACAAAAGCCCCGGCCGAGAGCGCATCACGAAAACTTCGAACTTGACAACCCTTGGTTTTTGCGGCTGGTGCAAGATACTTTTCGGCTTGCTCGCCGACCGTTACAACCCACGATAATTGAGTAGAATCACACAGTTTGCCTAATTCTTCGTGCTCGGCAACAGAAGTCTCACCCAGCTCATTCATATCGCCTAAAACGGCAATTTTTTGTGGTGCAGTTAGTTGGTAAAGTGTTCGTATAGATGATTTAGCGGCCAGTGGGCTCGAATTATAGGTGTCGTCGATAATGGTAGTCTTGTTTACACCTCGAAGCTTATTCATGCGACCAGGCAACGGCCTAATCTTTTCCAGACCACGAACTAATTGTGTCGTATCCATACCAAGTTTTAGCCCAACTGCGACGGCAGCAATTGTCGGCCTTAGTGTGTGCTCACCAAAAACCTGAATTGTCGCAGGCATTGGATCCAGAAGTTCGGGTGCATGAAACAAACCAATATGACCTTCTTTGGCCGAATAGTCGCTACTTATAAAGTGATATTCCGCACTAGCACTAGTACCATATGTGTTAATTTTGGCATTTGTCAGATATATAGCATATTTACCTTCGATATCATCTTTGTTAATCAGCGCAATATCTGAAAAATTAGCAACCGATAATTCTTCCTGAGCAACAGCTTCAATTGTATGAAAATACTCCATATGCTCTGCCGAGATGGCAGTTACCACGCCGATATTTGGATGTAGATACGTACCGAAATATGGCACTTCACCAATTCGATCAGAACCTAACTCCTGAATAATTACATCGACGTCAGTTGGATTGTCGATACGTTCTTTTGCTGTACGAAAAACCGAAAGCCATTCAAAAATGTTCTTGATATTTTTTGGATATTCTATACCCAAAATCGCCAGTGGCGCACTCATTTGGGTATTATGATTACCCTCGTGCAACCTGACACGAAAATGCTCGGATAGTATGGTTGCAATTGCAACCTTGGTGCTAGTTTTGCCAACACTACCAGTAACAACAACTAATTTTACTTCGGGATGACGAATGAAATATTCTTTGACGTACGATTCGAGGCGTTTTTGGATATAGGATTTAAACATAATAACAATTATAACCCAAACTTAACGTTTGTACGTTTAGTAAGATTGCAAAAAGCGATATCGTTAAGCTTTTGTATGCATTATTGAAAAAGTGTTGCCATCCGGGTCTTTGAACCAGGCGATGTCCGTAACTCTGTCACTGCCTAAACCTCGGGCGATACCTTTTTCATCAGTCATGCCTTCATAATGTTCGAACATGACACCCTGAGACTTTAGCTGATCCATGGCATCCTCAATCTTGTCGACATCGAAGTTCAAAACTGTGTAGGTTGCTGGCATATGATCGTCTTTCTGGTAAACATAAACTGTACCTCCCTGCGGTAAACTTATGTTCATGCCTCCCATTTTGTCTTCTTCGACCGATAGGCCTAGTATTTCTTGGTAGAAGTTTTTTGTTTTAAATATGTCCCTAACAGAAAAACTGCTAAAGGCTGCGTTTGCTTTTAACATTTTACCCCTCCTTTTTAACAGTATTACAATTCTATTATACTCTTAAATATTAAGCGTAATGAGGCTAGAAGTACAAAAAATATACATACCTGCTTAAATTATGGCTATTACCAACCCGTAATATGGTGTTTACTTCTGCTAACAGCTAACTTTCCTATTTATAAATCTATTGGGCTTTGACTATTGAGACTAAATTCCGCTCTAACACAATCTCGATTTATAAATTCTTGTAAATATCTCGATTACAAACGCCCACTTCCCCGACTCTTCAGTTTAATAATAGGGCGGCTAACAGTCTCTCCGCCATCAGACACACCGCTCATATCTAGTCTTACTCTTCTTAACTTGTTGAAAGAGAAAGAATCATAATGCCTGTCCCGTTCGACTATATCGTCAATATCACCATTTGGAATATCTCGAAGATTTTCGCTGGACATGATGTAACCCCCATATCACTTACAATGAATAATATTCTAACACAAAATAAAGAAATATGGTGGAGCATGCCGGATTCGAACCGGCCACCTCTTCCATGCCATGGAAGCGCTCTAGCCGAATGAGCTAATGCCCCTTTTATGGAAGGCTGTTGCGCGCCCACCCGGGGCACGTTTTTGTTTTATACTTTTTGTTTTATAGCGCAAAGGTTACCCCTTATGCGCACCAGCCATGATGTTATTATCACCTATTCTAACTTCAAACACAAGCTTTTATTGTTTCATATCGCTCATACTAGCTATTATTATGAAACTATGCTTAAATTATAGTGTTCAGAAGCACACGCGTATAAAGGCAAAAGGCGAGCGCTTACCTCTTAAAGGTAAATTCTCTTCTTCGCAAAAATCGCTGGAAGCGGTCGATCTGACGATACATTATAAGAAGAAAAGAGTACCTAATTACATGGCACAGCAAAATCTTTTCATCGGTAGCTTGGCATATGCCACTACTGATGACACACTAAAGGCTCATTTTGAGACTATTGGTGAAGTTGCAAGCGCCCGAGTTATCACTGATCGTGATAGCGGTCGATCAAAGGGCTTTGGATTTGTCGAATTCGTTAACGAAGCCGACAACCAAAAAGCTGTTGATCAACTTGATGGCAAAGAACTTGATGGTCGCGCAATCAGCGTTGGTCTAGCTCGTCCAAAGGAAGATCGCCCAAAGCGTGATTTCGGCGGCGGCGGTGATCGCGGTGGTAGCGGTGGCGGTTCATTCCGACAACGTAGCTGGTAACAGCAACCCGACTTTAAAATACCTCGTCATAATGGCGAGGTATTTTATTATTGCCTATAGGCTTTTCGTTTATTGTAAAGGTATAATCCACCTAACGAGAGTATTGCGACTATAGCTATTATTATCCCAATTACTAGATATATAATTGTGCTGTCATCTTTATCTGCCGTTACGTAATAAACGCCCAAGCTTTTTGTGCTAGTTGAAAGTTTGTTACCCTTGAATTCAGTGTTCAAATCAGTTGACTTATTATCGGTATACCTAGTAATTTTAGCAGTTTCAAGCTTCATATTTTTTAGGTAGCCTTTGTCAAAACTAACTGTCATTGGTTTTTCTAATTCTGTGATTAAGTTTCCATCCAAATCGTTTGCACTAATTCGATAGTTAGCTGAAATAGTTTTATTATCACCCGGGTTAATTTCAGCATTGTCCAGATTCTCAATCATTAATAATACGTCAGTTTTGTAAGAAAGTGCTGGAAAGAATAACGTAATCATTCCATCATCACTTTTAATCGTAAAATCCTGCTTGGCATTAATTATGACGGTTGTAACGCCTTTTTCATTTTGTTGAGACTGGGTATCAATAACATAGGAGTTATCGATTATCTTGTTATTTTCAGATTTGCTAATATTCTTGGTAGCGTAGATTGTAGTGCCTCTACGAATCACGATTTTTGACGTTAATTTGTTCCATGGCAGATGGTAATTAAATGCAATACCAGCTTGTAATTGTTTACTATTCAGTTGTTCGGATAGATATGGGTAAAATAGGAATGAGTAAAGAGCCTTATTAGAACTATCGACCGTTTCAATCGCAAATGCGGTGCTTTTTTCACTGTCGTCTAATAAATCTGGTGAAGGGGCTAAGGTTTTATAGATTTTTATGTCCTTAATATCTATCTTACTTGGTACGTTATCACTGTCATATATTATGTTTAAGTTGACTCTATATCCGCCCATATCGGTTTGTTCGGCATGTGCCAGTGTTGGACCAAATAATACAGCAAAAAAAACGATTACTGGAAATAAAATATTGATAAAACACTTTTTATATAACATTTGACTATTATTACCATCCCTTAAGATTAGCATTAATGACTTGATTTACCCTTGTCAACTGATGACTATTAAGTGAAGTTGTCTCCTCTTGTTTGTACATAACGTTCTGTGCATTTTCCCTATACCAATTTTGATACAGACAACCTTGTGTCCAGGGTGCAGATTTACCACCCATATTACGTGTGTAACAAGAATAATTTCTTCTGCCATTAATATTCGTGGCAATGTCCTCATTCAATATATTATTTTCATGATAAATAATATATTCGTCATTTATACCTGCGAATGCATGATTAAACTCGTGTGCAACTAGCGTTTTAAATACAGTATCGTATGGTACCTTATCATCCCGACCATTTTTAACCGAATTTGTTATTACTACGACACCTAGGTCCGTTAGTGCATAACCTCTAAGCCACTCTGAATTTATCATTGGTGAATCATCCAGAACGATAGTAGCTGCAGGAGGGGTTCCTGAATTATAAGCCTCATCAATTCTTAATTGAATACTTGGGCCGTGACATCCCAACGTCCAAAATTTCCCATCTGGATACTGCTCTTGAACTATCTTACAGCCAACCGCATTATCTTGGAAAAACCTTGGTATAAAAACGAAGTTATCCTTATACTGACTATATGGATAATTACTTAGGATTGCTTGCTGGATTTTACTGAATTTACCCATAAAATATGCATAGTCTTTTGTCCACATATTATACCTATTGAAATGGTTTCCAATAACTTGAATATATATCTTTTTATTACTTTTTGGTGTTATTTTAACTGGTATAATATTGTTATCACTGGATTTTTTTACTATCTTTGTCTTATCAACTGGCGCAGTTGGGACAAAAGCTACATTATCAGCTTCTAATGAAACTGATTTATTGCCAATATTATCAGTGGCAATAATCTGATATTCATATGATTTGCCACCTACAACGGTCGAGTCCCTATATTGCAATTGGCTACCATTTAATGTTTTTACGCTTTTCCAAGAATCAACAGATTTATCGTTATTATTTGAAACCCGTCTTTGAATCTCGTAACTTTTTATGGGGATATCACCAGATGATGCTGACCAATACATAGACACATAACCGTTATAGGCCTTGGCAGAAAATGGAGTCGGTGCAGTTGGTAGTTTTGTAACTTTAGGAGTAATCACTTTGGGCGTAGTAACTCTTGACACAACTACTGGAGTGCCTGTGCCTGCCACAAATATCCCCCCAGGTATAATATAGTTCAAAAATGAGTACATTAGGACATATAACAGGATACCAACTACGGTATTAGCAATTATCACTCTGGCTTTTTTA
>JAYTVU010000003.1:0-3046 GCA_043743855.1 bacterium
ACTGCTTTGGCAACGCCATAAACATGCTCGATATACGAAGCTGGAATACCAAGACCAGTTGGAACTCCACCAGCCGTTGTTGATGACGAGCTAGTGAAGGGATACATTCCGTGATCCTTATCAAGCAAAAAGGCCTGCGCGCCCTCAGCTAACACCTTGGCTGGTTTTTCTTTGCGCAATTCTTGATTCAGATAAAATGATGTGTCGGTTACGAACCCACCTAAACGCCTGGCAATATCAACATAATGTTTGGCAATCTCGACCTCGTCAATAGACTCAAGGCCAGCTTCATCACGAAGTTGTCTTTGCGCAACTAAACCTTCGTAAACAATCGTACGAAGTTCATCAGTGTCTTTTTTTAAATTCTCAGTTCTTATACCAACACGCATAGCTTTATCGGAAGAAACCTGAGCAATACCAGATTTTGTACTTCCTTGACCACCAGAACCGGCTTCACGCATCACATCGCCATATATATGATGGGGGAGTATTAGGTGTGACGCAGCACTTAACTTTAAATTATTACGTGATACTTCAATCCCTTTTGAACGAATATCGACAATTTCTTCGTAAAGTTTTACAGGGTCGACAAGTGTGCCGTTACCAATCACATTCATCGTATGTTCATGGGCAATACCAGATGGAACCAAATGAAGTGCCAGGTCTCGACCATCAGGCAAAACTACCGTGTGGCCAGCATTACAGCCACCGTTAAAGCGCGCCACGATGTCGTGGTCCCCGGCAAGCATATCGACAAAGCGACCTTTGCCTTCATCCCCACGCTGAAGTCCAACTATTACATCTACTGGCATTTTCTTATATTATAGCGACTTAAAAATGTATTTACAACCGAATTTACTATAAATATCCACAATGTGACACAATAATAATTTGATTTTGATTTTCAAGCGCTTATAATTAAACTATAACTGGAGGTTGAAAATGGCAAAAAATAATACCGAAGAATTCGTTGTGAATGGCGAAGAAGTTTTGGCAAAAATCAAAGAGCTAATCAATGAAGGTAATATTCGCCGAATCATTATCAAGGATCTGGACGATAAAACTTTAATCGAAATTCCACTAACAGTAGGTGTAGTCGTTGCCGTTCTGGCCCCAGTCTTGGCTGCCGTCGGCGCCCTTGCCGCGATTGTTACAAAGTGCAAGATTATTGTAGAGAAAAAATAATACCTATTTCTTATTTATATACTTCCAAAGTGCAATTGCGCTAAGGACTAGAACGGCAACTACCAGTAGGTAAGTCAGCCACATAAATGATCCGGCACCACCACCCATCATGTTTTGATAAGAACCATAATCCATCATACTTTTTACCTCTTTTCTATAATCTATTATACGCTAGTTAACGATTCATACTAAGCCTAGCAAAGCCAAAGAAAATTAATCCGAAGAAGAATGTGATAATAACTGGCACTACTGCTGAAATCCAATTATGCTTACCTGGTCTGAAATATCGGAGTGTTAATGAATTAGTCACCACCGATACAGAACTGAGAGCCATCGCAAGTCCGGCTAACTCGGGCTTTAAAACAAGGCCTATCCCAGCAAATACTCGGGCTGCGATCGGTATGCCAACAACATTGTAAATTAATGCAAAGAATAGATTCTGTTTTATCTTATCAACAGTTTCTCTGGATAATTGGATTGCGGTAATTACATCTGTCAGGTCGTTCTTGACAAGGACTATACCGCTGGTCTCCATAGCAATATCGGTTCCATTACCCATAGCAATACCAAGTTCGGACTGAGCCAGTGCAGGTGCGTCATTTATACCATCGCCGACCATCGCTACTATAAGACCACTTTGTTGCAACTCTTTTATCTTGGCCGCTTTGTCCTGTGGTAGAACTCCCGCAAGTACGTTTTGGATTCCAACCTCGCTGGCAATCGCATTGGCGGTTCGCTGATTGTCGCCAGTAATCATAAAAACCTCTAGGCCCATTTTTGTGAGTATCGAAACAACGGATTTTGAGTTTGGCTTCAATGTATCGGCAACTGCAATCATGCCAATCAGATCATCTTTTATTGACAGTAACATTACAGTTTTTCCTTGATCTTCAAGAGACTCAATCTGTCCATTAACACTGTCAAGGACCTTTTTATCGACATGACTTAGTGTTAATAATCTATTCCCAAAATAATATTTCTTGCCTTTGATAGAACCTTCAATACCTTTACCTGATATTGACTGGAAGTCATCAACGTTTAGTTTTGATATTTTTTGTTCATCAGCTGACGTAACTATAGCCTTTGCAAGCGGGTGTTCACTATCGCGCTCGAGTGATGCAACAATTTGCAATAACTCTTTTTCTTTATTGTCCGCAATACTAATTACATCTGTCACAACCGGCTTACCATAAGTTAATGTACCAGTTTTATCGAACACAATCGCATTAACTCTACGAGCAGCTTCAAGTGGCTCGCCACCTTTTACTAGAACGCCGGCCTGCGCACCCTTGCCAGTTCCAACCATAATTGCTGTTGGTGTCGCCAATCCAAGTGCGCATGGACATGCTATGACAAGTACTGAAGTAAAGGCCATTAACGCAAAGGAAAAACTACTACCCAGTATAAAGAACCAGACTAAAAAGGTAAGTATTGCGATAATAATTACTGCCGGAACAAACCAACTTGAGATTTTGTCTGCCATGGCTTGAATAGGTGCTTTGGAATTTTGTGCCTCGTCAACCATTCTAATAATTTGTGATAACATTGTTTCGTTGCCGACATGAGTAACTGAAAATTCAAAACTACCGGTTTGGTTGATTGTCGCACCAATTACAGAATCACCATTTTTCTTAGAGACCGGCATACTTTCGCCAGTCACCATAGATTCGTCAATACTGGATTTGCCCTTCGTAATTTTACCGTCCAGTGGCACCGTTTCGCCAGGACGAACAAGTAAAATATCACCGTGTTTTATTTGATCAATTGGTTTTTCGATAATTTCACCGTTCACAACTAGATTTGCAACTTTTACCTGAAGATTCATCAGTTTTTTAATTGCTTCACTAGCTTTACTTTTCGC
>JAYTVU010000004.1:0-4301 GCA_043743855.1 bacterium
CCGACCGTTTAACCCGTAATCTTCGTGATGCCGTTTCTATCGATGATTGGTTACAGGGCGACAAGGATAGGATGCTCCATGCAGTAAAGGAAAGCCTGCGTTTACAAAAGGATTCTAAGTCTGACGTAAAGTTTATGTGGAACATACACCTAGCTGTTGCTAAGAAATATACCGATAACCTGCGAGAGGAAGCTATGAAGGGCTGGGCTGAGAAGCTAGCCCAGGGGCATATGCCAACGCGTCCACCTGTAGGCTATACGACAGCGCTGCAAAACGGCAAACGTGTTCATGTACCTGACGCCAAAACCGGTCGTATTATTCGTAAAGCCTTCGAACTTTACTTGCAGCCTAACGAATCTACAACGACAATCTGGGCGTTTTTGAATCAGGCTGGTGTGCATACTTATAATGGCAAGCCGCTGGCTCAAAGTGCCGTTCATAAATTGCTGCTCAACCCATATTATATGGGGATTATCTCGTTTAACGGTGAGATATACCAAGGCGCCCATCAGCCGTTAATATCTAAAAGATTATTCAAACAAGTCCAAGACAAATTACATAATAAACGACCGTCAAAACACCGTAAGCACGACCTGGCGCTACAAAATGTACTAACATGTGGCCACTGTGGCAAGGCTATTACTTGGCAAATTCAAAAAGGTCATTTGTACGGTACCTGTCAGCGTAATCTACCGGAGTGCAAGCAAAACAAGCTAATGCGCGAAGAGATTGTTCACGAGATACTAATTGAACAACTTGAGAGCGTCATTAGTCCATCACAAGAAGTATTTCGATGGATTGTTGATCGAATTATAGATGATCATAATGCAAATGATGATACGTCTGAGCGACTCAAGCAAAACCTCAAGCAACGCATCACAAGGCTCGAGAATATGGCCGAAACACTCTATGACGACAAGTTAGCAGGTGAAATCACCAAGGAGCGCTACGAGGCCAAGAAAGCCACTATCCAGAAGCAACTCGTTGATTTACGAGATGAGTTGTCTATTGCTGACTCAACAACTGAAACTAAACACGAGGAGGCTATAGAAATAATCGAGCTTACACAGCACGCAAAAGCCCAATACTTAGACTCAGAAATGGGTAATGACGCGAAACGTACAATTTTAACCAAACTTTTTGATTCAGTGATTTATGCCAACAACTCTGTATCTGTTAAGTTATCACTTTTAGCAGAATCAATCGCAAAAAGAAGTGAAGAAACGAGGCAAATTATGGAAACTCAAAAAAGGCTTAACCAAACCACAAAAATAGACCTCTATGACAGAGGTCAAAATGTGGAAAACTTTGATATTTTACCACTCTTTCCGGTTTGGCAGGGGCACGAAGAATCGAACTTCGATCTTAGGTTTTGGAGACCCATATACTAGCCGTTGTACTATGCCCCTTTGCTGTCGAATGACAAACCATATTGTAACAGATTATTTTATCTATTTATAGTGTTGTAAAAGCGTAAGCGGCGTTTTATAATGTTGTGTAGAACACACATAAATATAAGGAGCGGATGGCCAAACATCATTTGGCCGCTTAGACACAGAGTAAATGAATATACTTATGCTCGGGTGGGAACTCCCTCCTCACAACAGTGGCGGATTAGGCGTAGCTTGTTATCATATGTCCAAAGCTTTGGCCATTAAGGGTGCAACTGTCGATTTCGTCGTACCCTATCGTGCCGAACATGGGATTGATTTTATGACCGTCCATAGCGCACTTGATTTATCACCTTTGGAAAGATATGGTTTGGGCGCTTATGACAGTAAAACTGTAATTGATAAATCATTGTCAAAGGCTGATATTAATGACCTGAAGGATATGCGTGGAGTACAAAAACGTTACATAAAATATGTCGAAAATCTAGTTGTATCACTTAAACCTGATATTATTCACGCCCATGATTGGTTAACTATGGAAGCTGGCATGCGTGCCAAGGAGTTGTCCGATGCACCCCTAATTGTCCATGTTCATGCCACCGAATATGATCGTTGTGGCAGCGATAGTGGTAATCCTTTAGTTCATGAAATCGAATATCAGGGTCTAATGATGGCTGATAGGATTATTGCGGTCAGTAATATTACAAAGAATATCATTATTCAAAACTATGGAATTCCTGCTGATAAGATCGAAGTCGTTCATAATGCAATTGACGTATCTAACTTTGATGATGGATATCAATACGATATGAGTACTTATAAATATTTGGAAGCCTTAAAAAGTGAGGGTCATACAATAATCTCAACAGTAACACGGTTCACAGTTCAAAAAGGTCTAGTCAATCTTTTACGAGGCTTTGCCAAAGCATGTTACAAATATGACAAGTTGGCACTACTGTTGGCTGGTGACGGCGAAATGCGCGATGAGTTAATTAGACTTGCGGCTGATTTAGGTATTTCGGATAAGGTATTTATTACTGGTTTTGTTCGCGGTAAACAGTGGCGAGATACGTTTAATGTTTCAGATGTATTTGTGATGAGTTCAGTTAGTGAGCCTTTTGGTCTGACGGCGCTAGAGGCTGCATACCACGACAATGCCATTATCCTAACAAAACAATCTGGTGCTGGCGAGGTGTTGAATAGCGTATTTAGATATGATTTCTGGGATGAGGATAGACTAGCTGATCAAATAGTTGGTATTGCAACTGCTCCAGTTCTGAAAGAAGCTCTACGTGAAAATGTCAAACGTGAATATGCCAGAATATCATGGCATGATGTTGCCCAAAAGTTTATGGAGATTTATCACCGGATGACTCAGGCGGTAATATCATGAACAAACGTGGGATAGTCCTATATCTTCACGCTCATCAGCCCTATCGTGTGCGTGAATATAGCGTGTTTGACACTGCTAATGATCACAATTATTTTAATGATCCTGCTTACGAATCCGGCCGTAATAACGAGCAGATATTCAAGAAAGTGGCCGATAAATCATATCGACCAATGAATGTTATGTTGGAAAAGTTGCTGGCTAATCATCCTGAATTTAAAGTTTCCCTTAGTATTAGTGGTGTATTCATTGAACAAGCCGAAAAGTGGACGCCTGACGTGTTGGAAAGTTTTAAACGTCTAGTAAATACCGGACGGGTTGAGATTGTAGCCGAAACCTATTATCACTCACTCGCCTTCTTTTATAGCCGAAGTGAATTTGAACACCAAGTCGAAGCTCACAAGGCAAAAATTCGTGAAGTATTTGGAGTAGAAACTAGTGTTTTTAGGAATACAGAACTTTCATATAACGACTCACTGGCTAAATGGGCCGAAGAATATGGGTTTAAGGCTATATTGGCCGAGGGCTGGGACCCGATACTAGAGTGGCGCAGTCCAAATTATGTTTATCGACCCGCCGGAACTGAAAAAATTTCTTTACTGTTAAAAAACTATCGTCTGAGTGATGATATTGCCTTTCGTTTTAGTGACAGAGCTTGGCCCGCCTGGCCGCTTGACGCCGATACTTACACTGAATGGGTTAATACAGCACTTGGTGATAAGTCGATTGTTAATCTGTTTATGGATTACGAAACCTTTGGCGAACACCAATGGGAAGATACTGGTATCTTTGAATTTTACGAAGCATTTATTGGTAAATGGCTAGCTAATCCAGCTAACACTTGCTATACGGTCTCAGGGGCAATTGATGCTTTTGAACCAGTTGGTGAGATTAGTATGCCTTACACAGTTACCTGGGCTGATACCGAGCGTGATTTAACGGCTTGGTTGGGCAATAGAATGCAACAAGAAGCCCTGCGATTCATCTATTCCATGGAAGATGACATCTTGCGCACAGAAGATTTAGAATTAATCGCTGACTGGCGTAAATTACAGACGTCTGATCACGTATATTATATGTGTACTAAATGGTTCAGTGACGGCGACGTTCACGCCTACTTTAGCCCTTATGAATCACCATATGACGCTTTTTTATATTACTTGAATGTGATTCGTGATTTACGTTGGCGATTACACCACTACCACCATTCCGGGGGGCTTAATGGCTAGACCGATTGTCCTTTCCAACGGCGAATTACATGTTGGTCTTAATGCTTTTGCCACTGTACACGATTTTTATTACCCTTATGTTGGCTATGTTAATCACTCGGCTGGTGGAAATTTACGTCATAAAGTTGGTGTTTGGATTGATGGTGATCTAAGTTGGATTGATAATCCCAAGAATAAACCT
Source organism: bacterium (assembly GCA_043743855.1). Classification (GTDB taxonomy): domain Bacteria; phylum Patescibacteriota; class Saccharimonadia; order Saccharimonadales; family Saccharimonadaceae; genus UBA1547. The sequence goes on from JAYTVU010000004.1 coordinate 4,192, forward strand.
GACGAATGGAAATTTACATTTAGTTACCTTGAAAACGCTTTAATTGGTTATACTGTCGCAAAAAACGAACGTTTGGGAATTATTTTAGAGTTTGATGATTTTGTTGACGC
>JAYTVU010000005.1:0-15262 GCA_043743855.1 bacterium
TTTGGTGGGTCCTAGAGGATTCGAACCTCTCACCTCCACAACGTCAATGTGGCGCTCTAGCCAAATGAGCTAAGGACCCGTGCAATAAGGATACCAAAATAGGGGTAACGGCGCAAGAATATGGTATTATATTATATGAACGACGACACAGTCTAACCAACTGTCGAGTTCCGTGGGGAGTGGTAACGTACGAAACGTCACCTCATAAGTGAAAGTCCGGTGGAACCGCCTGCAACAGTGGGCCCGAGACATGCGATAAATAGATTTAACCTTGGTTAAATGTAGACATCGCATGTTTTTAATTACCAAAAAAGGAGCATCAAACCATGAACGAAGATCAATTACACCTAATGCGCCACAGTTTGGCCCATATAACAGCCGCAGCGGTCCAGCGTTTGTGGCCCGAAGCCAAGTTTGGTGTCGGCCCAGTTGTCGATAACGGCTTTTATTATGATATTGATTTGGGTAATACAAAGATATCCGAGGCTAACTTTCCTAAAATCGAAAAAGAGATGCGTGGCATTATAAATTATGGCGATATTTTTGAAAAAACCGATATGCCAATAGAACAGGCGATTAGCTGGGCAAAGGACAACAACCAGCCTTACAAAGAGGAGTTATTAAATGACCTGAAGAGGTCAGGTACGACTGTTGCTAAAGATTTGGATATTAACGAGCTTGGCTTGGCAACTGATGGTGAATCTGCGGTCGAAACTGTCACTTTCTATAAAAATGGTAAATTTATGGACTTGTGTCGTGGTCCACATCTGGAAAATACTAAGGATGTTACCGGTGTATTTAAATTGATGCGGGTAGCTGGGGCTTATTGGCGTGGTAAAGAGACAAATCCTCAGATGCAAAGATTGTACGGTGTCGCCTTTGCAACCCAAGAGCAACTTAACCAATACCTAGAGCGTATGGAACAGGCTAAGTTGCGCGATCATCGTCGACTAGGCAGAGAACTTGATCTTTATACAACTTCACCTTTGGTTGGGACGGGTTTGCCATTATTTACACCCCGTGGAACAATTCTACGTGAAATTCTGGCAGAGTGCTCTAATCAGATACGTATTGGATATGGGTTTGAAAAAGTCTGGACGCCACACATAACAAAAACTGATTTATACAAGAAGTCTGGTCACTGGGACAAATTTGGTGAAGAATTATTCCTAGTCACCAGTCAAGAAACAGATGATAAGATGGCGATGAAACCAATGAACTGTCCTCATCATGCGCAAATTTATGCTAGTCATCCGCGCAGTTATCGTGATTTGCCAGTTCGTTATCTTGAGACAACAACAGTGTACCGCGACGAAAAAACTGGTGAACTTGGTGGTTTGGACCGCGTCAGGTCAATAACTCAAGATGACAGCCACGTGTTTTGTAGTCCGGATCAGGTTGAAGGCGAAATCAGTAATTTGATGGCTACGGCACGAGAACTGTATCAGACAATGGGTATGAAACTGCGAGTTCGTTTGTCGTATCGCGACGATAGCGATGCTTATCTGGGGGATAAGTCACTTTGGGAATCGGCTCAGGCTCAATTAAAGTCAGCCGTTATTAAAAATGAGCTTGAATATTTTGAGCAAACCGGTGAAGCAGCCTTTTATGGACCAAAAATCGACTTTATGGCGACAGATGCCATTGGTCGTGAGCATCAACTTGCAACAGTTCAGTTGGATTTTGTTCAACCTGGTCGCTTTGAACTGCAGTACACCGATAAAGGTGGCAATCTGCAGACTCCACTAATGATTCACTGCGCAGTGCTTGGTTCAATCGAACGATTCTTAAGTGTATTCATTGAGCATACCGCTGGTTGGTTCCCATTCTGGACTGCCCCAGAGCAAGTGCGAGTTTTAACCATTAATGACACAGTATCTGATTATGTGAGTGAGATTAAAACTATCCTTGATGATATTGTGCTAATTAAACCTGTTGAGTTTAATAAACTTCGTTACAAGGTTGATGACCGTAACGAATCGCTAGGTAAAAAGATTCGCGAGGCGACAAGCTGGAAAATTCCAGTGCAGCTGATTGTTGGTCAACAGGACAAAGATGCCAGGGAAGTCAGTGTGCGTACTCAATCTGGTGAAGAAAAAGTTAAGCTCGATAATCTTGTCGAATATTTAATGGGTTTGTAATGACGCGACGACTTGTGATTGCGGTTGATTGTGACGATGTACTTATAGAAACAACACGTTTCTTGGTTCAAGATTATAATAAAAATTTTGGTACAAAAGTAACTTTAGGTGATGCCCATAAGCCGAATAACCCCGATTGGGGAACAGATGACAGCGGGTTAATAATGGACAGACTGTCAGAAATTCAGAATTCAAAAGAGTATGCGGAGATTGAGCCAATTCCTGATGCCGTTAAAGCAATCCACCGTCTAGCAAAAGACAACGAGCTGCACTTAATCACCGCGCGAGATGGTTCTGTCGAAGCTACGACAATGGCTATGTTAGATAAGTACTTTGCTGGATGTTTTAATTCTGTTGAACATGTTGGCAAAACTCGCTTAAAAGGCGAGATTTGTCGTCAAATCAAGGCTGATGTGCTGGTAGATGATAATATAAGTCATTTACTAAGTGCAATAGAATATGGAATGCCAATTAGTGGCGCACTTCATTTCGGAGACTATATATGGAATCAGTTAGATTATCCGATTGAAGGTGTAATTGAATGCAATAACTGGGAATCGGTAGAGCGAGAGGTGCATAAAATTGTCGAACGCTAATCTCAGACAAAAGGTAGAAAAATTGATGTCGCAGTTACCATCAGGTAAAGTCACGACTTACGGCGATTTGGCCGCTATGTCGGGGCATCCGTATGCTGCACAAGTTGTCGGAGGTATTGCACATTTTGGCAATCCAAATTTACCATGGCACCGATTAGTGAACCGATTTGGTGGTCTGGCATCAGGCTATCCTTATGGCGATGGCGGGCGAGAGGGGCAGGCGGAGATGCTTGCTTCCGAGGGTATAACCTCGACAAACAACATAATAGATAATTTTGAGGCACTCAGATGGCACCCAAACCTTTAGTAGTGATTGTTGGTCCAACGGCTTGCGGTAAGACAGCATTATCTGTTGAAGTTGCAAAACAATGTGGTGGTGAGATTATATGTGCGGATTCACGAACTATATACAAAGGTATGGATATCGGAACCGCAAAACCTAGTGCCAAAGAACAACAAGGTGTCACACACTGGGGATTAGACTTAGTTGAACCTGGTGAGTATTATTCTGTTTCAGATTTCAAGAATTATGCCGTACAAAAGATATCTGAAATCAGAGGTCGTGGGCACGTACCGTTCCTTGTGGGCGGCACTGGATTATATATTAATTCAGTAATATTTGATTATAAATTCGGAAAACCTGCGGAAGCTAAACTCAGGTCAAAGTTACAACATATGACGTTAGAGCAACTACATAATCATTGCCTTGTAAATGGGATTGTGTTACCAGAAAACTATAAAAATAAACGGTATGTTATACGCTCTATAGAGAAAAATGGTGAAATATTACAAACACAGGATCAGTTAATTGATAACTGTGTTGTTGTAGGAATATCAACAGTGCGGGAGGAGTTGCGTAATAGAATTGCAAAACGAGCCGAAAATATTTTTGATAGTAACGTCATCGATGAAGCCAAGTTCCTGTCTGATAAATACGGCTGGGATAGTGAGGCAATGAAATCAAATGTTTATCCATTAATTCATCAGTATTTAGACGAAACAATGTCATTAAAAGATATAAAGGAAAAATTTATTGTATTAGACTGGCGTTTGGCTAAACGTCAATTAACATGGTTACGTCGTAATAAATTTATTCACTGGCTATCATTAATTGATACACAAAATTATATACTAGACCAACTCGCTATCACTGAACAATCGTGATATTATTAGAGTACCAAAGTTATACGGAGTGAGTATATGATTGATGCACTATTCGGATCAAAAACACGCGTGAAGTTGCTTCATCTCTTCCTGAATAATCCAGGTAAGTCATTTTATGTTCGCGAGATAACTCGCAAGATTGACGAGCAAATCAACTCGGTCCGTCGTGAACTGTCAAATATGCTGGACGTTGGAATAATCGAAAGCGATAGTGCTGATAATAAATTGTACTATCAAGTCAATCAGCGGTATGAGTATTTTGTGCCAATGAAGGCTATTTTTGGTGACAGCCCGACTGATAAAAAGGTTACTGAGACTCTTAAAAAAGACGAAGTTGCCAGTGAAAAATATGGTGCATTATTAAATGAAATCACTGGTCTCCGTTTGGCAATTATCGCAGGTGTTTTGGTTAGAGGCTCAACTGCATCTATTGATATTTTGCTGGCAGGTAATGTTGCCTCGGCCAAAGTTAAGTCGGTTGTAAGTGAAATTGAAAAAAGTGAAGGTCGCGAGATAAATTATAGTGTGTTACCATATGACGAGTTCTATTATCGGCTTAGCATCCATGATAAATTCATCGCAGAAATTATCAACGGCAAGAATAATGTCATAATTGATCTAGACAACGTAATTAATAAGTAAATAGCGGAGAATAAGGTTAGATGTTTGAAATTGAATATAAAGGCGCAAATTCTGTAATTATCAGTACAAAAAAAGCCAAAATAGTAATTGATCCTAAATTATCAATCGTTGGTCTTAAAGACTTGGTAACAAAAGATGCGGTTGAAATGGTGACAGAAGATAGATTTGCATTAAATAGCTCTGATGGCATTCTTACAATTAACGGTCCTGGTGAATATGGTGTTGCGGACCTCGATATCCGTGGCGTTCCCGCACGGTGCTATACGGACGGTGAAGATAAAGATATGTTTTCGACAATGTATCGAATCGAAATCGGTGATACCAGGGTTGGAGTCATTGGTAATATTTGTGAAAAGCTTTCAGATGAACAGTTAGAGGACCTGGGTGTTATTGATGTACTGATTATTCCAGTTGGCGGAGGCGGATACACACTTGATGCTAATGGCTCTGCTGCATTAGTTAGAATGATTAATCCTAAAGTTGTTGTTCCTACACACTATAATGACAAACAGCTAAAATATGAGGTTCCACAAGACGAACTTAGCCTATTCGTTGCCGAACTTGGTGCGCCAGTTGAAGTTGTACCTAAATATAAGTACAAGCAGCCGTTGGTTGGCTCACAGCCTTTGTCTGTCGTAGAAATTACTAGAAGCTAAGTTATGCGTTTGTTAAACAAAAATCCCTCAATATGAGGGATTTTTGTTTATTGTATGAAAGGATTAGACTAAAATGCCTTTTTTCTTCAAAATACGTATAGCCTGGGTGCTTAGCACCATAGTTATCTTTTTGCCATCAACTTCAAAGGTTTTCTTTTGGAGGTTAGGTTTAAAGACACGTTTTGTACGTCGCTGAGAAAAGCTGACATTGTGACCAAACTGTTTGCCTTTTCCGGTTAATTCACATCGAGCTACCATATTATTATGTTTCCACTTATTTTTAACAATCTGTAACAGTATAGTGCTTTTTGCTCTTGACGTCAAGAGAAGGGGAACTGTTAGTCTGGGCCACAAGAACTGTTATACTAGATGGCATGAGCATTGATATTGTTTATATTGTTATTGTTATCGCCGTAATCCTGGTTTCTATGACATTTCACGAGGCTATGCACGCCTATACTAGTTATTGGTTAGGTGATGACACCGCTAGATTGCAGGGCAGACTTTCACTGAACCCGATTAAACACATAGACCCTTTTCTAACGATTTTACTACCACTCATGTTAGCTATTGTCGGTGCGCCTATATTTGGAGCCGCCAAGCCGGTTCCATATAATCCTAATAATGTGAGGGGTGGTGAATGGGGTGCTGCACTGGTTGCACTTGCCGGACCGCTAACTAACTTCCTGTTAGCATTTTTCATATTTGGCTTATGGGTATTAGTTGGATTACCTCAAAATGGTATTTGGGGCCAGATATTCGTTACTGCCATATCGGTCAATCTTGGGTTCTCTATCTTTAATATGCTTCCAATTCCTCCACTTGACGGTTCGCGTGTACTTTTTGCCCTTGCTCCAGAGTTTGTCAGGCGTGGTATGGAGGCTATGGAGAGGTTTGGTATAGTAATTGTATTTGCCATTATCTTATTTGCCGGTTCTGCTTTTGGCACTTTTCTAATAGGGGCGATTAACTTTTTTATGTCACTTTTCGCTCGAATCTTTGGTGTCTAAAATGGTATAATAGACATGTCCGAGGGATGCCTAGACGTATATGATTTTCCTGAATATCATATAGATAGGGAGCTCAAATGATTCATCTCTGTTGAGTTGATTTGCGAGCACCCACCTTGCCTTTACGGTAGGGAATATCGTGCGTCGATAGTGAACCTCGGACTTTTTTGTTATAATTATCACAGGCAGCTTATTAGATGATCGCCCTGTAACATAAAACTTACGGAGAGGAAAGTCCGGGCAGCGTAGAGCACGACAGTCGCTAACGGCGACCGAAGGTGACTTTAGGGAAAGTGCCACAGAAACGAAACTACCCAATTTATTGGGAAAAGATGAAACGAGTGAGGTAAGAGCTCACAGCATATCATGGTGACATGACGTGAAGGTAAACCCTGTCGGCTGCAAGGAGATCTGCATAAAGGACTGCTCGTCCGCAGGTCGATATCCGCTTGATTTGGTAGGCAACTATTAGACTAGATAGATGATCATCCACGACAGAACCCGGCTTATCGATAAACTGCCTACTAAAACAACCACTATAAAGTGGTTGTTTTAGATTCTAAATAACAGATAATTCTTGTTATTTTGCTTCTTTAACAATTGCCGCGAAAGCCTTTGGCTCACTAACGGCTAGTTCTGATAGAACTTTGCGATCAATTTGGATGTCAGACTTTTTTAGGCCTGCAATCAGCTTGCCATAGGTAGTGCCTAGTTCGCGTGCAGCTGAATTGATTCGGGTTATCCATAAGCCACGTAGATCTCGTTTTTTATTTCGACGATCACGATAAGCGTATGACAACGCCTTTATAATGGCCTGTTTAGCTAGTCGATATGAACTAGTTCGGTCATGTTGCATACCCTTAACTAGTTTTAGCATCTTCTTGTGTTTTGCACTGGCGGTAACGCCTCGTTTTACTCGCATTATCTTACTCCTTTAGGCGCCAAGCGCTCGTTTAACGTTTTTTGCGGCCGCACCTGTGACTATTGCCGTTGTTTTAATGGCTCGTTTGCGGCTTTTACTCTTTTTAGCAAGCATGTGGTTTCCAAATGCTCGGCGACGTGTCAATTTACCAGTGCTGGTAATCTTGATACGTTTTGCTGTACCTTTATGTGTCTTCATCTTTGGCATTATTTACTCCTTATTACTATACTCAGATTTCGTCCTGCCATCTGAGGCTTTTGTTCTACTATCGCGTCTTCTTCAAGTTGAGCTGCAATTCGGTCAATCATTTCGTATCCAAGTTCTTGATGGGCCATTTCACGTCCCCTAAAGAAGATAAGAATTTTTACTTTATGACCTCCGGTTAGAAATTCTCGAATTTTTCGAAGCTTAATGTCTAAGTCATTTGCTCCAATTTTTAGCCCCATTCGCATTTGCTTTAGCTCGGCAGCCTTGGCATGTTTACGATTTTTCTGAAGTTCTTTCATCTTTTGGTACTGATATTTGCCCCAATCAACGACTTTCACAACAGGTGGACTTGCGCTTGGTGAGATTTCAATGAGATCAACTCCAGCATCCTCGGCAATCTTTAGCGCTTCCGATAGGCTCATAATACCTAACTGGTCGCCATTTGGCCCGATAACGCGTAATTGATCAGCCTTTATTTCTTGGTTGATACGAATTGATTTACTGATCTTTTATCTCCTTATTGAATCTCAACGCTTTAGCGTTTACTCGAAAGCTATTCTATCAGATACAGGACAAGAGTTCAAGTCTTACATTCTATACTGAAGTGCTTCACTGATATGTTCAGGTAGGATATTTTCTTCACTAGCTAGGTCTGCAATTGTCCTTGCAGTTTTAATGACCTTGAAATACCCACGTGCGCTCAACTTCAAACGGTCGGCGGCGGTTAGTAGTAATGACTTTGAATCGGCAGAAAGTTTGGCGTGTTTATTAAGGTCACGATTTGTAAGCAAAGAGTTGTATCTAATACTGCGATTATACCGCATATTTTGTGCATTTAAAGCCGAGTTAATTGACTCCATAGCTGATAAATGTTGCGAATCTTGCAACGATTCTAAATCTAATAATGACTCATTAGAGACTCTGGAAACATTTACTACAAGGTCAATTCGATCAAGTAATGGTCCTGAAAGTCGCTTTTGATAGGCTAGAATTTGTGTGCTAGTACAAGTACATTCTTTGGTGTTGTCACCAAAATAACCACATGGGCATGGGTTCATAGTAGCGACTAACATAAAGTCTGCTGGGTAGGTTACATGACCATTTGCTCTACTGACATCAACTTTTTTATCCTCCAGTGGCTGCCTTAGGGCTTCTAGTGTGGCTCGCGAGTATTCAGGTAGTTCATCTAGGAATAATACGCCGGTATGAGCCAAACTTATCTCACCCGGTTTAGGATGATTACCACCACCAACCATTGATACGATACTTGCAGTGTGATGAGGTGATCTAAAGGGCCTGTCCTTGATAACTTCACCTTCAATCTTCCCAGCAAAACTGTGGATTTTGGTAACTTCTATCTGCTCATCAATTGTTAAGCTAGGCAGTAGGTTAGATAGAGCCTTTGCAAGCATCGTCTTGCCCGCTCCTGGCGTTCCTGACAGCAAAATGTTATGATGACCAGCCGCTGCAATAATAAGCGCTCTTTTGGCCTGCTCTTGGCCTTTGACGTCATCTAACAGGGGAGAGTTGATCTTTCTAATTGGTGATTTAGTGTCTTTGTCGGGCACGTGTGGCTTTAATACAACCTCCTGTTTCAAGTGTAAAAAGAGTTGTTTTAAGGATGATATTCCGAATACCTCCATCCCCTCAATTAAAGAAGCCTGATCGACGTTAGCCTCTGGTAAGTACACTCGTTTTATCCCAGATTGCTTGGCCATTTGTGTAATATTGATAGCGCCTTTAATAGGTCTAAGGTTGCCATCTAGTGATAATTCGCCGGCAAAAATTGCACCATTAAGTTCATGTTGAAGTATTTGACCACTTATACACAGAATCGCTAAGGCAATCGGCAGGTCATAATGCGCTCCATCCTTTGGAAGTTCGGCTGGAGCCAAATTTATTGTTATACGCTTTTTGGGGAACTCTAACAGGGAGTTTGTAATCGCACTACGCACTCGTTCCCTTGCTTCATCGATAGCCTTATTGCCAAGACCGACTATTTGTAGGGAGGGAAGTGCTTTTGTGGCATCGCATTCAACCTCAATAAGAGATCCATCAAAACCATAAGGCGCAACTGTCATAACTCGGGCAACCATAAGTGCTATTAGTTAACCACGACTGGCAATGTTGCGCAAATTATGATAGAATTAAGGTGTTAGTTGGGGCTGACTTAGCTTTCGACGAAGGGACTTTAATAGATTATTTTGCAAGTCGACCGCACTCGTAAAGTGCACAATCTAATTGCAACATTTATTGCAAAAGCAAAAAACTACGTAGCTGAGACTGTATCTGGCCTTGCCAGTGCTTTCCAGTCACCAGTTCTAGCAACAGCTCGAATTTAATTCGGGCCATCATATTACCCAGGCGGCATAGAGGTGATGTGGTGTTATAAAGTATGTCGCTTACCGGTTTTGTGGGCAGCAACGCTTTATCGGAACATAATATTGCGCGACAATCGAGGCGTTTTTCGTTTGGCTTTTAGTCCCGAAAGTCGTTAACAATTAAGTTGAACTAAACTTGTAGATGAATAGTCCATTACCTTTCGGACCGGGGTGCGATTCCCCGCAGCTCCACCAATTAAGTCAACTAAATACCTATCAAACGATAGGTATTTTTGTATTTATTACCAAAAATATGCAATAAAAAACAACCGCCTGCGAGGAACGGTTGTTTTTATTGTGGAGTTTTTAACTGTCTGTTTGTTTTTGGCTTCTGCATAAGTTTTTTATTCAGGAGCTACCCCTATAATAAGACTACAAAGCGCTTGTGTCAATAACATTTTTAAAAATCATCTAGTAAAAAATACTACGTGTAAAAATGTCCCTGTTGAGCAATATATATGCAAAAATCTAACAAAAATTTTAAAAATATATATATCGCATTAAACCTAAATGAAAAACCGTAGGTCTAGCTATAAAAATCTGTCTAAAGAATTAAATATTTATTGTAGTTTATGACAAACAATACATAAAATTTACACATTCCTAATAAATAAATTTCTGTAATCAAAAAAAACAATACGTAAAAAATAAATATATAAAATTGATCAAAATTTTATAATTATTTGTACACATTATCGCAAAATAAAGCACAAAAATTTTTATATAAAAAATTACTATTATGCCAGTTGTTTAAATTATTAACCAAAATATACAAAGCCGATTTGTAAAACAGTGGGATGTTGCAATAGTCCTAAAAAAGTCTAAAACGGGCTTATAAATAGTTATTTGTATCAATATTTTAGAAATATTTGTGTAAATCATAGTAATTATTACAATATACAATATGTACTTCGTTGATTTAATTATAACTGTTAATTTATTACTTTGTATAGTAAAAAGTATTTATAACAACAAAATATACATATTTATTATTGACCGATGATAAAGCTCATGCTATGGTATTAGTAAGCTTTAAAACAAAACAAAAAGCTCAAAATTACCTTAAAAATTCAAACAATCACTGACCGCATTTGACGGGAACTCGGTGACGACACAAAATACTAAAATTGTCTTGTTTCGGCAAGGCACGTACCTACATGTATTATAGTTGGCGTTGCCGATGCTCCGCCAAATGGCGTGAGCACACACAAGTACCGACAGTTTGTCGCGGAAAGTGTTCAAGGGACGTATGCCCCGATTAGTCGGAGCGGTCAGTCTATAGCCTGCAGCGGCAGGTTGCACGTGATTCACACGCTCAATATTTTTTTAGTGGCGTTTGCTGCAATTCGTGCCCTAAGACTTGTCGCTCAGGCTTGTTTCATTTTAAAAATCAATGTTATAGTTCATATAGAATGTCAAGAATATTTATTCTAATATCAACACTAGTAAGCTTTTGCATATTAGTTGTTTTGCTAAACACAACTACACCAGTCACAGCTGGTCCTTTTGGTATTTTGGCGATATTTATTTTTGCTTACTTATTCCTAATAGAGGTAATGGCAATTTTTCTGTACGGCATTAGTATTCTAGTTGCACACTTGTCTGTCGTATTTATTTCACGAAGGCCTTTCGAACCTGTTACACTAAAACGATCCTACTATTACTCGACAGTTTTGGCCGCGGCTCCGATTATGCTGATTGGCTTACAATCTGTAGGCTCAGTAGGGTTCTATGAGATTTTACTTATCTTGATATTCGTAGCAATCGGATGTCTATATGTGTCAAAAAGAGTGAATTAGATTTGTTGCATATGCTTACTGTTATCATGTTATAATTACAGATATGCAACCGGAGATTCCAATCCAAAACTTAGTACCAGAGCAAACTCCTGTTCAATATGAACCAAAAACGGAGACTTTATCAGGCCCAAATTCTTTGAAGCCAGAGATTGAGATTAATGCCGAACGACACGAACAACAAGCCGAAGCAAAGGCGATAATTTCAGATATTGGCCTTACAACGGTATTACCAACCCCTGTTGCAAGTACAACATCTGTTGCAGATGATACAACAATTACTATTAATCCTTTGATTGCAAAAGATGATGATTTGATTGAAAAAGAATGGGTAGATAAGGCAAAAAAGATAGTTGATGAAACAAGAAATGACCCGCATCAACGTGAAAACGAGGTCAGTAAGCTACAAATTGATTACATTAAGAAGCGCTTTGGGAGGGAATTAGGCGTTGCTGAATAGGTTATCGTCTAGACTAAGAAAATAAAATGATTAACATAATTATTTCAATATTTATTGTCTTAGTTATTGCTGCTATTGCATCTGTTTTTGTATTTACTCAGTACAAGAAAACACTGCGTGAGGCTAAAAATTACGAACGTGGTTTAAAAATGATACCGATGTACATTCACATCCCACCTTCCGGTGATGACCTGGAGGCAAATGGACGTGACGAACGCGATGTAACCGAAGAAGTATTGTCGCAAGCTCAGGTTATGTATAACGTAATATCTAGTACAGCAACTAAAGGTTTTAAGAGCCGTATCTATGGTCAAAGGCATATTTCATTTGAGATTATAGCTCATGAAGGTTTGATACATTACTATGTAATTGTTCCAGCCGTTTTAACAGATATCGTTAAACAGGCCGTAGCAGCTGCGTATCCTACGGCACGACTGGAAGAAGTTGAAGAGCGTAATATATTTAGCCAAGCTGGCAAGATAAGTGGGACAATTGGTGGAGAATTCACACTTAAAAAAAGCTATGTGTACCCAATAGCAACTTATGAAGAGTCAAAGCGTGATGCTGCCAGGTCACTGTTGAATGCATTGTCGATGGTTACTCGCGAGGATGGAGTTGCTGTGCAACTGATGATTAGGCCCGCTACTGAAAGTTGGATTAAGAATTCAATATTCGCGGCAAACAAAATCAAAAAAGACAAAGGCGTTAAGTCGAACGGGATTGGTGACATATTCAAACCCAAGAGTCTGATGGAGGCTTTATGGAAACCGCCAGAGACTAAGGACGAAAAACCAGAAGATAAACAACTAACCTCTCTTGAACAAGGGCTAGTTGAAGCAATTGAAGAAAAAACTCGTCATCCAGGCTATGAAGTTCTAATTCGTGTGGTTGTGTCATCAAATACTTCGGCTAGATCACAATCTTTGTTGAAGAATATAATTGCAGCCTTTTCTTTATTTGATTCACCAACAAATAACGGTTTTAAATTTAGTGTTTCAAAAGACATTGAAGAGCTTGTAACGGCCTATATATTTAGGTTTTTCCCACAGACGGTAAATCAGAATATATTAAATAGTGTAGAGTTGTCGACTGTTTTCCATTTGCCTGATCAAAATAGTATTCCAACATCGCAGGTTCAGCGACAAAATGTTAAACAAGTTGATGGGCCAAATGAAGTTATGGATGAGGGTTTCCTGCTGGGTTATAACGAATTCCGTGGTGTGAAGAAGCAAATTAGACTTGGTACTAATGATCGGCGTAGGCACACATACTTTATTGGTCAAACAGGTACAGGAAAGACAAGTCTACTTAACAATTTGGCCTATCAGGATATGATGGACGGTAAAGGATTTGCTTTTATTGACCCACACGGTGATGCAGCTGAAGAGTTGCTTGGTGTTGTTCCTCGCGAGAGGGTTGAGGATGTTATTTATTTTTGTCCTGGTGATATGGAAAATCCAGTAGGGCTAAATTTGTTTGAATTCGAAACCCAAGATCAGCGTGATTTTTTGATCCAAGAATCAATTTCTATGTTGTATAAACTGTATGATCCAGGCCATACCGGTATTATTGGCCCACGTTACGAACATTGGTTCCGGAATGCGGCTCTGACTATTATGAGTGACCCGGCAGGGTCAACATTCATTGATGTACCTCAGGTGTTTAATGACCAGTCATTTACTGATGAAAAACTGAAGTATGTTACAGACCAAACTGTGCTGGATTTTTGGAACAAAGAGATGGCTCAGACTAGTGAGGCGAATAAGTCAGAGGTACTTGGCTGGTTTGTAAGTAAGTTTGGTGCATTCCTGTCAAACGAAATGATGCGTAATATTATTGGTCAAACCAAAAGTGGTTTTAACCTTCGAGAGATTATGGATAACAAGAAAATATTGCTTGTTAACCTGTCAAAAGGTAAGACAGGTGAGTTGAACTCACAACTTTTGGGAATGATTTTTATTATGAAATTTCAAACCGCTGCAATGAGTCGAGCTGATATACCAGAAGACGAACGCGAAGATTTTGCATTATACGTCGATGAGTTTCAAAACTTTGCAACAGATTCATTTGCAACTATTTTATCAGAGGCCAGGAAGTATAGACTAAACTTGATACTCGCTAATCAGTTTATGACACAGCTAACTGATAATATACGTGAATCAATTCTAGGTAACATAGGCACGGTTATGAGTGGCCGCCTGGGTATAACTGATGCAGAAATACTACAAAAGAAGTTTGCTCCAACTTTTGATGCGGAAGATTTAACTAAGCTTCCTAACTATCAGACAATAACTTCGATAATGATAAATGGTGTGCCTTCCTCTGCCTTTAGTATGAGCCTTATACCACCAATGGTTAAGCCAAATCCCCAGCTACAGGACGCTATTAAGAAGCTATCGGCTGCTAAATATGGTAGACCTAGGGCTCAGGTGGAAAAAGAGATATTTGCACGTCTGGGTGCCGGTGACGCAGCCAGGAGGTCCAAGTTGGAGGCGCTTAAAAAGATTCAACAGGGTCAGCTGAATAGTAGGCCTGTTACGTCCGGACAACAACCTGGTGCACCAATTACCAGCAGTGGTGGATCGAGCTCTTCTTTTCTTGATGAATGGTTGGCGAAACGTCAACAAATAGCTTCGCAGCCAAAAACACAATCAAATCCTATTCAAAGTAGTCAACCAAAACTCGAAGGTCAATCACTTCAACCGGTTATACAACCAAATAATAGCGACGAACTCCATATTAGGAAAAGTGGTTCAGATGACGAAGTCTCGATAAAACTTAGATAACAGAATAGTTATTAAATTTTTTTGCCAGTAAACATTACTTTGAAATAGTCATACAGAATGCCTATTAACCAGCCAATAATAAAGGCAGCAATTGTCTCAAAACCAGACAGGGCATAACCAATAGTTTTTGCAACAACATAAGTTAACAGTGTTAGTATGAAAGCAACGATAGCACCCGCCAATATTGCATTGGGTCGTGCAATAGTATTGCCTAAGGCATTTGTAGCGCCCTCTACTGCTTTATTATGGATAATTTTACTAAAAGTACGACTGCCAACCGATAATTCATTTTGGATATGGCTCATGGTATGAGTAAAACTTTCATTTTGCTGTTTCTTGCCAATTGGCCCACGTCGAATAGACGCAGAGGAGTTACTGACTTTATCTTTTTCTTTGCCTCCCACTTCAACACTTATAGCGGTTTCTAATGCTTCAATTTTGGCTCTTTCGGCCTTTAGCTCTAAATCCCTGGGTGATAATTCAGGTGTTGATTCCTGTTGT
>JAYTVU010000006.1:0-15165 GCA_043743855.1 bacterium
CCATCGATGGCACCCAATCTAGATATTTCAAAATAACAATTGAAAATCCCGTTTTGTATATCAATCTAATTAAATTCACAAAAGCTTTAGAAACAAATATTCCAGTAATTAGACTGACTGGCATAAGTATCAGTCATACTGTTAGTTTGAAAGATTCTGTGACAGTGAGTCCTATAATAATTGAGGTTTATACCAAATAATACTATGGCAAACATTTTTACTACCAATCCAATAAAAATTATCGGAAATACTATCAGTAGATATAACTTTGTTATATTTGTAGTTATAATTTCTTGTGGTTTAATGCTGGCAATAATCGTAATGACTAGTATTTTAAACATACCATTCACAAGTGTTAACGGTACAGAAACAAAATTTGACCAAGTTACTATCAATCGTTTAAGCAAATTTGAAACAATTTCAACTAATACAGGGTTCAATAATTTACCAACCGGTAGAATAAATCCATTTTTTGAATAGTTGGCGCTAAGCATAAAAACGATTATACTGGTATTATGCTTCTTCTTGGATCTAGAATAATAGGTGCACATATTATGGGCCTGCAGACAGGGACTCAACTAGCGTCGACTAAACAACCTATTATTGATCCAAGTAATCTTCAAATTCTAGCTTATGAAGTTGAAGGACCACTATTAACAGATAGGCCTTCATTTATCAGAATGGCAGACGTACGAGAGCTAAGCGATGTTGGCATGATTATCGACAGCAGCGATGAATTTATCGGTATTAGCGACGTCATAACTATCGAAAAGGTATATAAATTAGGGTTTAAATTACTAGGCTTGCAAGTGATTGATCAAAACAAGCATAAACTAGGTAAAATAACTGATTACAGCCTTGATACAAATAGTTTCATTATTCAACAATTAAATGTCAGCCGCAGCGCGTTAAAAAGCTTAACCGACACAGGCCTATTAGTGCATCGTTCACAAATTATCGAAATAAATGACAAATCAGTAATAGTTCAATCAGCTTCAATAAAATTAGAACCAATATCTAAATTAAAACAAATGTCATATATGAACCCGTTTCGAACGTCTACACCACAACCAGAAAATAACAACCCTATTATATTAAAAAGATAATTATTAGCTGCTTTTTAGAGCTTGTTTAATTTCGTCATATCCAAATCCAAGCCTAGCAAGATATGCTATCAATTTATTGTCATCAGGATAACGCGCACGTTTTTTTGTTATGATTTTTTGTATTTCATCGCTATCATTACGCTCTGATTCACCTAAAACCTGATTAATAATAGTACTAGAAATACCCTTTTTATATAGTTCAGCTACTAATTTACGATGGCTGATACCCTTTGCCACAAATCGGTTCTCGATCCAAAAATGAGCAAATTTTTCATCATCGATATATTTTTTTTCTAACAATCTATCAAAAACACGTTTAGTTATTTCTGTCGTTACGCCTGGACGCATCTCACCCGTTTTTGTCCGATTAGCCTTAGTTTTACGATATAAATAATCCTTTACCTCACGCGCGCTGTGTGGACGCATCAGACAATATTCTAGGGCACGACCATAAACTTTACCGAACAGACTTTCTTGCTCTAAGGCTACCAGTTCAGCCTCATCATATTCACGACCAACTTTGATACCTAAATCTATCAGCTGGTACGTATCAAGGCTAAATCTATATTTTCCATCAACCGAAACATTAACACGATTATTATTGCGTGTTTGGATTTTGATTGATGTTATCTTCATTTGCTTAGAGAATTATTACACAGCTTCTTCGGCAACTTTAGCACGGACTTTAGCGTCGATTTCAGCTAGAACTTTTGGATTCTGCCTTAGGTATTCTTTGGTTGCTTCACGACCTTGACCAATTTTGGCATCATTATAGTCAAACCAAGCACCTGATTTTCCAACGATTTCGTGAAGTGCAGCCAAATCAAGTACGTCACCCTCTTTGCTGATACCTTCGTTGTACATGATATCAAATTCGGCAATCCTAAATGGAGGCGCAATTTTGTTTTTAACAACCTTAACTTTTGTACGGCTACCAATAATATCTTCACCTGATTTTATCTGCCCGGTTCGACGAATGTCCAATCGAACCGATGCGTAAAACTTTAAAGCGTTTCCACCGGTAGTTGTTTCGGGGTTTCCAAACATCACACCGATTTTCATACGTATTTGGTTAATAAATAACACAGTCGTTCGGCTTTTGCTGATAATACCAGTAAGTTTACGTAAAGCCTGGCTCATCAACCTGGCTTGCAAACCCATGTGACTATCACCCATATCGCCATCAATTTCGGCCTGTGGGACCAAGGCTGCAACTGAGTCAATAACTACAATATCAACCGCATTTGATCGAACTAAGGTCTCGGCAATTTCTAGGGCTTGCTCGCCATTGTCTGGTTGAGAAACTAGAAGATTATCAGTATCGACACCAAGTTTTCTGGCATAGGCCGGATCAAGGGCATGCTCGGCATCAATGAATGCTGCTGTGCCACCTTTTTTCTGAACTTCTGCGATAGCATGAAGTGCCAAAGTGGTTTTACCTGATGATTCAGGTCCGTAAATCTCGAGGATACGCCCTTTTGGATAACCACCGCCAAGCGCTAAATCAAGTGACAATGAGCCACTGCTAAATAACTCCACATCAACGGTCTTAGTATCACCTAGACGTCGAATCGCACCATCACCAAACTGTTTATTGATTTGGTCCTGAGCTAGTCCTAAAGCCTTTAGTTTACCTTCGCTTGCCGTAGGTTTTTCGCCTAAAGCCGCCTTTTCAGTCTTTTTTGCTGACATAATACTCCCTATCTTTTATCTATACTAATTATACTTTGATAAGCAATAATTTGCTATAACCATACTTCGTATGGATATAAAATTTCCTCGCCTCAGAAAATAAAGTGAATTTTATTTTCACTCGGACTCGTCATGTTATAATATAAGCAGAATGATTAAACAATCACTTGGTTTTACTGTTATCGAATTAATTTTTGTTGCTGTATTGGTTGGCGCTGCAAGTATCTTATTCTTTGTCCAAAAATCAAATATAGAAGTTACAGCTCAGGACAGCACTAGAAAAACTGCCATCAATGCTATGTACTACGGACTGGAAGAAGTATTTTATCCTGCCAATCATTACTATCCACAAATTATTAGTACAGATAATTTGAAGTCAGTTGATCCTGCCTTATTTACAGACCCTAATGGCATTAAGCTAGGTGCTGCTCATAGTGAATACACCTATTCGCCTACTGACTGCGCAAATAACCAATGTAAAAGCTATACACTCAAAGCTTCGCTTATTAACGAAGCTGATTACGTCAAGACTAACAAAGTTAAATAAGTTCTTGTTGTCCGTCAGACTTTAAAGATTTACCAACGTGTTTATAGGCCTTAGCTGTCACACGACGTCCACGTGGAGTACGCTCAATGAAACCAATCTGTAATAAATATGGTTCATAGAAATCTTCAATAGTTGTTGCTTCGTCACCCGTCAGAGCGGCAATCGTATTAAGCCCAACAGGATTACCACCATAGTTATCAATCATGCTAGTTAGTAAATTTCTATCGCCAGGATCAAGACCAAGTTCGTCAATCTCAAGCAAATCAAGCGATGCTTGGGCGGTTGAAACATCGATTATTCCATCTCCATTAACGTCAGCGTAGTCTCGAACACGCTTTAATAGACGGTTAGCGATACGTGGTGTCAAACGGGCCCGAGTTGAAAGCATTTTGGCAGCCTCGGGGTGAATTTTGCTATCTAGTATTTTTGAGGCGCGTTCAATAATTCTGGCAATTTCGTCAGTTTTATAAAATTCAAGCCTGTGAATAATTCCAAACCTATCGCGCAGTGGCGCAGTTAAGGCGCCTGTCCGCGTTGTGGCACCAATTACTGTAAATTTTGGTAAATCTAGTCTGACACTGCGTGCTGCTGGACCTTTACCAATCATAATATCCAGCTTGAAATCTTCCATCGCACCATACAAGACTTCCTCGACTGCACGACCTAGCCTGTGGATTTCATCGATAAACAAAATATCGCCGTCGGCTAAATTAGTCAAAATACTAGCTAGGTCTCCGGCTTTTTCAATTGCCGAGCCGGCTGTAATACGGATATTAGTGCCCATCTCATTGGCAATAACAGTTGCCATAGTAGTCTTGCCAAGTCCAGGAGGACCGTAAAGTAGTACGTGGTCAATCGGTTCACCGCGTTTTTTGGCAGCATCAATTGCTAATTTCAGATTACTTTTTAATCTATCTTGCCCAATGTACTCTTCAAAAGATTTTGGACGAAGTGTAACTTCAATTTTTTGCTCGTCAATATCATCGACGTGAACACTGGAATCGATAATTCTTTCAATCGCCATCACACACCTGCCTTAAGAGCCTGCGTGACACGTTCAGATGTGGATAGCTCTGTCGAAATCCCTTCAAGTGCCTTGGTAGCGTCACTTAAATTGTAGCCCAGTGCCATTAATGCTTCGAGGGCTTCGTCCTTGGCTAAAATGTAATTTGAATTACCGATAATATTTACGTCCGAGCGAATGGCATGTCCTACTTTATCGGTCAAATCAACAATGATGCGTTCGGCTGTCTTTTTACCAACACCGCTGGCGCCAGAGATAAATACACTATCACCTTTTGCGATAGCATTTCGAACTATTTCACTATCACCCAACGACAAGACTGAAAGTGCAGCCTTTGGGCCGACACCTTGGACAGTTATTAGTAACTCAAATAATTTTTTGGCGGTTAAACTGGAAAAGCCGAACAAATCCTGTGATTGCTCACGGATGTGATGATATGTATAAAATTTTGCCGCCGTCTCCAGCTCGGCTGCGTCAAAATCACCAGCTGCAACTTGAATCTCGTAACCTATGCCGTGGACATCAACAATAACAGATGAATTAAACTTTTCTACTATTACCCCATATACTTGTGCAATCATAGGTATATTATACCCGAGTCATTAGATAATGGGTAATCGCCGCCGCCAAGGCATCGGCACAGTCGTCCGGTTTCGGACATTCCTTCAGCTTTAATTGAATTCTAACCATTTCTTGTACTTGTTTTTTGTCGGCTTTACCATAACCTGTCACAGTTTGTTTTATTTGCAGAGGAGTGTATTCAGCAATAGGCAGTCTGGCTTTTCGTCC
Organism: bacterium; assembly: GCA_043743855.1. Taxonomy (GTDB): domain Bacteria; phylum Patescibacteriota; class Saccharimonadia; order Saccharimonadales; family Saccharimonadaceae; genus UBA1547. The sequence goes on from JAYTVU010000006.1 coordinate 5,159, forward strand.
AGCCAACATAGCCACCCCCCTGGCATGAGACACACTCATAGCGGTCGTAACATTCTGGGCAAAGAAAAGTTTTTCAATCGACATTGAATCAGGTTTAGTCTGGGCAATAATTTCAGTTAGACTATCAAAAATGTCTTCCAGACGAACATCCAATGGTGTGTGTGCCGGAGTCGTTACTACGCCAGCGTCAATCAATTGGATTTCACTGCCTTTTATCTCAATCACACCAAAGCCCAAAATGCCGGTTCCCGGATCGATACCAATTATTCTCATATCTTGATTATAGGCTATTTATTACGATTCAGGAACGAGCCAAGTTTTCGACCCAGGTTTGAAATCTCGTGTCGCCATTCCCAAACGCCGTAACCGGCTACAGCTAAACCAATAATCGCAAGTGACCACCACAAAACATTATTATTTGAAGCCTCTGAAACTTGCTCGGGTGCATATTCTGCCTGAGGTACGGCACTAGCTATATTTCGACAACGATTAGTCTCGGGATTACGTTCTTGCCCTTCCTTACAAGGCACTAAATCACTAGTCCCTAACACAGCCGTGACGGAACGACATCGATTTGTGACTGGATTACGCTCCTGTTCAGGGCCACAAGGCACTAAAGAAGCAATTTCACTCACAACCGAACGACAACGATTAGTTTCTTCGCTACGGTACTGCCCCTCGGCACAAGGTGCCAAAGCCACTTCACTAATCATCACCGGTTCGGCGGGAGGAACAGGAAATATACTTTGCGTGTCTGAAGGTGTTGGTTGTAAAGTCCATTTCCACAACCCATCACTTACATCATATGCATAGGCTTGCCCCTTTTTCGTATCACTACTTCCATCTTCATAAGCTTGCACTGTATTATCGTACCTTTTTACGCCAAATGAGTCCTCAAGCCATAACCAACTAGCACTGTTAGTAACGGTCATTGGGATAATTATATAGTGCCCCGCTTCCACGATACCCTCGATTTCAATTGTGTTGCTTGAGGTTGGACTCTGACCGAAATAACCATTTCTGATTTGAAAGAGTGATAAATCAATCGGCTGATCTGTCGGATTATATAACTTCACGTAATCACTACAATCTAATTCAGTTTCGAGTGGTGAACAGTTCCGAGAATTAACTAAAATCTCACTGATTTGAAGTTGTACTGATTCTGGTGGACGATACCATATTCCAGCGTATAAACTTCTATTGATAGCCATAAAGTCAGTACTAAATTTGTTGGTCCGATATGTCTTTGTTAGACCTTTTCTGACAAAAGCACCGGACATCGGAGTAATTATTTCCTGTGATGTATCCATATTATTGAGTGTTAAAGTGAAGTCACTACCCATATTACGCAGACAAGAGTCATACAGTAATACATTTTCATTTCCACTTGCTATAGTCGACAGCGCGCCATTATTTGCCACTGCTACGACATATCCTCCGGCGGGCAACCAATCTTTTAGTGAAATATTGCAAGTTTTGCCCTCTTCTAGCGAACGATACTGAATTGACCAGGTCGACAGATCAACTGGGTCAGGTGATTCATTAAAGATTTCGATAGCATCAAGTTGATTAGTAAGTTGAAAACCAGTTACAAAAATTGGTGCATAATGAGCTGGTTCGGGCGGGTCAGTTATACTAACAGCTTTTACTAAAGCCCCACTTAGGGACGAAAGAGAAAGTGTAATAAAAAATAGCACAAAGACATACAACTTATGCATAGACATATAATAGCAAGCTCTAAGTTATTTACAAGTAAATTGTATTATTCAGGTAATTCTGCAGTGATATCAGCGTTACTGTGGACATTAACTACATCATCTAAATCATCGAGTGCATCGAGGACCTTTATAACTTTCGCTGCGATTTCGGAATTACTGATTTCAACATGCATATTTGGAACATACTCTAGCTCGGCACCAGTGACAGTCAAACCGGCATCAATAATTGCCTTTCTGACTTTGGCTAGATCTTTATGCAAAGTGTAAACCGTCAGCTCGCCGTCTTCTTCAACTGCGTCCTCTGCACCAGCATCCAGCACCGTAAGAAACGCATCTTCGCTAGTTTCGGCTACCCGAATTACGCCTTTATGAGTAAATTGGAACAGCACACTACCAGCATCGGCTACTCGTCCACCATTTTTTGTTAGTGCATTTCTAACTTCCGGAAAAGTCCGATTTTTATTATCAGTTGCCGTCTCGATGATAATACCAACACCGCCAGGTCCCATGCCCTCATAGACGGTCTCTTCCAAAACGGCAGCATTTTTATCTGCGGCACGGTCAATTGCCCGCTGAATATTGGCAGCTGGCATATTAGCCTGTTTGGCTTTTTCGATTGCCATTGCCAAAGTTGAGTTTATGGCTGGATCTATACCACTGCGGGCAGAAATAGCAATTAAATTGCCGATTCTAGTGAATACGGCGCCACGCTTTGCGTCTTTGACGCCTTTTTCGCGTTTGATGGTTGACCATTTACTGTGTCCAGACATATCTAACCTCCGGTTTTCAAGTATTAATTATAGTATAACAGATTACTCGACAAGGTTTGTTTCACGCAAATTGTATTTTGTGATTCGCCACATATAGACACATGTTGCAATAATTATTGCGTAAATTAGTGCGATACCCCACCATTGTAGATTTACCACACTAGTTACCCATGGCAAACTAGCTAGGTACTCGGTTACTTTTACTTGGTAACTTAGTAGCAAAGTTGCCGGAAGTGCAATAAAGCTTGAAATCGTCGGGATAATTAATCCACCTAGGCCTGCGATAAATGTTAGAAGCATGGCAATTGGCACAAGTGGCAACACCAACAAGTTCGCGATGATTGCCACGTTTGATATTTGATTAAACGACACAATCAGAATTGGCGCTGTGGCTAGTTGTGCAGCAATTGTTTCACCCAAAATTTGCTGAATCATGCCAGGTTTTTTATCACCAAAAAAATACCTTTGGGCGAGTGGCGCAATAATCATAACTCCAGCAAAAGCCGCAAATGACAGTTGCCACCCTAAATCTCCCCAGGCATAACTTGGATTTATTAAAACAGTAATTGCAATTGCAACAAGTAGTAAAATAATCGGATGAAATTTTCTACCATAATACCAAGCAGCCAAACTTAACCCTGTAACTAAACCTGCTCGCATCATACTTGGGCTTAGTCCAGCAATTGCCATAAAAGCGATAACCACCAAACTCGTCAATATTGTAGAAAGGTATTTTGAAAGTTTTGAGAATAATCGCCTAATTAGGCGAACTAGAACAGTTAAATTATACCCACTTGCTACAATGATATGCGTCAGGCCTGCCAGTTTCAGAGCTGATATCAAATCTGCAGGTAGAGCTCTACGTTGGCCTACCAAGAATCCAATCCCAAGGCTTGATTCTGGACTTGGTATACCGATTCGAACGGCACTGGAAAACCAGTCGCGAGCGATTCGCGCAATATCACCAGGATTAGGATGAATTATTTCATCGACAGTAGCAAAATACATTGTTCCAGAAAAAGTTCCAAAACCGGGTTTTAATGTACCATGTAATCGAAGTTTGTCACCGCGTTTAATATCGGGACCCGGCGAGGTCGTAACCCATAACGTTCCCGGCATTGGTTTTCCCAAAAAAGATAGATTATCGAGTCTGATAACTAACTGGTTTGACGAACCGATATCAACATCATCCTTGACCATACCCTCTATCAAAATGCTATGACCAAATAAGGGTTTAAACCGAGAAATTTCGACTTGTGAAACCGAACCTCGCCATATACCGACCAATACCCCACCGACTATCAAAAATGGGATTAGGTACGTATATTTTTTCCACAGAACTATCGCTATTAGTAAAATAGCGATGAGTAGTATAGAAATTGACGAAGTAGATTCATAATGTACATATTGAGCCGAAAAGACTCCCATAAATACCCCAGCACAAGTAATGGCAAGTAACCACGAAACGTGAAATTTGCGCCTAAGAACCCACCAATTCATGTTGGATAGTATAACAGAAGCTTATATTGAACTTAGTAATAAATCGAATACGAACGGTGATATAACTGATTAATATCAAGTTCGCGCGACAACCACCAAATTGCCCTATCTGCCAGCCCTGCAGAAATATTCAACTTTTGTGCGACTTTTTGAACGGCCCACACAGTTGCACTTCGAATCTCGATTTCCTCTTCAGAATTTTGGTCGATTAATACATAGTTATCAATTCTGTTAGCCAGGTCATTACTGTATTTCAAAACACCCATAAACCTAAGAAGTTGTGGCAACTTATAGTCAGCCATTGCTGTCAAAGAATCAGTGTTGGTGATTTCTTTATTGTTTGGAATTTGAGCGATATCAAATGCATTCAATTGCGCTCGCTTATATAATTTAATTTCTCCGAACGAGTCATCAAATGATTTAAAGTATTGAATCGTATTTTTTGATATTTCCACTGCATCAAAGTTAGCTTGTTTTATTAAGTTTAAAAAATGACCGTTGAACTTATCTGACAAAACCTTTCCAGCCTCGACTAAATTTTCATGGCGTTTTTCAATAAGTGGTATTTCAATGCCGTTGGATGGTCTGAATATATTCTTAACGTCACTCAAGGTCATGTTCTTAAGATATTCGGCATCAAGAACCGGCACCATTTCCTTTATGGCTCGTTCGAAAACCAATCGCAGTGCAGAGGCACCATCATCCTCGACACCATCAAATTTAACTTTCCATTTTTCTTTACCTTTTTCTGACCAAAAACAAAAATTCACTACATTTTCCAAAAATACTAGTTGTACATCCTGCTGATAATTACCCACTGTAAAGAATTCGTCATCTCTGTCTGGAAGACCTGCTTTTATTCTCTGTTCAACTTTTTTAGCAAGCTTATCAAGTGCAGAATCGTTAATTGAAACGTACTTTAAATTCGTGATTACGCATTTTGTAGACTGCAATACACCAAGTGGGTCATCTTTGATTTCAAATTTCATATTTTAATATTAACACAGAGGAGGGGCCAGTGAGACTTGGTCACGTTCCGCGACCCCGAAACTTCACGATTGCAGGCACAGCCTACATCGGAAAGTTTCCTTGAGACCCGCAGACCTGCGGGTCTCACTCCCGACACCCCATATGCATGTCGTGAACTCAAGTTTCCACGGAACACTCAATAAAAATATACCAACACAAGGTTGGTATATTTTTATTGGAGGGCCCAGTGAGACTTGAACTCACGACACCCTGCTTAAAAGGCAGGTGCTCTAACCAGCTGAGCTATGGGCCCATAGCTTTGCCCGCATCTAAAAAATGTACCATTAATAGGGGTGGTTTGTCAACGTTTATGACGCTTATCGGATAAATGCGCTGGTTTTGTCAAAAATAAATCTATTATGGCCGCAATTAGACCAACTCCTTCAACCATATTACGATTAGCAACTAACCATGCGTAGACGTTCGATCCAAATCCCTGCACCACAACAGCGTGACTAAGAGGCTCAATCAAAAAAGCCATGGCAAGTAAGGTAAATAAACTTGCCCCAATTACGCGACCTATAATTGTTTTGTAGGTCGAACCGTGGAACAACAATAACCCCGCTGGTAATAGTACAAGCAAGGATGATATTAACGCAGAAGTCAGTGGGCCAGATGGAATACTGAAAAAGCCAGCCACCAGCCCAGCGTCAAAACCCCAAATAACACTCAAAAGTGATCCAGCAGCTAATGCCAGACCTAACAAACCAAATCGCCTCTTGGTTATATAGGCCGAAACAAAAAGCATTATGGCAATGATTGGGAAAACAAGTATTTCCATCTATTTGACCTCATTCATATCAATTTGGAACAAAGCGACTTTATTAATTCCTATAGCCATTTTATCAACCGTGCCAGCGGGTAGTTCAATCACGTACTGTGCTAATTTTTCAGGCATATATATTTTTGGATTAGAGCCATCTAGTGAAGCACTCTTGACGATATATATAACTTTTTTATCTTTATCAAGCCAAACTATATCAAGTGGTATTTTCATATCCTTCATCCAAATCCCCCATTTACCCTCGGTTGGGAATACCATCAATAGAGCCTTATCAGGTGCAAGTTCAGTTACTCCCGATAGACCCTTTGTCCTAGCAGCTTCGTTCAGTGCCAAATCGGTTCTAAATATTCCATTACCCAACCATAGATTCGTGACAGGCTTAACCAAATTTGGTAGAACCACCAACAAAAAAGTTGAACCGACAACTAACAAGACGCCCATTGCGATTATCAATGCAATCGAGCTTCTTCGCTTACCCATATTTATATGCGCCTACGAAATATCATAGGAATAGTATAACAGGTTACGGCTACTAAAGCTTAAGCGCCAACTTTGTCTTTTTTGTTGCGACGCTTCGCGTTTGATTCAACATATTCAATGATTGCAGCTGCGACATTTCGTCCAGTCACTTTTTCGATGCCGAAGCCCGGGCTAGCGTTAACCTCAAGGATTAATGGTCCACGACTACTGCGCATTAAATCGACACCAGCAACATTTAGGCCCATCGATTTAGCAGCCTTGATAGCCGCCTTTTTCTCTTCTTCGGTTAATTTAACAGACGTACCCTCACCACCTTTATGGAGGTTAGACCTAAAATCATCATCAAGACTTTGGCGTTGCATACTGGCGACCACACGGCTACCGACAACAAAAGCACGAATGTCTGTACCGGCCGATTCTTCAATGAATTCCTGCAACAAAATGTTTGTACCGTCATCGTTAGTCAGATAAAAGGCCTGTAAAACCGATTTTGCAGCCTTTTTAGTCTCAGCCAAAACCACACCATTACCGTGTGTGCCCCTGGCTAATTTGATAATCACCGGTGTTCCGCCGATTTGTTCTAGTAAATCATCAATATCTGTCGTGTTCCTGGACACGACAGTTTTAGGGATACCAACACCGGATTTGGCCAAAAGTTGCAAACTGCGCAACTTGTCACGCGAACGATTAATAGCAATCGAACTTGAAACTGTGTAAACACCTTGCATCTCGAGCTGACGCAAAATCGCTGTGCCGTACCTGGTCATATTTGAAGCAATCCTGGGTATAATTGCATCAAACTTACCAAAGTCCTTACCGCGATAACTGACAGTTGGGTTGTTTTGTTCAATCGATGCATAACACTCTCGATATTTAATAATTGTCACTTCGTGACCGCGCGCGATAGCCTCTTCTTTGAGGCGTTTAGTCGAATAATTTCCGTTTCCGTTTGATAGAATTGCTATTTTCATAATGTTTGCCCCCCATCTGTGTCTAGGTCTTGATTAATTCGTACATCGACTAATATGTTATTTGCCCTAAGAAAGCGTCTGCCAATCAATATCTCATAACTCATATCTGATCGATCAGACAAACCAATATGTATGCGATATACCTTACCTTTTATAACAATATCTGTGTCAAATAGATAGCGTCTAATTCGATGTCCGGTTGAACTGCGTACATAGGCTCTGCCATACTTTTCCAGTTCCATGGCATTTGAATGATTATCTGAGGGCGTAAAATGCAGAACTTTTTTACCATCAGATTTCCTAACTACTTCCCGAATCTTGGAACAGTGCAAGGCACCAGAATAAGCACCCGTATCGATTTTGGCGGGCACATCCGTAATCCCCAGCTGTGGAATGCTGACTTGTTCAAAAATACCAAATATTTCTTCACTAGCTTTCATCTTATAGGCCTTATGGTAACTGTTACCTATATTGTATAACTTTTATCATAAATAGTCAATGATTGTTAGCTCTGTTGAGTTTGATTGTTATCCGCTTTTTGAGATGCGATTGCACTAATGACAAGTGCTTTTTCGGCAGAATCTGTGTGATTATACTTTCCAATTGATATATCTTCGAAGGCTTCATCCAAGCCACCAATTCTAGACTTAAAGAATTCGGCATTTTTTGCCATGCCTTCATAATAAACTTTAATCTTCATGTAAACAACGCCCTTCATCCAAAACTGAGTGCCACGATATGCGTTCTCGATGTGTTTGTAAGCCGTACCCTTTGCTAATTTAATTGCTTTATCATCAATCTCACCATCATCTGATTCCTGAACGGCAATTAGACGCCATAGTATTTCGAATGTTTCTCTGGCATCACGAGGTTGTCCATCGACGCCCAGGGCCAGCCCAGCCGTAATATATCGATTTCTAGCGCGATCAAACGCAGGGTTATCAAGACTACCATCAACTGCGCACTCTAGGATGACACCTAGGCCTTCCTCGACGTCTGCATAATCCGCAGTCCCAGCCTTTATCGGCTGAAGTCCAGAATCTCGACCATTTTGCGCTCGCCTTGCATGAACTTCCTGTTCGTGAATAATTAACCGACGCAACTCTGAAGCATTTCGACAAGTGTTGCTTGGTAAGTTAATGGTGCTGTCTTTCTGTTTAGTGCTTGGGTTTGATTTCTCTGGGTTCTCGATTGCCTTCCAGCCACATTGTGCCAATCCTCCAGCCTCGAGTGCTCGATTCATTATATCTACACATTGCGTGACATCATAATACACATCGTCTGGGGTATTCGGAACAACGCTCAAAACGTCTGTGTAGCGTTTAAGAACATCTTCATGTAATACCTGTAGGGTCTTTTCATCGAGCAAGGCTTCCTCTCGGTCGCCGGACACCTCGATATGAGCTAACGACAGCTCAAGATCCCGTTTAATTTTTGATGAAGTCTCTGACTCTGGGACAAAATCGGCTAATCTATGTTTTTCTGTGTCTATCATTCCGAGATAACAAGGGGTATCAAATTTACCGTATAGAATCTCGTTCAACTGGGCAAAACTCTGACGGTTGACCTCATTTTGGCTCATTGAAACAGGATTTTGCAGATTCCTGGCGGCTTCAACTAACATTATCCTCTTTAGCCTTAGTTCATGAAAACCGGCAAAAAGTTCAAGCTCGGCGACGTTAGCACCAGGCTGTTGTTTGGCAGCTTCCAATTCCATAACCGCTTCATAAATGGCTGACTTTTTAGTATTAACATCTTCATTGTCGATAAGGAAATCTAACTTTGGATATTCGTAGCTAGGTACGTACTCAAGATTATTAATAAATGAATCGCGTGCAATAGCTCTCTTTTGGGCGTCATCCTCAAAACGAGTATAGTCAACAAACTCACTTTTAATTTTTTTGTACGTAACAATTTCTGAATCAGTTTTGGGAGTCATATATACTATATAATATAGCATATTATGGTTATATAGTCAACAGTAATATACAGCTAAAACAGATTGTGTTTTTTGTTATCTTCGAACTCTTCAAGCAATTCTTTTTGCTTCTTAGAAAGTTTGGTTGGGATATCAACAACAATACTAACGATATGCGGACCACGTTTGTCGGTTTTTAGGTGTGGTACGCCGTGATTCGACAATTTAAAGTCTGTTCCAGATTGTGTCCCTGCAGGTATTTTCATCCGTACTTTGCCATCAACCGTATCGACATCGACTTCAGTCCCAAGTGTGGCATCCACCATGCCAATATGTTGTTCAGACAAGATAATATCACCTTCACGAGTGAATTGTTTGTGGGCTTTGACACGAATATGAACATACAAATCGCCCTTAACTCCGTTACCTATTGCCTCACCATGTTCGCGCAAACGAATCGTGGCACCATCGTCAATTCCTGCTGGGACTTTCAGATGAATGACGCGTTTGCGTTTTTCTACACCTTTGCCGCGACAAACGGTACAGGTTTTTTCGGGCACTTTACCGCGTCCACCACATGTTTCACAAGTTGCGGCCTGTTGAATTGGCCCAAAAATGGTATTCATAACTCGGTTTACCTGGCCCGCACCCTTACAAGTTGGGCAAGTTACCATTTCGTAACCTGGTTCGACGGTTGTACCGTGACAGTGAGAACATTCGTCATCCATTTCGATGCTGATTTTTTCTTCTACACCAAAAACGGCTTCTTCGAATGTCAGTTGCAGCGTGACCTCGACATCTTGGCCACGTTTTGGACCTTGGCTACGACTGCCACCG
>JAYTVU010000007.1:0-12182 GCA_043743855.1 bacterium
AGTACTCGGTACTCGTCTCGGCGGTTCAGACCGCTGAGTGCAGGCTAGCCGAGGCAAAGGGCTTTGCCCAGATGCTGGACATCGCTTACAGCGACACTCACTCCAACCCCTAGGCCCCACCACACCGATTCGATTCTACGATCTGCCGAAGGAGACTTACCGTCACTTCGGTAGGTCTCTTTCATTTCAATAAATAATTATTATTCAGTAGCTTGTGAACGTTCGTCTAGGCATAATTGGACAGCTCTCTCGAACGGCTCAACAATTGCTTCCCACCTGGGGTCAGTAGGGTTAATAGGGTCACCTTGTTCGTCAACCTGATCGTAATCGCTATATAATGACGGTAAATAAGATTCTACCCAACCTCGATGTTCTTCTTGCCGGCTGTAACTGCTTTTTCTACCAATTCGACCAAGTGTTGTTCGTTCACCATTTCTTTCAACATAAATTGGATAAACCAGGTCAATTGAGTCAACCAGTTCTAATGGCTTCAAAAAAACATCATAAGATGCAATTTCGAATTCAAAATGCCCATGCTCGGTTTCATCAAACCGATGTTCAACAATATCATTACGGACGTCGCCACATTTATCGAGCAAAAAACCAACAGTTTTTTCTGTCACGTCATCTAACCGCCGTTCAATACTTTGCTCGAATTCTCGTTTTTTATGTAATGCTACTAATTCGTATGCTTCCATAATTTCTCCAACTATTTGATACCATTTTGTGCGTCGTTAATCATAAACGCAAGCACAAGCGATAAATGTGATGTAGTGTAGGCGAGCGAAACGAAGTGGAGCGATACTCGCGGGCGACAGCTTGCTGGCGCAACCGCGGGTTTGAATTTTGCCCATCGGACAAAATAAATAGACGGCCATTTGGTCGTCTATTTATTTTTGGCGGAGAGGGCGAGATTCGAACTCGCGGAAGCGTTGCCGCCTCACGGCTTTTCGAGAGCCGCGCCTTCAACCACTCGGCCACCTCTCCATAAATATTAATTTTAACAGATATAAGCGTAAATCTAATAATTTCAAGGATAGTTGGGGAGGGGGCAGAAGCCACCACTCCCCGTAAGTACCTATCCACAAAGCAGTGAAGCTAGGTGATCGAGATCACAACAACTTGGATTCTTTCGCCGCGAGGCGAAATATAGCTCCTTTCGTCGCCAACCTTGGCGCCCTTGATAGCGGATCCAACTGGTGAATCGGGGGTGATGATTTGTACATCACCTTGTCCACTACTGAAACCATCAAGGATGACCTAGAAGCATTCCGGGACACCGTCCACTTGCCGTTCCAAGACGACTCGATCGCCGATCGCCACGTGCGTCTTGTTCGACGTTGCAGAGTCGGGGACAATCACGGCGTTCGATATGAGTTCATCGAGTATATCGATCTTCCCATCCAGAACGTTGATCCTGTCCTGAACATCCCTTAGCGGCTGGTTGCCGAAGGGATCCTTCTCGTCGTGACGAAGCTCGGCGAGCTCCGTCCGCTCCTTGTTGCGCTCATCCGTGAGCTTCTTCTGCTGCTTGATCAGGTACTGGTGCGTTTTTGCTGTGAGTGATGTGCGACTTCTCGACATTAAACCCACTTACCTTTCCGTTGCCTTTACACTACAGAGGATAATACATAACGCAACCGATATACTAAACTAAAATTTTCATTATGTCAATCATGCTTAAGGTGGTTGTGTTTAGAATACTCCAAAAATCTAGCACAATTATTTTAAGCTTTATATCAGCTATATATATTAATCTAGGATATATGTCATATACATATACTGTAGGCTCAATCGAAAACTATACATCGCATACCATCGTAACTTTAAAAGCTGACGATGGTCAGATTATGGACTTTGAACCTGGTCAATATGTTACAATTTCGGCCCAGAAAGGCGTACTATCGACTCCGGCACGTTGTTTTTCAATTGTCAGTGCACCTGGTGATGAATTTTTGAGACTTTCTTTTAGGCGCAGCGGCGTATTTACTGATACAATTTCAAAATTATTCATTGGTGATAAAGTCAAATTGCAAGGTCCTTTTGGATCATTCTTTCTAGACAAAACCGACCAGCCAGTCGTCATGTTTGCTGGCGGTATTGGTATTACGCCGTTTATCAGTATGCTACGAGGGCTGATAAACAGCGGTTCGACCCGCAAAGTAACTTTAGTCACCAGCAATAGCTCGCCTGAAACCACACCTTTTTTTGGTGAGGTAATTAGTATGCAACATCAGCTACCCAGCCTTGAAACTGACTTGTTTTTCTCTAAACCAACTGATGGTTTTAAAACCGGTCGGGTCAACGATGAGACAATCGCCGAAATCACAAACTCGTCACCATTTACAAAATATTATATTTGCGGACCTGAAGCTTTTGGTAGTTCGATTACTAAAATGTTAATAGACCACGGAGTAAATCAAGAAAACATCATCAGCGAGTCGTTTGCGCAAAATGAAAAGACACCCTCATCGTCCAAGATAGTCAGGAGATTGCTGATTGGTAGTGGTGTAGGCCTGATGTCAATGTTCGGAGCGATTACTGCCGCTGAAATGATAAAACCTGTAGTTTCACATCCTGTCAGTTCTGACCCAATCGTCAAACCTGCTATTACGAAAATTACCACTATCAACGACGATGCCGCCCCTGCCCAAACCAGTATTAGTACGACAACCAGCAATCCCGCTTCGGCACAGACCTATACTGCTCCAACTACCACAACTACAAAGACTTCGGCGACGGCGCCTACAACTCCTGCACCTACACCACCTCCTACAGCCACCACAGTAACACCACCTGTCAGCAAGGCATCATGATCACTCAACAAAAAGGCAGAGCCCTTGGTTCAGAGGTCATTTTTACTCTTAACGCTACCAGCGAATATGTAGCTTCCTCGATACTGGCGCAGATAAGAAATTTTCTTTGTAATTTTGAAAATCGTTTTAGTCGTTTCAAACTTGACAGCGAAGTCACAAAAGTTAACCTATTGTCTGGTTCGTTTATTGCAGTTTCGGACAATTTTTTAGAGCTGGCTAGAATTGCTAACAAAATGCAACTTTACACTGACGGTAGATATAATCCTTTGCTCTTACCAGATTTACAGAGAGCCGGGTATATAGATTCTTGGCCCGACCCAGACACACCAAGTGGCGCGCCTGACTATAGCGATAGACCCAAAAGAAAGTCTGGGAAAATGGTCATCCGATCTGATAGTGTTAAAATACCAATCTCGGCTGCAATAGATTTCGGTGGAATTGGCAAAGGTTATGCGCTTGATAAAATTGCCGAAATTATTGAGGCAAATGGTTGTACGAACTACTGGGTTTCACTTGGTGGCGACATCATAGGCCGTGGCGTTGATGAATGGGATGAACCATGGAAAGTCGAGCTTCCGGCTTTGCATGACAAGACAGCAAAAGATGTTTTCTATACTATTCCAAAGAAAAGCCGCCAAGCTATTGCGACTTCCAGCATCCTTCGACGTCGCGGTAGAAATTGGCATCACATAATCGATCCTGCAACTGGTAAGCCAGCTGTTACAGAGATAGAAAGTGCCGTAGTTGTATCAAAATCTGGAATTATTTCTGACGTAATTGCGAAATGTCTAATAATCAGCAACAAATCTGCTGCCGATTTTTGGAATAATCATCAACAAATTGATGCGTATATTCAGTATGCCGATAAATACGAAAGGTTAGTAGCGGCATGAACACACTTATAATCCCTATCGATAAACTAATTGCCTCTTGGCCATGGTATTTGGCGAGAAGTGCTGGTTTTTTGGCCATAATCTTGCTAATTACCCTGATGATTAGTGGCATCGGACACGTGACAGGTTGGACATACAAAGTTATTGAACCGGTCAAAGCTTGGTTTTTACATAAATGGATAAGTTATTGTTTAATCGCAGTGACGCTAATCCATATCGTCGCCTTGTTATTCGATAAATATATCAAGTTTTCGGTCGCCGACATTCTGGTCCCATTTGCCAATTTCTATTCAAATAAATCTACATTTTTCGGTATTCCATTAGGTTGGATTGCAATTCCTGCCGGTATTTTGTCACTGTACGGAATCATATTTATCGTAGTCGTATCGCTAAGATTAGCAAACAAGAAAAGAACTTGGAAATTTACCCACATAATCAGTTACCTCGTCGCGGCATTGGTATTTATTCATGCCCTGGGGGCGGGGACAGATTTGGACAGTGGAATATTGCGCTGGATAACAATGGCTGTGTTCTTGGTTTTGATAACAGCGACCGGGTTTAGGTTATTTCATCAATCAAAACTCACTTGAATAATTGCACTGACAGGATTTGGCCACGATAGACTTGCTTTGCTGATACCAATAAAATAACCCCATCTCGGGGATGAGGTCTTTTTATTGGTACACCCGGCGCGATTTGAACGCACGACCTTCGGCTCCGCAAGCCGACGCTCTATCCAGCTGAGCTACGGGTGCATTAAATACCTAAAAGTTACTTCTTAAAACGTAGGGCCACGTATCAAAAACACGTAGCCCTACTTTTCATGTAACTAGAAGGTGCGTTCGTCCACAAAAAAATGTGGTGAATAACGTACATTGTATCACAATTCAGGGTTGGTTAAAAGTTTACAACTCTTAAAACGCAGCTAGAGCCGAAGTTTCCGCACGATTACATCAACCAGGTCCATTTTTAGGGCTTCCATCGGCAATCTTGCGCCCAAAATATCAACAATTCTTTCACCAACTTCTGCTGGGAAATAGACGGATACACCTGCCGAGAAGCGTTTGGTAGGGATTAACATAATCGAGTGTTGACCGTTATCCTGGATAAGGCCAAATGATTTAAACTCGGTAAAATGATGTAACGTTTCGCCTATGTACAGCCCTTGATCGCCGCTTAAAGTATAGCCAATTACCCTTGGTGGTCGGAGCGAAAAGATAATTACGGCTGCCGCCATAACTACTACCAAAAGCGAGAAAGTATATGCCTTAATCCAAATAATATCGACTGCGATGATTGCAATAACTACGACCGCAAAAGCGATAAACCACAGAGCATTTTTTTCCTGGGGGATGTATTCGCTGGCACTCCAATGAACGGGCTCATCGTCAACGGCCGGCTGTAGATTGCTGCCATTTTTTTCTAAATCAACGGATTGATCGGACTCATCATCAGGTTCCGGGGCATAAGTCTCGGTTATTTCGTCGTTAGAATTTGGTTTCTCTTCCAAATCTCTATTCTGTTCCTCTGGTTGCATAATTTAAGTATAGCATGAGAGGAATGGGCTGGGATATAGGGGTATAATTAAACAATGCAAATACGGAATTTTAAGCAGGCACATGAGTTATTGGGTCAATTTATCATGCCACGCCAAGAGACGGCGCCTTATAATTTGAACCGCATGAAAAAACTGATGGAGTATTTGAACGACCCACAGGATAAGTTAAAGATTATCCATATTGCAGGCACATCGGGGAAAACTTCGACAGCCTATTACCTTGCGTCGTTACTACAACAGTGTGGTTTCAAGGTAGGCCTGACAGTTTCTCCACCAATTAACGAGGTGAGCGATAGAGCACAAGTTGACCTAGTCCCCCTTCCGAAAGAGGAATATCTCTTACTGCTTGGACAGTTTTTAGATATTGTCAATGGGTCAGGTCAAAGTCCATCATACTTTGAGGTTTTAAATGCATTTTCGTTTTGGCTTTTTTATAAAAAACGGGTTGACTATGCCGTTATTGAAGTTGGGGTTGGCGGCTTATTAGATTGTACAAATGTAGTTAGCTCGACCGACAAAATCTGTGTAATTACTGATATTGGTTTCGACCATACAAAATTGCTTGGCAAAACTATTCACGAAATTACACTTCAAAAAGCAGGCATTATCCAGCCAATCAACTTTGTATTTATGAATGCTCAAAATGACGAGGTGACTGATTTAATAAAAGACAGTTGTCTGAAAAAGAATGCAAGTTTTCACATTGCGAAGTCTGACCGACTAACCGATGATATTATCACAACGTTACCATTATTTCAAAGTCGTAACTTTCAGCTGGCCGTCACGGTAATAAATTATGTAATTAACCGAGACAACATTAGCGGACTGACAATGGGGATGTTAAAGCTTGCATCATCCACTAACATCCCGGCGCGTATGGAAATTGTGAGTTTCCGTGGAATAAAGCTGATATTGGATGGTTCACACAATAACCAAAAGATTGGAGCACTGGTTGAGTCTGTAAGACAGAGGTTCCCAGACGAATCAATCACAATTCTGGTGGCGTTTGGCTATGGCAAACAATCAAGTTCGCTGGCCAAACTGCGGCTTCTGCGAACATTGAGCTCGAAAATCATAATTTCAAGTTTTGATGACTTTTTGGGTACGCCCAAACATTCTGCCAATCCACAAATTGTTGCGGAACACGCCAAAGAGGCCGGCTTTACGTCCGTAATTGTCGAGCCAGACTCGCTGAAGGCGCTGAAGATACTGGAAGAAACAACGAGAAACGTCGGGCTCGTAACAGGATCGTTCTATATATTAGGCAAGATTCGACTCGCAGTTTTGATATAATAACCTACATGGGAAATCTGGTTTTAGTAGTTCATAACGGGTCATTTTACACTGATAAAATTATCGAGATCTGTCAAAGACATGGTTATGATGTCGACGAGGCAAATTGGGAGTCTTTTAGGTCGAAAAATATCAATCATGACCTGCTGATTCTGAGTGGCGGACATAAAATTTCTGTTCAGAACCATGAATCGCAATTTGCACAGTAAATATCCGCTATCAAAAACGCAAAAATTCCGATAATTGGCATATGTTTGGGGTTTGAGCTAATTGCAAAAGCTTTTGGTTCCGATCTGAAACAAATGGCTAAAAACAAAAAGTGCGAAATGCCCATATCAATTCTGGTTGACGACCCAGTCTTCGCCGGAATCGACAAAATTAGCGCTTACGAAAACCACCAGTGGAAAGTGAACGACATTAGTGATGTTTTGATAACGCTTGCACGGTCCCAAGACGGGATTGAGGTGATCAGACATAAAACTCGACCCATATACGGTTTTCAATTCCATCCTGAGGAATCTAACTACGATGATTGCGGGATAAAACTATTCGAAAATATCTTTACATTAACCAGAATTAATTAGTTCAGGGCTATTTATTGGAATTTTTTTGATAAAACTGCAGGAATTCTTCGCGAGTTGATGGATGCGTTACGAAACAGCCTCGCAAGCTTGACGTTATCGTTTCGGTTCCTGGTTTTTCGATGCCACGCATTTCCATACATAAGTGCCGACCAGTTAATATAACACCGACACCCCTGGGTTTTAGTTGTTCAAACAGATAATCCGCCACTTGGTTTGTCAGTCTTTCCTGGTTTTGTAATCGCTGGCTGAAGTGGGTTAAAACTCTGGACAATTTCGACAGACCTACAATTTTTTCGTTCGGGATATAGGCAATCGTGGCTTGGCCAAAAAACGGTACCAGATGATGCTCGCAGAGACTGTAATAACTGATTTTTGTTTGAATAATCATCTCGTCGTAGCCTTCGGACTGGAAAGTAGTGAATTTGAATGGTTTTTCAGTAAAAAACTCACGCACGAACTTTTCGTAGCGCAATGGAGTGTCCTTTAAGCCTTCACGATCTGGGTCGTCATCAAGAAAAGGTATTAACTGAGCAATCAGGTCTTTTGGCGTGGGCATGCCATCTCCTTACTAGTTATTCCATCATACTACTAATAAGAACGCCTCACAACCAAAGTGTAATCTTCGCAACGACAGTTGTTCAAAAATGAGCAGTTTTAGTGCAGTTACTCTCGCTTGTTTTTTTAGTTTAATTTTGGTTGCAAAGGTTGTGAGTTATTACGGTGGGTTTGAATAATCGGATGTTTTATGGTATAACCAATATCATACCAGACCCGACCAAACCCTAGGGGGCGGCCGTGGGAGGTCGTTCATACTACGAATCGGTAGGAAGTATCGAAACAACCGAGGGCTGAGTCAGCCTTTCGTTTTGTTTCGTGGGCAATGTGCATATCCACCCTGTGGAAAGGAAGCTTCAAGATGGCGACGGACGCAAAGAGGGCCGCACTATCCAAGGCCGACAAGGCGGTAGAGCCCAAGCTCGTTCAGCAAGAAGTTTCAAAGCTCAAAGCCAAGATCGACGCCGACGTCGAGATGTACCACAACCAACTGGCCGTCGCCGAAGCCGAGCTAGCACAGTGGTTGGCCGACAACCACGAGCTGTGGGAGCTAGAGACGAAGGTTTCGAGGGCAAATGACGCCCTCGACGACGTCACTCTGAAGATCGAGGAAGCCGACGAGGCTGCCAACTACTTCAGGAGTCAGGGCAAGGCCGGAGAGTCTGGCGCCAAGGAGGCAATCGGTCTGGGCGAGTTGTACAAGGAACGGCTCGAGCGCAGGCAGCACGTCGCTGACGGGCACAACAACAAGCTTCGGGCATACCTTGCCGAACATCTCGAGTACGCAACACTCGTCGCGGATGTCTACGCCGCCGAAACCAACCTGGCGCGTGCCGAGGACATCCAGGATATCCTCATGGCGCAGCTTGACGACGAGACCGCACACTGACAACCCCCGATTCGAATACGACCCGACCGAGATTGACCCACCGTCATTCTCGGCGGGTCTTTCTCATTTTTATAGATATAATTATTTCGGAGAGGGCGAGATGGCGCTCGATAAATCTCGCCTCTTTGATAAGTCTGATTTTCACCGAGATTCGGCGAAGTGCAACGCAGAAAAATGTGTTTACATATTTTTTAAGTAAACGGAGGAGCAATTCACCAAAATTTGGTGAATTGAGATACTCGCGGGCGACAGCTTGCTGGCGCGACCGCGAGTTCGGATCTCGACCCTGGCAAATTAAAAATATGACCGCTTTGGGTCATATTTTTAATTTGGCGGAGAGGGCGAGATTCGAACTCGCGGTACCATTTCTGGCACGACGGTTTTCAAGACCGTTCCCTTAAACCACTCGGGCACCTCTCCTGGTTAGGGATTGAGAGCCAAGAAACAAAAAATAAGGTAGCGCTCTCAATACCTACCATACATTATATCTTAGTATCCCTTAATTCTAAATTCCCAATCCTCACGCCAGAGTTTGTCTGGCAATTACTGCGACCCAAACATGTTTTGCACCAGCATCGCGCAGCGTCTGAGCTGTATATTTAATTGTTGCACCAGTGGTTACGACATCGTCAATTATCAAATATGGGATATCCGGATTGACTGGTCTATCAACTATGAACGCCTGTTTAGCCTGCGCCAACCGCTGCTTTGCATTGGCTTGACGCTGTTTGGTATTTGTTTGGCGCTTAATTAATTGCTGACTTTTCAGATTTCTTGTCTTTGCGACATATCTAGCTACCAGCAACATATGGTCATAACCTCGCTCGCGAATACGTGCAGGTGTAGTAGGAACGGGGATAACCACAGTTTCGGGTGGCAATTCTGGTAGCACATCCAATAGTAGTTTGCCAAGTGACTGATAGGCCGATTTGGCTCTTTCAAACTTGTAAAGTCCGACTAATCGTTGCAGAGTGCCACTTCTTTCACCAACTAACCAGGCTTGCTCGTATGGCATTTTGCAAGTGTTACAAAGCCACAACCGACCAGTCGGCCGATTACATGAAACACAAACCATTTTGGGCTCAGAAACGATGTTATATTTACAATTGTCACATAACAAACTGCCTATTTTATCGCAACCACAACAGTGGTGTGGAGCAATAAATGATAGTGCATAGTCAAGCATTGTGATTTTTACGTTTAACTGCCTCTAACTGTTGATTATACTGTATATGTTAGTTATAATGTGAGAGACTATTTGTCAATAGAGCCTAGAGAAAGTGGAGGATATCATGGCCCGTAAACAAAACGACGACTTATTAATTGAGGACGAGCTGACAGCAGCTTTTCTTAACGACGACACGCTCACAACAGAAACAATGACCGCAACATCAGTTGCAGCCGATGACAATAATTGGGACGATTCCGAAGAGGAATTTCCTGGACAACTGGCAGTTGACGTCTATGAAACCGAGGATAAATTGGTTGTCAAAGCACGTACAGCTGGCGTAAATAAAGAAGAATTAGATGTCAGCATCAGTGATGGTATTTTAACTATCAGCGGCACCCTAAGCAGCGGTGACGAGACCGATGCAACTAACTGGCACATCCAAGAATGTTACTGGGGCGAGTTTAGCCGAACTTTGGCACTACCAGTCAGCGTCAAGGAAGATGAAGTTGAAGCAGTATTGAAAGACGGCGTTCTAACAATCAAATTCAGCAAAATCCGCCAAGAAGCAGCCAAGAAAATTCAGATTCAATAACAAAAATATTGATATCAAAGATACGACCCGAAAGGGTCGTATTAATTTGCAAACAAATATTCGCCCTGGTGTAGGGCGAATATTATAATTTAGCAACAATGCCTATAACGATTAGTTAGTAGGTAACGAGGTAATCACAAAGTTAACGATGGCATAGGCCATGATAGAAACTATGATACCTACAATCGCATACAGAATGGTGTTCTTGGCAGCTGTAACATTTGCGCTTTCACCACCGGAAATAGTGTATCGTATACCTCCATAGATAAGCATCAAAACACTGATAGCACCGACAAGGAACAATGCGGCGTTTGTTATATTTTTAAACACACTACCCTCACCAAAAAGGTTTGTTGGGGTATTACTACCCTTCGCACACTCACTTCCACCTGCTGCGCCACCATTAACATCACAGGCTGCAAAAGCCGGTTGTGCTACTGATAGGCTTAAAGCCATCATAGGTACCATAAACATCCCCGCCAGCATAACTTTTATTGATTTTTTCATTTTTTCGTTTCCTTTCATTAATACTTACTACCTTTATAACAGATATTCGACTACATGTTAATAGTTATGTTCAATTTCTATACTAGTCTAATAATAACGAAATTGACAATTGCATAGGCCATTATCGCGACTATCAAACCTACAACTGCGTATAACAGAGTGTTCTTGGCTTTGGTAATAAGGGCTGGATCGCCGGCAGAGGTTGTATAGAAAATACCTGCAAAGATGATAACTATCACACACACTGCGCCCAGGATGAACATCAATGTGTTAACTAAGGTTGCGATGAAGGTTTTTACTTTTGTATCTGCGTTCGCACTATCCTTACAAATTGCACTGTTTGCGTCAATCTTGCATGCCTCGTCATTAACGCTTGTGGCCCCCACGTGGACAGGCAATGCGACAAGACCGAACGTAGAAATTAAACCTAATGTTAATAATATATATTTTATTTTTCTCATCCTAGAATCTCCTTAATATAAATTGCGTGATAACAAATGCCATAATGACCACAACCAGACCAACAGATGCATATAATATGGCGTTTTTAGCTTGCGTAATCTTGGCCGGATCATAAACTGCCGTTGCAAAGGTGTAGCCAGATAGAATAATGACAATAACAGCTATAACGCCAGCTATGAAATATGCCATATTAAGTGCGATAGCCACGATGTCACCAGCCGCAACTGGCTTTAGACCAATATCGGAAGAACCAACTTTCACTTGTGCTATAAGGTAAAGTATATTCATATTATTTTAATAACCCCTTTATTACAAATTCAACAACAAATATAGCAGCTAAAGAGATCAGCAGGCCGATAATCGAGTTCAGCATTGTCATCCTTGCCTTGGCTGCGCCATCTGGCTTGCCTTGGCTGGTTATAAACAAAAAGCCCCCGTATAGCGTAAAGAAGGCCGATATCCATCCAACCGCCACTAACGCAATCTCGACTAGATTTAGGCCAATGTGCCAGATAAACTTACTTAGTTCACTGTCCTTACTGCTTGGGTTTTGGGTTGGCGACTGTATATCACAGGTACCAGGAACGGTAGGAAGCCCCTTGTACCACGCTGGAAATCCCAAGAAACTATCGTTACACCCACTGGCGGCGCTGACAATATTCGGTGTTACGGCTGAAAGCATTGTACCGCCCACAAATACAACCATGGCAACTGCCAGAAACCAACTACGAACATTTATTGTATTTAAATATTTCATGGCTTGAATATCCCCCCAGGTATAATATAGTTCAAAAATGAGTACATTAGGACATATAACAGGATACCAACTACGGTATTAGCAATTATCACTCTGGCTTTTTTA
>JAYTVU010000008.1:0-33111 GCA_043743855.1 bacterium
TCATTTACAACTTGCATTAACGTTCTTATTTCATTCATTTGAATATTTGTTTTTAAATTAGTGCCCAGTGCATCAACCAAGTTTGTAACCGCTCCCAAATTAGTCAAAACACCAGTACTCATAGCCTTATCCCTAATTGCAACCAATATTTTTTGCTGGTTCTTCTCGCGATCAAAATTCGACAATTCAAAACCATAATTTAGTGCATCACCACGTGCCTGAGCTAAGTACAAAGCATGCTCGGCATCAAGGGTCACTTTACCATTTGGATAATCTATAAAATGACCATTTGGTGGACAATTCTTGAGACGTTTATAATATGATACGCCACACTTCCAGTCAAAATTTGCATCCATCTGGCCCCTTGGATCGCGACTATCAATAGTTACAGAAATACTACCACCAATCGCGTTCACAACATCCCTCATAACCGTATAGTTGACATGAATACCATATTGAATATTCAGCCCAAAAATGTCACCGACCAATTTCTGAGTTAATTCTAGCCTATTCTGCTCGGCTTGACTTGTTGTTCCACCATCTGAACATGCAAAATATCCGTTGATTTTGCCAGAATATCCAGCCACGCAACCTTTACCATATTTAGCAGTTAAATCACGAGGTACACTAAACATATACATATTTTTGTTTTTTTGATCGATACTAACCACCAATATTGAATCAGTTAGGGTTGCTCCTTGATGGCCTGGATCGTCTTCACTGGTTCCAAGGATTAGAAAATTACTTCGTCCATTACTGTCTTGTTTAAGTGGCTGGTTTTGGAAAATTCCAAAAATATTACCTTGAAAAATGTTATTACCGGCAGCAATAAATTTGTATGCCATATAGCCACCAGCTACGATAATCAACAATGTAACAACGATAGCAATAAATTTTATTATGCGACGCAGTCTACCACGAGGCTTTTTGGACATCTTTTCGATGCGTTTTCGTTGCCTGCGACTAAGCTTTTTGACTGGCTCAGTTGTATCATCAATATCACGTAACGACTCATCGATATCAGAACGCCCAACGGCCTGTATAGTCTGTTGCCTGTCTAGTGTGCGCAAAGAGTTATCACCTTTAATATTCAGTAATCTATTTAGCGAATCGTTATCTGTTGAGTTTAGTAAATCTACACGATGTAAATCACTTAACTCATTTCCAGAGCGTCTAGGTATAAAGCCGTCAATTGAAGAACGTGATTGTTTCATAAATACTCATACTACTATAACGAATTTATTATCATATGAAAACCCTGACAACATTGTCCACAGAGCTATTCGTGGAAGCGCAAAAAGTGTATAGTTATTAAGCATGGAAGCCACTTTTCTAAAACGACATCCATTTTTAAAAGACGCTATCAGCATAACCGTCTTTATTGCTTGTGTTCTAGTCGGCACACTTTTTATTAATAGTTTTATCTTTAGAAGCTTTAGTGTAATTGGACCAAGTATGGAGGCAACCTTATATACCGGTGACCGGTTAATCGTTGATCGTTTACCAGTGACGTGGGCACAAATACAAAATAAAACTTATGTGCCTAATCGTGGACAGGTTATAGTATTTAAAAACCCAAAATACACTAGTGGTATTGGTGATGAGTATATTGTTAAACGTGTTATAGGTCTGCCAGGTGAAAGAGTAGTCTTAAAAAACGGTAGTTATATGGTATATAACAGTGAATTCCCTAACGGTTTTAACCCTGACGATAGCAACAAAGGCGAGCCAGGCGTACCAACTAGTGGCACAGTTGATACACTTGTCCCTAGTGGTGAGATATTTGTATCAGGTGATCATCGACAAGATTCATATTCTTATGACTCGCGTAACGGCTTAGGTACAATTCCACTTTATGACATTATTGGGCCTGTCAGTATGCGTTTATTCCCATTCAATAAGCTTCGGGTTTTCTAGATTAACCAAGTATTTCTTGTAAACGTTCAAACTCTTTTTCATTTTTGAATTTTATCGTAATTTTACCAGCACCTTTTGAGTTTGTATTAATACTGACTTCAGTTTTTAGATGAGTTTGAATACGTTTTAATTGCTCACTGTATGGCTGTTCCCTAATTTGACGGGCTGGGGACATACCAGTACTTTTTCGATTTTTCTTTAGGTCGACGACGAATTGCTCAATCTTACGAGCACTCCATTCTTCTTTGATGATTCTTGGAATCACTTTTTTGATTGTTTCAGTATCAAGGCCAATTAGTGGCCTAACTTGACCTTCGCTAATTTTGCCTTCAACTATCATTTCTTGAACAAAAGCTGGAAGCTTCAAAAGACGTAATTTATTACTAACGGCACTGACCGAACAATTGCCGACCCTTTTACCAATCTGCTCTAATGTCAGATTGAATTGATTTCGAAGCTTTAAATAGGCAGTGGCTGTTTCCATTTCGTTTAAATTTTGTCTTTGAAGATTCTCAATCAGTGATATTTCTAATTTATGTTGATCGGTTAAAGTACGGACAAGAGCCGGAATTTTGTCTAAACCTGCCTGTTTTGCAGCATGATAACGTCGCTCACCGGCAACAACCTGATATCCACTTTTGTAGGGCGTAACAATTATTGGTTGCAATACGCCATGTTCCTTAATGGACATCGTTAAATCATCAAGTTCGTTAACATCAAACTTTTTTCTTGGCTGATCAGGGTCAACAATTATTTGATCAATTTTTATCTGACGTAATTCACTAACTTGTTGGTCCTGAGATGCAGTTGGATCAAAAGATTCGTCTAATAAATCGGTTGGGATTAAAGTTTCAAATCCTCTTCCTAGACCCCTTTTTATACTTTTACTAGATGTTGGCACGATTAATCACCTCCTTGGATAGCGCCTTATAAGCGCGTGCACCTTTTGAAAACTTATCATATGCGCCAATCGGTAAGCCGTGACTCGGTGCCTCGGCTAGGCGAATATTACGTGGAATCACAGTATCGAATACCTTGCCAGGAAAATGTTTTTTTATCTCTTCGTGAACCTGGCCACTAAGGGTTGTTCGCTTGTCCATCATAGTTGGCAAAACTCCAAGTAATTCCAAGATTGGGTTCA
Organism: bacterium; assembly: GCA_043743855.1. Lineage (GTDB taxonomy): Bacteria > Patescibacteriota > Saccharimonadia > Saccharimonadales > Saccharimonadaceae > UBA1547. Next base: position 3,059 of record JAYTVU010000008.1, read on the forward strand.
TACCTTTTCGGACAAGTTTCATTGTCTCAAGTAGTTGTCCTAAACCTTCGAGAGCATAGAATTCAGCCTGAACCGGTAATAAAACATATCTAGCCGCAACCAATCCATTGACGGTCAGTAAACTAAGGCTAGGGGGATTATCAATTATTATCACATCATACCCATTAGAGTTTGACTCAATTGCGTTTTTTAGACGCGAAAAGCGTCTATCGGCTTGGGCTAATTGAACTTCAGTATCAGCCAAATGCGGGGTTGATGGAGCTAGAAAGAAATTCTTGTAGACTGTAGGAAGTATTACTTGGTTGAGAGCAACTGTTTCCATGATAACGTCTGCCATAGTCAGTTGTAGATCTTGCTTATTTACGGCCAAGCCGCTTGTGGCATTACCCTGAGGGTCAAAATCAATTAGAAGGGTTTTTTTACCAGTTTTAGCAATATAATAAGCTAAATTAACAGCCGTTGTTGTTTTGCCTACCCCACCTTTTTGATTGGTTACAGAAATTACCGTTGCCACGTTTTGATATTCCTCTTCTCTTTCGGTCCATTATAACATGAGCGTATAAAAAAATCCCCGAGGATTACTCGGGGATTTTTGAGTGAATGATTGATTATTTAATCGAAACGATTTCAATCTTGCTATATTTTTGGCGATGTCCGGTTTCTTTATGGACTCGTTTTTTGGCTTTGTAACGAATTATTCGTATCTTTTCGCCTTTTACTAAGTCTTCAACAACTTTTGCAACTACTGTAACGCCTTTGACAGTTGGTTTTCCGACTTGCGTATTTTCGCCATCGATAACCAACAGTGCATCAAGCTTGAGCTCTTTTGTGCCTTCAGGGAGGAGGTCCACCATGAGGGTCTCTTTTTCGGCGACAATAAATTGTTTGCCACCGATCTTAACGACTGCTTTTACCATTTAATGATTCCTTACTTTTTAATAATCAGTTGTCGATTATAACAGATATAGAATATAAGAACAAGACGCACCTTGACCTAGATTTGTCCACCACCATATAGGAATATCATGATTATTCCAAAAGACAGCAATCCTGCCACTTTATACAAACCATGATGAATATACCATGATTGTCGAAGTTTCTTTGGTAGCTTTTGTCTATAAGTGTGTGCAAAGGCCGCAACTACAATAGCTAAAGCGATTAATACAAGGCCCCCCATTAAAGCCGGAGAAATTGATTGCATCGCAACTGCAAATTGAGTCAATATATTAACTTGTCCAGACTGTAAAGCACCCGAAAATGTAGATTGAACCCCAGCAACAGCGCTATCTGCTGGTGAGCCGTACAGTGCAACGACTATAGATGTCGGTTTACTATCTAATTCACCACTGACAACTGCAAAACCGACATCTTGATAACCATCTTTCATTACATTTGCCTTGTGTTCAGGTGAATTTAGCCAAGCGGTCATTACGGCGTTTGTTGTCGTAAAGTTCTTTGCAAGATTCTCACCAGCTTCATCATAATTATAACCCACATCACCGAACCACTTCCACGGTTGCGTGCCGTCAGGTGCATTATGAGCCCAATACTGTTTATCATACATATCTTGCGCCTTTAAATAAGCAGCCTGATTCAATTTTGTGTTAAGTTTAAGCGGCGCTTTATTAGCCTGAGCTCGCGCCAGATTAGTTTGATAAAGTAACGAACTAATACTGATATCCGTTTCTCGCCCAAGAACATTACCAGTTGTAGTGCCGTTGTATATCAGCTGCAGGCCAATAACAAATATAAATATTGCCAACAAGCCATATCGTCTTATTAGATGTGGCCGATAGTCGTTTTTCTTGTGAGGAATAATCACCAATTTAAAGGTATGCTTAACAAGCTTTAGTACGGGCATACTGAGTTTTGCTTTTGTGTTTATTTTCGCTTTCACGATGTTACTAATATAAAACACTTAAGCCTAAAAAGCGAGCCCGAATAGTTGTTTTTTATCTGGTACTCTGCTGCAGTTCATCAATTCGCTTGTGATCCAGCCCATAATAATGAGCAATTTCATGCCACAAGGTGCGCTTTATCTGTTCAAATAACTCAATTTCATTGCCCGATACTGTCATAATTGCATTTTTAAATAAAGTAATCTTATCTGGTAGTACTAAATTATAGCCCGCACCGCGGCTAGTTAATGGTATGCCTTCATATAAACCCAGCAACAGATGCTGGTTATCAAGCTTCATCTTGTGTATCTGATCAACGGTTGGCGCATCAGCCATTATGATTGCAACGTTTTGTAGTCCCTCAATGTATTTTTTAGGCAATTCATTCATCGCCCTGGTAATTAAATTATCAAACTCTAAATCAGTCATATATTTATTATAACTGTTATTCGTCAGCAAAGGTGAACCATTCGGGATCTTGGTGGATATCAGCGACAACTTGGTCCCAATAATTATCTAGTTCGTCCTCGTTGATTTGTTCATTAAGCGTAATATCATCATCTTTTTTGCTGTGTGCATCTGAAATATCATCACCCGCCGGGTCGATTGGTTGGAATTGAAGATAGTTTAGTTCTGACATTTTTTTTGTTTTTAATAACCTAACTGTTCTATTTTAGCATAAATACTATAAAAAAGCAAATTGTTAAATTTTTTCAAGTGAAATTGTGAGAGTTTTGTCATCGACTTTCACGTCTATACTGTATTCTTTTGAACCTTCTAGTGTTAATTCAGATGCAAGTGTTTCTTGACCTATAACTTCGACCTGTTCGCCTATAGCCTTCTGTAGTTCATCATTGTCAGTTTTAAGAACCAGTTGAATCCTATCATCAATATTCAACCCAGCATCCTTACGGGCAGCCTGAATGCGACGGATTACTTCACGAGACAATCCCTCACTCTTAAGTTCTGGCGTGACATGAAGATTAAGTGTGAATTCGTCACCCATTTTTACTGATTTGACATTTAATTCTTCGCGCAAAATGTCTTCAAAATCTACAAATTTACCGAATGTTGGCACTGTCACATTGGAAAGGGGTTGTCGGACTTTAATATGTTCTTTAGCGCGAATACTTAGGCCCTGATTAACGTAATCTCGAACCGTTTCCATCTCAATAACTACTAAATCGTTAATGTGTCCAACTTTTGGCCAATCAACTAGATGCACACTTTCACCACCAGTAAGTTTCTGATACAACTCCTCAGCTAAGAATGGTGTAAATGGTGCCATAACCTTACTGATTTGGACTAAAACGTAATAAAGAGTGTTGTAGGCGCAATTTTTATCGGCATCATCACCAGACTTCCAAAAACGTCGTCGGCTGCGACGGACATACCAGTTACTGGCGTCTTCGATAAATGGCAATACAGGTTTTAAGGCACTAGGAATATCGTATACATCCATGTGTTTTTCGATTTCTTGAATCATTTGATGGACACGGCTAACAATCCACAAATCAAGCGGGTTTTCGATTGAATCAGTTGGATCGCATAAATCACATGGCGATTCCCAACCATCGACTTCGGCATACATCGTGAAAAAGTCGAACATATTCCAAATCATGCTGAGTTTTCTGGCCACATCACCAACTTCTTTGTCCTGCAACATGAAATCTTCACCACTAAGCAGTGGGCTAGATAACATCAAATAACGCAAACTGTCGGCGCTAAATTTATCCATTAATTCATTTGGATCAGTGTAATTGCCATAACTTTTGCTCATTTTGCGTCCATCATTACCGACGATATTGCCGGTTACAATGACATTTTTATAAGCGTTATGGCCGAATAGGCCGACACTGACTGCGTGAACATAATAAAACCAAGCTCGGACTTGGCCAACGTACTCGACTATAAAATCGCCAGGGAAATTTTGTTCAAATTTTTCGACATTTTCAAAGGGATAATGGAACTGGGCAAATGGCATACTACCGCTTTCGAACCAACAGTCTAAAACTTTATCAATTCGAGTGTATTTTACACCGTCAATTTCAAATATGATGTCATCAACCCAAGGCCTATGATAATCGTCAAGTTCAACTCCGCTTAGTTCTTTTAATTCGGCATAACTGCCAATAACTTTGATTAACTCTTTACCATCAGCATCAATTCCCTTCCAAACCGGCATAGCCGTAGCCCAGAAACGATCACGCGACAAGTTCCAGTCAGGCGCAGTCTGAATAGTTTTTTCAAAACGACCGTGTTTAATATAGTCCGGAAACCAGTTAATATTTTCTGTATTTTGTTCTAGCATTTCCATTCGTTGGCCATCGATATCCATAAACCAACTTGGGTGAGCCCGATACATCAAACGGTTACCGGTTCGCGGATTGTGTGGGTATTCGTGACGAATATAATCAATCTTCCAAACTACGCCACGCTCAAGCAAAGTTTTGGCGATGGTTTTGTTGATTTCCCAAACGTCTGTACCCTTCCAATCACCTTCGGTGTATTTTCCGTATTCGTCCAGAACATGCACAACTGGAATTTTTTCTTTGCGCGCCAGTTCAAAATCTTCTTCGCCATAAGCCGGAGCCAAATGAACGATGCCGGTTCCCGATTCGGTTGTGACATAATCAGCTGACCAAATTTTGTGTGCGTTTTCACCACGGTTTTCAAATAATGGTTCGTACGATTTTCCAACCAAATCTTTACCTTTTAGTGTCCTAATTACTTCATAATCTAATTTATTATGTTTTTCATCTGTTAAAACCGAGCCTAGCGTTGCTTTGGCAAGGATATATCGCTCGCCATTCAATTCAATTTCCGCGTAAGTTAAATCACGATTTACAGCCAGTGCCGTATTACCAGGCAAAGTCCATGGTGTTGTTGTCCAGGCCAGCATGTACGCATTTTCATCGAATAATTTGAATTTTACATAAACACTTGGGTCCGTTACTTCAACGTACGCACCAGCATCCATCGTAACTTCGGCTTTAGAAAGTGGCGTTGCCCAATGTGTGTCGTATAGCAATACCCTTTCGCCTTCGTAAATCTTGCCTTTTTCGTACAGGGTTTTGAATGCCCACCAGACAGATTCCATGTATTTTTTATCCATTGTTTTGTAGCCATGGTCAAAATCGACCCAACGACCGATTCGGTCAATTGTTTCCTGCCATAAACCACTGGTTTCAACCATACTTTCGCGTGCAGTTGTAATATAATCAGCCAAACTAATTTTTGTGCCAATATCATGTCTATCAGTAATGCCCAGTTTCTTCTCAACAAAGTTTTCGGCAGGTAACCCATGACAATCCCAGCCCCAGGTTCGTTCAACTCGCTTGCCTTTCATTGTTTGATAGCGTGGAACAGCGTCTTTTACGATACTACTAAGTAGTGTACCGTGATGTGGAACACCGGTAATAAATGGCGGACCATCATAAAAAACGTATGAATTATCCATTGGGCGCATATCGACTGATTTTTCGAAAGTATTATTTTGCTTCCATTTGGAAACAATGTCTTTTTCATATTCGATTGCGCGACGTCTGGTTCCTGCTTTAAATTTCATCTTGTTCCTTTCTAAAAAACAATAATCCCTATTTAGACACTGGAATCCCTATTGGGACGGTACCATCCAGTTTCTAAAAAGAGATTCTTCTTAGCGCTTAGTTTTCGAGCTGACGAGTCGATTATCGTTCGGTTTTAATAATCATGGGCTAGTCTGGTGACAAATCCAAAATGTTCTTCCGAAAAAACATTCACGGTTGATAGCCGCTATCCCCTAGGGGTTGTTCTAAAAGTAATTATAGCTAGTTCAGTTAATAAACACAACTCTTTAGGTTGTTATCTAAACAGACTATTACCGTACTTTAGAACAAGAGTCGCCAAAACCGCAAAGACTATAGTTACTAATAACAATTTGTCATAATCTTTACTAACAATTTTTTTTGCATGATTAGCAAAATTTTTGGGTAAATAGAGATTGTTTTCTCGGATATTGTAACGAGTTATCGAGAAAAACACGAACGTGGTTGATAAGGTCACCAATAGACACCATGGGCAGATTGCCTGAACGACAAATAGCCCGATAAAAAACAAAAAATATGCAAAGATTAGCCCAAGCGAATAAAATATCTGAGCCGTAAACATAAACATTCGCGGGAATTTAACACCTGAAAGCCCTGCAATAGCCACTGTTATTACAACGGATTCAGAGATTAGTCCAAGAAAACTATTAGGGAAACCGAAAAGTGATGCAAAATGGGTTTTTGCAACTGTTCCACAACTGATAATCGCGTTTATATTACAGCTCAGTTGAACATTTGGGTTCTTGGCCAATTCGAAAGCTTCAACCGAAAGCACAAAAGCTGCTATCAAACTTATAATTGCCCCGACTAGCATGCTGGCAAAGATCCAACGATTGTCACGTAAGTTACGGTCTTTGTGTGTAAAAAATTCTGTAATTTTATTGAACATAATAACTTAACTCGCTGATTGTTGGGAAAGGTAGACCATTCCAGGAGTTTTGCATACTACCGTCATCACTGACGGCAATAGCTGCGGGATATTGAACAATATCATAGGTTTCACAAAATTGAGTTCCCACCACTGTGTCGGGGTCAATCGTTTCTAGTTTATGACCAGTTTGACGTTCAAAATCATGAAGATAATCAAGTACTTCACGAGTATAATCATTGTTCTCTTTATAAATTACGACTACTCGCATTGTATTAATTACGGCTCTTAACTTTATGTTCACGTCGTTGTTCTAGTATTTTTACAAAGTCATCAAGTGTTTTAAATTTATGAAAGACACTAGCAAATCGCACATAGGCAACTTCATTTCTGGCAAGAAGCTCATCAAGGACGATATCACCTATTTGTTTTGAGGTTATTTCGTTTTCGCCAATTGCGTACAACGCATCTTCGATTTCAACAATCATTTCTTCGACTTCCACTTCAGAGACAAAGAATTTACCAACCGATCGTTTAATTGCATTTGATAATTTATCACGATCAAATAATTCACGAACACCGTTCTTTTTGATTACAGCAAGGTTAGGTCGTTCAACTCTTTCGTATGTAGTGAATCTTTTGCCATCTGGCGCTTCCCTGCGACGTCGAATGGTAACGCCATCACTAACTTCACGGGACTCAACTACTCGACTGTCTCCGATATTATACATGGCCATGATTATTATTCCTTGTTAGCTTTTTTGTTCTTTTTACGTCTTCGCAAAAATGCTGGTGTATCTGATTCGTCATCATCTTCGGCTGGTTGATTCCAGATATCTTCAGAATTTTCATCAGCGAATATTGAAGCAGATTCAGTGTGATCTAAATTCATATCAATTTCACCAACTGTTTCATCGGTTAATTGTGTTTTTTCTGACTCATTTGATTTCGTATCCAAAGTCGCAGCTTGCGAATGGAAATAGGCAGAGTCAAAACCAGTTGCAATTACTGTAATAATTAATTCGTCTTCGAGTTCTGGTTTTAATGTTGCACCAAAAATTATATTAGCATCTGGTGAAACAGCACTAGTTATTATCTCGGCGGCCTCTTGAATTTCGCTCATACTCATATCATAGCCACCGGTAACGTTAAATAGAACACCTTTAGCACCATCAATTGAGACTTCGATCAGAGGCGACTCAATGGCTTGTTGTGCGGCTTGAGCTGCACGATTATCACCACTGGCACGTCCGATGCCCATTAATGCTGAACCGGCGTTGCTCATAATCGCTCTAACATCGGCAAAGTCCAGATTAATTAGGCCGTGTTCAGTAATTAATTCCGATATACCCTGAACACCTTGACGTAAAACATCATCAGCAATTTTAAAAGTTTCTAAAAGTGGAGTCCTGCGATCAATAGTTTGAAGCAGTCTATCATTTGGGATAGTAATCAATGTATCGACGTTGCGACCAAGTTGAGAGATTGCCCATTCGGCATTTTGACGACGTTTTTCACCCTCAAAACTAAATGGTTTCGTTGAGACACCAACCACCAAGATTCCAAGTTCGCGGGCAATTTCAGCCACAATATATCCAGCACCACTGCCAGTACCACCACCGGCCCCAATTGTGACAAAAACCATATCAGCACCGTTCAAGGCTTCACGAATTTCATCGCGTGATTCATTAGCAGCAGCTTCACCAACCGATGGATCTGCACCTGCGCCCAAACCATTAGTTGTTGTCTTGCCAAGATGTAATTTAACGTCAGCATTGCTATTATGCAAAGCTTGCGCATCAGTATTCATGGCAATAAATTGAACACCGGTTAATCCGGCATCTTTCATGCGCTTTACTGCCGAGCCGCCGGCTCCGCCGACACCCACAACCTTAATGCTGGCAAATGTTTGTATATCACTTGGTTTAACTTCAGGCATTATATCTGTTCATCTCCCTATTCTTATTCATTACCTAGTATAACACTTGACTGTAAAAAACTACTACGGTCGAAAACGTCCCAATAACTTTGCTATAGCACCGACTCCACTTGTGAATACATTTTTACCAATAATTTTATTGCTTTGTTTTGCACCTGCGCTAGCCTCAGCGTCAATCAACATTAGTCCAATTGCAGTCGCGAATTGTGGCTTGTCTATATCATCAGCTACACCACCGTATCCTGATGCGATGCCAACCCTAGCGGCTAGACCCAAAGATTCCTTGGCATAATCAGCAATATTTTTTAGCTGAGCTGTTCCACCTGTTAAAACGGCACCGCTTGGCAACTTGCCATCGCGACCAACGCGTTTTAGTTGGTAGTTAATTGTTTCAAAAATTTCTTCCAGGCGTGCTTCGACAATTTCGTCGATATCTGTGGTCGTAAAACTAAATATTTCACCATCATGCTCAAGGCTTATGCCAGATGCATCACCCCTTGAAGTAGCTGAGGCATGCTCAATTTTAATTTTTTCAGCAATTTCTTGGTCAATTTTTAGACCGATAGCTAAATCATTAGTTATGTTTATTCCACCAACTGGAATAACGGCAGTGAATTGTAAATCACCTTCTTCATATATGGCAAGGTTAGTTGTTGAGCCACCAATATCGATTAAGACAACGCCATTCTCGATTTGATGTTCGGATAAAACTGCCCTGGCTGCTGCAACGCCAGTGATAATGATTGAGTGTGGCATGACTTTGGCGGCTTCTACAGCTTTTTGCAAATTCATAAGGTTGGGCGTTAGGACAGACACAACATGGGCATCAATTTCAAGCCTTGTACCAGTCATACCCACTGGATTTTTTATATTGTCTTGACCATCAAGTTTATAAGCGTGGGGTACTACCTCTAAAATCTCGCGATTGGCAGGAACTTTTCCAATAGTTGCAACTTCTTCCAGACGCATAATATCCTCGTCTGTAATCTCGTGATTTGCACTACCGACTGCAATCATACCATCAGCGTGTGTACTGAGGATGTGAGTCCCATTAACACTGACCGTGGCAGTATCGACTTGATACCCGCTCATGCGCTCAGCTTCGCCTAAAGCATCATCAATCGCCTGAGCTGGACCTGTTAAATTAATTACATTACCTTTTCGCATCCCACTATTTGGGGCTACACCGACACCAACAATAATTGGTACGCCCGTCGTTCCATCGATATGACCGACAACACATCTTACGGTCGTGGTTCCAACATCAATTCCGACTGCATATTTAGAGGTTACTTCTTGCATGTCTTAAAGTATATCGCTTATGGGACGTTTTGCCTAGCACTGCAGTTTAAAAATGTGTTCAGATTATAAAATTTCTTTTTTGTATTCAAAAACTTCGTTAGACTCAGCATTCAACTGATCAATATATTCGTGAAAACCCTCTTCCGAGAACATTTCAAGACCAAGCTCATCCAGAATTTGTTTAATCCTATTATGTACCTCGTCATGGTCGGATTTTGGTGATGCAACTATTTCTGCTTCGAAATAATAACTATGCCCAGGTACTTCGACGAGCGCAATTTCGATGTCTTTATAGTCGTATGCTAGAGTATGGCGTATACCTTTTATAGCCTTTGTAAAGCCCATTTCGCCAAAAATTTTCAAGAGTGTCTCGGTACTATTTTTTGCCGTCATGACTGACAGTTCTTCGCGCCTATCCGATCCTTGCCAGTTGCCAAGCTTTAATATAACTTCAGTTTGGCCATTTGTTTCCCGAACACGAAAATCTTTTGTTCGCCCACGTAGTCCTTCACCTGGTATAAAAGTTGAATAGTCATAAAATACACGATTTTTTTCTGCTTTGAATTTACCGTTCTTATCAAGAAAATCTCTGATTTCCTTGAACTTTTTGTCTGTCATACGACCGCGCAGCTCAATTTCAAAATCTGCAATCATGACCAAGGTTCCTTTACTTAAAGCTTTGTTAAAATTTCTGCACCGTTTTCTGTGATTAGAACTGTATGTTCAAAGTGCGCCGCTAAACTCCCGTCGCGGGTACTGATTGTCCAACCATCATCCTCTGTAATAATTGCCTCACCGCCAAGTGTAGCCATTGGCTCAATCGCGATTGTATCACCTGGCATCAACATTGCGCCTGTGCCTTTGATACCATAGTTTGGCACTTCTGGTGGTTGCTGCATCTTTTGACCGACGCCATGGCCGACTAGCTCGCGAATAATCCCAAGTTTTCCTTCGTTCAAAACCTTTTCGACAGCTGCACCAATATCCCCAGTGCGGACCGACCCTTTTATGGCATCAATGCCTGCATACAAACTTCGTTCCGTGACATTCAGCAGATGTTTTGTTGCTCCTTTTGGGTCTTCACCTATTACCATTGTAAAACTACTGTCGGTTTTCATCCCCTTGTACGTGATCACTAAATCAAAACTGGCTACATTACCCTTCTCGAAAGCATAAGAAGTCGGTATACCGTGCACAATCTGGTCATTGATTGATATACAAATTGCATAAGGAAAGTTAACCTCGGGCGTTTTATAGGTTACTACCGCACCTTGGGCTTTGATTTCAGTTTCAACCCAAGTGTCTAACTCAAGGCCGGTCATTCCAACCTTTACTCGTTTCCGGATTCCATCCAGAATTGTTGCGAGTATTTTACCACCCTCTCGCATTGCCTTTATTTCGGCGATGGTTTTCAGTGGTTGAGCACGATTCATATTAAATCGCATTCAGATAACTTTTTTAACACTCGTTCGTGAATTTGTTCTTTGGTACCAAGACCATCAATATGTGCTACCTTTACACCTTGTACACCGAGGTATTCTAAAATCGGATATGTCTCGGAAGAATATATTTGTAACCGTTTTTCGATTGATTCCATATTATCGTCTGATCGGCCACGTAGACTGAGACGTTTTAATAATTCATCTTTTGGAACATCAATTACAATAGCCAGGTTTAGCAAATATCCATATTTAACTTGATTATCAACTAACCATTCTGCCTGATCCAGATGACGAGGATAGCCATCAATAATCACTTTATTGCTGTCACCGATATCAACTAGCTTTTCACTCAAAATTTGATTCGTTTTATCGTTCGGCACCAATTGCCCAGTTTTCATAAATTCTTGGATTTCTTTGTCGCTAGTATCGCGCAACAATTCTCCCATCGAAAGCCAATTCCACCCGTTTTTTGCGGCCAACATCTGGCCCTGAACGCTTTTACCCGACCCTGCCGGACCAAAAAATATAATCATAATATCCCCTTTTTTATACTAGCTTAATGAATCTTTTACGAGTTTGGCGATAATTGACCCGTCAGCAGAGTTACCTAATTCTTGTTTAACTGCACTGATTACCTGACCCATCGCGCTCATTCCCTTTGCATCCATCTTGGCAATGACCCGTTTTATAACAACTATTATTTCTTCTTCAGATACTTGCTGTGGTAAATAGATACTTAACACTTCGGCTTCTTTTCGCTCATCATTTGCAAGTTCGGCGCGACCAGCACCATCATAAATATTGGCGCTTTCATTACGTTTTTTAACTTCCTTGGCAATTAGTTGTTCAATTGTAGTATCATCCAAGCCTTCATCACGTTTATTTTGAGCCACCTCTTCATTTAAAATAACTGCCTTTAGCCCACGAAGAACTTCTCCGGCAAAACGATTGCCGCTCAGAAGAGCGGCTTTTAGATCGTTATTAATTTTATCCTTTAGGGCCACTTTTAGCGCAGTCCTAGGCGCGTCTTGTCTAGTTTGTCAGCTTTACGTGCCTTACGAATAATCGCTTTTATGCGACGCTCTGGTTTAGAAATTGGTTTTTCAAACCTCATAGCCGCTTTGGCTTCAGCCAACACGCCACTCTGCAAAACCTTGCGGTTAAAACGACGAATAATATTCTCGTTTGCTTCTCGTTCATCTTTTCTTATAACTTGTACCATATGAAAAGTATTGTAACAGAGATACCGGCTACTTGCAACTACTCTTTTGTCTCAATATGTAGCAATCTTCCCTCGACAGTGCGATTGCCACGCCACTCATTAACATCAGGTTGATACCACACATCAACCATCATACCTGGCTGAACAAAGAAATAATCAGGTGCACCAAATGATATAAATTCCATTAATTGTCCTTTGCTGTCCCTAAGACCAAGTTTTAGGTGCTGATTATCTGCGCCCATTTTTCGGATAGACTTTACTATTAGACCGTTTGTTCTCAGAATTGGTTGAGGATTTCCTTCACCAAAAGGTTCTAGTTGCTTTATTTGGTCTATTAAATCCTCAGTCACCTCATTTAATTCGGCCACAGCGTCAGCCACTGGCAGTAAAAGGCCTGCTTGATTTACTAACTTCATGTTTTTATAAAATTTATTGACTTGTTTTCTAAACTTATCAATATTTTTCGTTGGCATTGTAACTCCGGCCGCAAAATGATGGCCACCACCGTGCGTGATAATATCTTTAGAATCAACAATCGCATCAATAATACTGAAATCGCCAAAACTTCTAGCCGAGCCTTTTGATTCGCCACTAATCTCTTGTAAAACAAAAGTGGGTTTTTTATATTTTTCTAAAAGTTTTGATGCCACTATTCCGACAATCCCATGATTCCAATCGGGATCACTTACAACCAAGACGCTATCATCAGTATAACTTTCGGCTTGCCTGGCGGCCTGTTTGAATATTTTATCTTGATCCGCTCGTCTAGCTTTGTTTAAAGCATCCAAATACTCAGCCTTTTCGAGCGCCTCTAATGGGTTACAGGACCTCAACATATCAAGCGCAAATTTGGCTGTTTCTAACCTACCGGCGGCATTCATTCTTGGCCCCAGACCAAATCCCAGTGATCTGGCATTAACAGTTTTTGGATCAATACCGGCAATAGCCATCAAGGCTTTAAGCCCAGGACGCTTTGTCTTTGATAGAACTTTTAGTCCCCAAAAAACATAAGTACGATTTTCATCAATCAGTGGGACTGTGTCACAAACCGTTCCAAGCGCAACCAAATCCAGCAACCATTTCTCTTGACCATCAGACAACCCATCAAGTTTTGACTGCAAGGCTTGAATCAATTTAAATGCCACGCCTACTCCAGCCAAATCCTTAAACGGATATTTGTCATCCATATTTTTAGGGTTTATTACAGCAACTGCTGACGGCCTAATCTTGGAAATTATATTATGATGATCAGTTACAATCACATCGACACCAAGCTCGTTCGCCCTTGTAATCTCTTTTTCACTTGATCCACCACAATCTACAGTCACAATTAACTTCGCACCTTGCTGGGCTATCTTTTCAACTGCATCAACAGTCATTCCATAACCTTCAATGAAACGATTTGGAATAAAAATGTCTAGATTTTTAAATCCAAAACTTCCAAATGCGTCAAATAATAAAGTTGAAGCTGTTAATCCATCAATATCGTAATCGCCGTAAATAATAATCGTGTCTTGCTTTTTATGAGCTAGTACTAGACGCTTTATAGCCTTATCCATATCTGTTAAATAAAATGGATCATAACCCAAAGAATAATCAGGTAATAAAAAAGATGTTCTTAAATCACCGGTTAGACCACGAGATTTTAAAATCTTTTCAAATAAAGACATCACTAAAAGTCAGATGATGAACGCTTGGCTCGGCCTGCTTGCTGCTGCGATTTAATAACAATGCCCTGTAATTCTTTAAATATTGGAAATTGTTTATTGGTTGAATAAATCTTGGTGTTACCTTGTTTTTCGCTAGTCAGAAAACCGACTTTTTCAAGTCTTTTTAATTCGCGTTGGATATTGCCCGGGTCTTCCTTGATAAGCTTGGCAAGCCCACGTACATGGGTATGAAAATCAGGGTATTTTGCATATACAACAACAATTTTTCGACGCACCCTAGATGTAATAAAAACGTCTAACATAATCTCCCTTGCACTTAGTTGACTCAATTCTTTTACCTATCGTAGCACAATCTTACAACGCTTTGCAACGATAAATTTAAATTAATTATCGCCAATTTAATACAATTTGATTGATTTTTGCGATTGTATCCTCGTGTGAAGGAATGTCATTATGAGTGTAATAGTGGTTCGTTCCTATATAATTATCTTTGACATCTAGGACGTGTATCTCATCTGCCAAAATGTGCATTTTATCTACAGCCTGAACAGTTGAGATTGGGGTAACGATTACTAATCGTTTTATCCGAATCGGTTTCAGAAAATCTGCTGCCGAATCAAGTGAAGTCCCCGTTTCTAGTCCGTCAGCAACTAAAATTACTACTCGATCACGTAACATTTTTTCGTCAATTAGCCCTCCGTCACCTAATAATCGATTTAGGCTTTGAAAAGCTTCCATTTTTTTCTCTTCCAAATAACCATGGTACTCGCTATCGTATTCCTCTATTTCACCTGCCGAGAACATACCATTATATGAAAAACCACCGTTTTGGTTAACACCACCATAACTGACACCTTCGCCTGGTACCTGAATTTCTTGAATAAGCAACATTGTCAAAATACAATGTAGCTCACGAGCAATTTGCTCACCAACTACGACTGCCCCATCACTAAGCGCAACCACACAACAATCTTCGAAGCGGTATTTGCCTAATAATTCTGCAGCTAATATATTTCCAGCTTGCTGTCGGTTCTCAAAATACATATGCTTAGTTTAGCAGTTTATGTCTAACTTATACAGAATGTCTCACATCTGGACCTAGATAACTGTTTCAGAAAGTTTCTCGTTAGTCAGGTATACTAAATACTATGTACTACTTCGAGGTGGCACCAAATCAAATTATACGTACGGATAGTGCTACCTTCACTTATTCTTCAGATTCCCCACTCAAAATAGGTCAGATTGTCTTAATCGAGGTGGGCAAAAAACAAATGACTGGCGTAATTTTCAGGGAAACTACCAAGCCGACATACCCAACAAAACCAATCAAATCAATCATAGAAGATAGACCAATTCCAATTGAATTAATTGAACTAACTAAATGGCTATCAAAATATTACATCACGCCAATCGCCACTGTTCTTCATACTATTTTACCCAGTGGCATTACCAAAAAACGTCGCATTCATAACACAGTTCCTCAGATTACAAAGCGTGTCCGAACAAATATTGTGTTCAATACTGAACAAGCGACTGCCACCAAGGAATTAGACAAAAATATACCCGGAACCTATTTATTGCAGGGAGTCACTGGGTCTGGTAAGACGGAAATCTATATCGACATTACTAAAAAGTCTGTTGCAAATAATAAATCAGTTATAATTTTAGTACCTGAAATTGCTTTAACTTCACAACTGATTTCGGAGTTTTCCAATCATTTTGATAATCTACTAGTTACCCATTCCAAAATGACCGAAGCCTCAAGACATCTTGTTTGGCTTGAAGCACTAACCAGCACAATTCCCCGGGTTATAGTTGGACCCAGATCAGCGCTATTCTTACCAATTCGTGATATTGGTGCAATTATTATTGATGAAGCGCACGAGCCCAGCTATAAACAGGAACAGTCACCCAAATATTCAGCTCTTCGTGTAGCGACTATGCTGGGTAGGTTCCATAAGGCAAAAGTAATCTTTGGTAGTGCAACTCCAAACATTAGTGACCGATACTTGGCCGAACAATCCAATCGCCCAATCATAAAACTCACCACACTAGCTCGAATCGGCAGCAAGCCGCCACTAGTTATATTAGTTGATATGACAAGACGAAACAATTTCGCTGGACACCGTTTTTTGTCTAAACAGTTAATCGAACAGATGACAGAAACTCTGAACATTAATAAACAAGTGCTCGTATTTCATAATCGACGTGGCAGCACCAGTACAACACTTTGTGAAAATTGTGGCTGGTCGGCTACGTGCCCAAGTTGTTTTTTGCCACTGACACTTCACGCCGACCATCATCACCTACTTTGTCATATTTGTGGCTACAAGTCTGACATACCTAGCTCTTGCCCGGTATGTAATAGTGTGAACATTATTCATAAGGGTATCGGAACTAAACTGATTGAATCAGAACTTAGAAAAGTATTTCCAAATGCTAATATTGCACGTTTTGATGCTGATAACAGTGACGGCGAAACAGTAGAAAATCGATATAGCGACCTATACAGTGGCAAAATCGATATAGCCATTGGGACACAAATAATTGCCAAGGGCTTGGACTTGCCAAACCTTCGAACGGTCGGAGTTATTCAGGCAGATACCGGTCTGGCACTACCCGATTTCAATACTAACGAGAGAACTTTCCAGTTACTAGCCCAGGTAATTGGACGCGTGGGGCGTAATAAACATCAAACCCAGGTGATTGTTCAGACCTATCAACCGACGCACCCTAGTGTCACTACTGGCTTAACCCAAGATTACGAGTCATTTTACCTACAGACGCTAAGCGAACGGAAAAAGAGTCTTTTCCCGCCATTTACCCACCTATTAAAACTAACATGTGTTTATAAAACAGAAGCCGCTGCAATTAAAAACTCAAAACAATTAGCAGACGAGTTGCGGGCAAAAGTCCACGTAGGAGTTCAAATACTAGGGCCAACTCCTGCTTTTTATGAACGGCAACATGGAATGTATCGCTGGCAATTGGTTTTAAAAAGTCCAAAACGTGAATATTTAATTGATGCAATCAAATTAATCCCACAAAAATCATGGCAGTCTGAGCTTGATCCGACTAGCCTACTCTAATCGCCCCTGGTATAATAGTCGAGTAATGGCAAGCAAAATAATCACTTTACCAAACCCACACCTTAGGCAGAAATCTACCAAGGTTACTATTGTTGATGAAAAGATTATAAAAATTATTGATGATATGACCAGCGTGGCGCTGAATTGGGAGAAAACTAGGCCACACGAAATTAGTGCTGCAATTTCAGCCGTTCAAATAGACAAACTAGAACGAATAGTAATTACCCGAAGTGACTTTGATGATAAGTCTGTCAAAGACTTTATTGCCTTAATTAATCCACAAATTGTCAAATTCGAAGGCGAAATCACCAAGGATTTTGAAGGGTGTTTAAGTGTACCAGACGTTTACGGAAAAGTCCCTAGGTATAGTAAAATTCGCGTAAAAGCGCTTGATGTTAATGGGGATGAAGTAAGGTTTAGAGCAGATGGCTTCCTGGCTAGAGTTATCCAGCATGAAATTGATCATATCAATGGCATAGTTTTCATAGACCACATTCGCGACGATAAAGATGCATTTTATAAACTAGACGAGGAAGGCGAATTGCAACCACTCGATTATGAAAAATTCATCGAACACAATCGTATTCTTTGGTAGTGGCCCAGTTGCTGCCGCCTCACTTGAGTCAATATCGACTCATTTTAATATTGAGGCAGTGATTACCAAAGCCGTGCCAGCTCATCATAAAGGAATAGCACCTGTCGAATCTTTAGCAAAAGAATTAAACTTGCCTATTATTTTAGCTAGTAATAAGCAAGAGCTCGACGAACTTAACAGTAACCACAAATTTAAAAGTCGTCTAGGTATTATTGTTGATTACGGCGTAATTGTCTCAAAATCAGTAATCGATAATTTTGAACTTGGGATTATTAATAGTCATTTCAGTTTATTACCGCAGTGGCGCGGTGCAGACCCAATTACATTTTCAATCCTTAGTGGTCAACCGAAAACCGGCGTAAGTTTAATGATAATCGATCCCACTCTGGATACTGGTAAATTAATCACTTATAAAAGTATAGCCATCGATAGTGACGAAACCACGCCAAGTTTAACAAACAAATTAATCAATTTAAGTAATCAGCTGTTAATCGAGTTTTTGCCTAAATATATTAGTGGCGAAGTTAAACCAAAAAATCAGCCTCATCCTGATAGAGCTGTCTATTCTCGTAAACTCACAAAAAGTGATGGAATCATCGATTGGCACAAGCCTGCTGCGCAAATTGAACGTGAAGTCCGAGCTTATAGTGGCTGGCCTGGAAGCCATACAAAAATCGGTAATTACGAAATAATTGTTACGAAATCACACGTATCAGCAACTAAACACTCAGCACTCGATATTAAATGTGGAGATAATAATTATTTATCAGTCGACGAATTAATCGCGCCAAGCGGTCGCAAGATGAATGCCAGTGCTTTCCTTAATGGTTACAAGGTAGATTGATTTTGCCCCAAGATTACGTCCCGGCTGTCAATAACTTCTTTTTTAAGTTCCTCAAGTACTTGTGAAACAACATTACGATAATCAGGCCGATTAATTTCAAGCCATTTGGTAGCAGCATAATCAGCCCTTAAATTAGGGTCTTCAATGTCTTGTCCTGTTGCCTTCTGTAACTGGATAAAACCGTCGTCGTTACGATAATCTGGTGCGTTATTTGTCATCCAAGCCGAAACAACCTCGTCTTTTTTGTCGATAATTGATTCGAACTCTTCAAGTTGAGCATCGCTCATGCCGTCAGATAACCTAGTACCAACCCTTAGCTCAAGTTCATCGTAAATATGCTGCAGAAACGGTTTTTTTTGCTCTTCAGGCAGCTTATTTAGTCCAATTTCTTCTAAAAACTTTTCGTCAAGTTGAAACATTAGTTTACTCCCATTTCAGTGTTGTTTTTAGTATACCATACACCAAAGTCTGACTTATACGTGTTTATTTAAGGGTTCTTTTTACAATTTCGCGAGTGAATAACTCAAGTTTATCACCCTCTTCGATTAACAACTTTTTAGGAGTTTTAAGGCTTATACCACACATTTCGCCTTCAAAAACTTCTTTTGCCTCTTGCTGTTGCCTTTGAACAGCTACAACTTCAACTTCCATAATCTGTTCTTTATCATGAATAACACGGGCTAGAACACCGGCCATAACTTTGCCACTTGTAACTTCACCTCCAGCGATGACTTCGTCTTTTTCTGTTCTAAATACTCCTTTTATTGTCATCTTACCAACTTCGGTTTCAACAACTTCTGGCTCTAGGATTGCTTCCATTGATTCTTTGGCATTATCAAGTAATTGATAAATAATTTTGAATGGTCTAACTTGTACATGATCACGATCAGCAAGCCGCTTGATGGCTGGTGCAATATCCACATTAAAACCATAAACTATGGTGTGTTTATCGGCTGCCAGACGGATATCATTTTCAGTAATATTGCCGACACCACTGCCAACGACACATAATGAAATTTCACCATTTGTATCAATCATTTTCAAACTATCTATAACAGAGGTTAATGAACCTTGAACGTCTGCTTTGACGATTACGTTAAAGTCTTGTGATTCACGTTGCCGATTCATCATTTTCAAGAGGTCTGCACCAGTAATATTTGTACTGGCTGCATTTTTTTCAGATTCAATTCTAGCGATTGATACCTGAGTGCGGGCTTCTTTTTCATTCTTTACAATCGCGAAAGTATCACCAAATTGAGGCAATTCCTTGAACCCAGTTATAGTAACCGGTGTTGCAGGACCAGCCTCTTTCAATGTTTTGCCCGCAAAATCAAGTAAAGTTCTAATTTTACCGTAAGTTGTACCAGCAACCAAGAAATGACTTGGTTTCAAAATACCCTGTTTAACCAATAGCCCAACGACAGGACCACGTCCAACTTCCATGTGTGATTCAATCACAAGCCCTTCGGCTGGAATATCAATATCAGCCCTTAAATCTTCCAGGTCAGCCACCAAAAGCACCATATCAAGTAATTTATCGACATTCTGACCAGTCTTGGCACTTACTTCGATCATCACAATATCACCGCCCCATTCCTCGGGATTCAAACCTTGTTCAGTAGCGAGTTGGGCTTTTACGCGTGCCGAATCGGCCGCTTCTTTATCCATTTTATTAATTGCGACTACAATCTTGGCATTGGCCATTTTAGCAAACCGAATTGCCTCAATCGTCTGTGGTTTTACACCATCATCGGCCGCAACGACAATAATTACAACATCAGTCAGCTCGGCACCGTGCTGCCTGAGGGCTGCAAATGCTTCATGGCCTGGTGTGTCTAGTAAAGTAATCAATCGGTCAGCATGGGTCGTCTGATAGGCGCTAATGTACTGAGTTATGCCACCAGCTTCACCTTCGGCGACCTTGGTTTTTAATATTGCATCAAGTAAACTAGTTTTTCCATGATCAACATGTCCCATAACAGCCACAATTGGGGGCCTTGGAACAGCGGAAGCTGATAACTTGTGTTTTTCATGAACACTTTTTACAGCTGCGACTTTTTTTTCGAGCATAACATCAAGTATGCCCAATTCCTCAACAATAATAGAGGCTGTCTCAAAATCAATATGTTGATTTATCGTCGCCACAATACCGTTTTTAAACAATTCACCAATTAAATTTGTAACGGGCAGATTGAGCTTTTCAGCAAGTTCGCCTACGGTAATGGAATCGGCGATAGTAATAACTTTTTCGGCCATTTGGTAAGCTCCCTTCTGCCCCTTGGGGCGGTATTAATATTTTTACTTCTTGGTTTTTCCGGTCAAACTAAGTGAAATTTTACGACTGTCTTTTTCGACATCCAAAACTACAAATTCCTTGCGTTCGTTCAAGGTAAAGACTTTTTCTGGATCAACATCGTCACCGCCACCTAGTTCACTGACATGGACTAGGGCTTCGACAGCTGGGCTTATCTGTACGAATGCACCGAAAGGTGTAATTCGTGTAATTGTGCCTTCGACTTTATCACCTGGTTTGAATTGGTCAACTTCGGTCATCCATGGGTCTTCGGAAAGTTGTTTGATACTTAGACTTAAACGATCTTTGTCGATTGCGATAATCTTGGCATCAATTGTTTCGCCAACTTTGACGTAATCTGCTGGATTATTAACACGTTCCCAACTAATTTCACTAATATGCACCAAGCCTTCGATACCTTCGACGTTAACAAACACGCCAAAATCTACAACTCCTGTTACAACACCCTTAACGGTATCACCAACAGTTAATTTTTCGAATCTAGCAGCCAGACCATCTTTAACGGCTTCTTTTTCGCTAAAGATTAATTTGTTCGCCTTTCGATCACAATCCAAGATACGGACAGTTAAAGGCTTACCGATTAGGATGTTCAATCGCTGTAAAATCTCGTCCTTGTCGCTACTGCCAACACGTGGGTAGTGTTCGGCCGACAACTGTGAAACAGGCAAAAAACCACGTACGCCATCATATTCAACCAACAATCCACCGCGATTGGCATCATATGGCGAAACTTCGATAGTCTCACCTGACTCCATTTTGATAATAACTTCATCCCAACCGCGATCTTTGGCGGCTTTACGAAGTGAAAGTAACGAATATCCATTATCAAGCTCTGTATCAACGATACTAGCTGTTATTTCATCACCAATATTCAGATTACGATAAAAACCAACCTCGCGGCGTGGAACTAGTCCAATACCTTGAGCGCCTAGGTCTACTAGAACCTCGTGTTTACGAATTGTTAAAACTGTACCGACGATTGAATCGCCTACTGTTAATTGCTTGACACTGTCATCTTCGGCAGCGAGCAATTCATCCATTGTTAGGGCTTTGGTTGCCATAAGTCTTATTCAGACTCCTTCCTTAAAATTAATATATTTCCGAGGCATCAGTAAAACAGATACCTCAAGACTGCTCTTATTGTACCTCAGATACAGACGCAAGTCAAAGAGAGCTGGCTAATTCACGTCGTGATACTAAATAACTGGCAATTGCAAACGATAACAGATACAGACCAACCATTTTGCTAGCCGTAATATTTAATCCAGTTTCCGGTAAGGCTTGTGTAGCGCTTGCTCCACTGGGCGAGGTACTTGTTGATCCCTTTTTGTCGCTGTTGACAGCCACTTTGGGTTTTTCTGCAGGCTTGGTTGTTGCCGCTGTTTTCTTGGCTTTTTCAGTTTCATAAGTGGCAATAGCCTGGTCTTTCCTGGCTTGCTCACCACGGCGAACTACATAGTACATTGATCCAATTAGCCCAACCGCCAAAATAAATACAACTACTATAAATATTGCGACCGAACCACCCCAATTTGTTCGTCGAATAAAACTCATTATTCACCTCTGTTTATAATGTGTATTATGCACCAATCACACAAAAAAAGCAACTCAAATAAATTATGATACACTATTAATATGTTAATAGCAGTAGATACCGGTGGAACAAAAACACTCGTCGCCAGTTTTGGTAAGGATGGTGTTTTAGGAAAACAAATCAAGTTTCCTACCCCCAAAGACCCAAAAGAGTATATCAAAGAGCTAAGGTCCGTCCTAAAAGAAAACTATGACGGCAAACCTGTCGAAGCTATTGTCGTCGCAACCCCAGGGATCATAAAAAAAGGCATACTAGTCTGGGGTGGTGGCAACCTAACGACTTGGAAAAATATCAATATTTCATCCGAACTTGTTGGTGTTTTAGGTAAAGCCCCTGTTTTTCATGAAAATGATGCCAATTTGGCCGGTCTAGGCGAAACTAGATTTCTAAACACTACCCCACCTCAATCCCTATATGTAACTATCAGTACTGGAATTGGTGACGGAATTATTACGGACGGCCATATCAATAAATCTCTCAGTAACAGCGAATCTGGGCATGCCATGATTGAATATGACGGCGTAGTTCGCGAATGGGAGACTTTCGCATCTGGTAAAGCTATCTATAAAGCCTACGGTAAATATGCCCATGATATTACTAGTAAAACCATCTGGAACCAAATTGCCGATCGTATTAGCCGCGGTTTCTTGGCAGTAATCCCCATCCTACAACCTGACGTGATTATTATCGGCGGTAGTATAGGTACCTACTTTGAAAAATACGGTCATCAGCTTCAAGCTATTCTAAATGAAAAATTACCGTCACACATACCTTGCCCTAAATTTGTACAGGCTAAATATCCCGAGCTAGCCGTTATCTATGGATGTTATTATTATGCCGTCGACGCATTTGCTAGTAAAACAGCTTAAGTCCGATTATCCTCAGTTCATTTTTAAGGAATCCTCTAGTTTTTTGTGGTCCCACGCTGAAAACACAATCTATTATATAGGTGAAGAAAATGACTACCGTTATTTGCTTCACGAACTATCACATGCCCTACTTGATCACACTGATTACAAGCGTGATATCGAACTTATTGCCATGGAACGTGCAGCCTGGGATAAAGCTAAACAGCTGGCAAAGCATTATGATGTAGTACTTGATGATGATTTCGTTCAATCTACGCTGGATACCTATCGTGACTGGCTACATACACGCAGCACCTGTCCAAAATGCACAGCAACAGGCATTCAGACCAAAAAAAAGACATATACTTGCCTAGCCTGTAATAATCAGTGGCGTGTTAATGAGGCCCGAACCTGCGCTTTACGCCGATATAACGTTAACCCATAACAAATAACACACCAAACGGTGTGTTATTTGTCAAATGTTAGATAAATCTATACTTTAGGCTGTTACAACAGCTTTTTTGCGTCGGCTGATTCGGCCACCCTTGGCACCAGCAATACGTGCTAGTTCTGGGTTAGCGGCAAATCCACCGGTGTGACCCATCTTGCCACCTTTTGAACCGATTTTTGCATAAAAGAATGCATCTTTTGCTAGGTTCTTAGCGGCTGCTTTTCGTCCACCTTCTTTTGTTCCTGCCATAATACTATTTCTCCTCTTTAGATTAAAAAGTCCCCACGCATATAATGCATGAAAACCCTCTTTTTACCTCACACATGATATGTGTATGAATCTATATTAGCATAGCTTATGCTTTCTGTCAATATATACATAAACACTTTTTTATTGTATTTATACTGTTGCAATTATCCATTTGGTGCGATATCATTAGTTAGCACCTGTTTGAATCCAAATTTCGATTCAAATTAACACAAATAAAACGACCACATCTGCGAGATTGGTCGTTTTTTAATATAACGTAAAGTCGACTTTAGTAATCTATTTTAATGTATGTACCGAAGAATCCATTTCATTCTCAACGATATCGTACAACTGATCTAAATTATCTGAAACGAATTCTTTCACTTTTTGTTTATGTTTGTCTCTGTTGACTGTAGCGTTTCCTATAAAAGTATTGGCTCTTTTAGATAATTGATCTTGCATCATCGCGCTTTGAAAATTATACCCATCAGGGCTTGTGCTGTCTTTTGATCCCTGACTAATCTTTCTAGCAAGTGCCGCCTCGACTAATCCACTAACACAGACCTGGCGATCCAAATCTTTTTGGGTATCAACTAATTTATCATGCTCGGCTACAATCTGATCACTAGACAAAACTAGGGTTTCAACTGCGTTATTTGGTTCCATTTGATCTTTCTGTTTGATATTATTGAACTAATCTGTATTACTGTAGCATATATAGTGGCTTCAGTCAATACAATAACACCTTAAGTTATGCAACTAGAACGCTGTATTATAACTTGCACTAAGGTTGGATATTAGTTTATCTGTCTCGGACTTTGAATTGTCAGCGATGGTTGCCAAAGATATATATGCTTTGTTTAGATTATTACGAGCATCCTCAAATTTCTGTCTATCTTTTGCTGTATTTGAACTGGCCAATTGTTGCCAAGCCTCGGCAATTTTAGTAGTCACATCTGTAGATATTGTTTTGGTTAGCTTTAAATCCGCCGTATTTGGCAATTTCGAGATATCAATAATTGCCTGACGCCATAATGGTTCGATTAAATTCCACTTCTCGGATTGATTATTTGCAACGGTTTTTTCATTCGCTGCACTAATTATTGCTGATAGTTTATTATCTGCACTTAAAAACTCCGTCAAATTACTCAAATCATGCAACACTTTGTCCAAATTTGTCTTGTGAGTCTCACAATTTTTGATTTTATCTGAATATACAGTAATAAACCTCTGCCAAACAACTAGCGGATTTACCTGGCAATATGAATTTACCTGACTTTTAATCTTGTTCTGTATCTGAATAACCCGACTAAGTTTGCCGGTCATATCGGTCTTGGTTTTAGTTGTCTGCAAAATTACTGAATCGATATCCGTTTTTGCCTGGGAAAAGTGTTGATGATATCCGTCGCTGTATTGATTCCAAGTTTGTAGGCTGAATAGCACGCCAACGACTACGACAATCACAAACAAAGTTATCGATGAAACAATTATGATTACCTTTTTGTGAAATGTAAGAAACCTGGCATACTTTTCGGTTTTAATTTTCATCACCCAATCCCCAAAGTTGATGACCACAATTCACCGTCTAGTGGCCAAGGGTTAAAACTACAACCCCTTAAATCGATAGATTGTTGCATCATAACTGGCGCCAATCCACCTACACCGCAAGTATACAGATGAGGGTGTCCCAGCCAATGACCTGTTTCATGACTAACAACCATATTTCGGTAATCACGAAGTGATCCACCACCAGCAGTCCAAGCATCCGAGGCACTTAACCACCTGTCTTGATTGATTATTACGTATCGACCAACCTGACAACTCCATACGTTGCTACAAACGTTGTAATTAAAACTAGGTACCTGATTAGCCTCACTCAGCACTAATGTGAAACTTCCGCCACCACTTACCTCCTGAAAGCTGACTCCCAATCGAGACCAGCCGCGTGAATCGTTTAGTGTTTGATTAGCCAGCGTCTTGAATTCGGATAAATCCGCTATTATCGCACCCCTAGTTTCGACTACATAAGTGACAACTGATCCTGTCGAGGCTAATAGCTTCGCCCTGCCTGCTGCCGCTTCGGCATCGAGTTGCGTCTGTAACCAATCTGGATTTTTAATTTCCGGGCTTTTTACACTTAATATAGTATTCGAAATCGTGCTTAGTTTGCTTAAACTACTGGAAATTGTTTCAAAACTAACGTTATCAACAGATGTGGCATATACCGAATAACAGCCAGCCGATACCAGCAAAGTAATAGCAATAAACATGCACATCTTTAAACGCATACCTCTATAATAGCATCAAAGAAAAAGACCAACCTTTCGGATGGTCTTTTTCATAATTCGTCACCATTATCATGACTCAAGTGCGCCTAGAGAATCTATCATCGGGAGCAAAGTCGGTGAGATGGCCGAACAAAAACGTGATATCATGTCATATATTGATGAATCGTCGTATTGATTACTTGCATCGTTATCGGCTAAGTGTCTTTTATTATTATCGTCGAGCAATGATATTCCCAATAAAACCATCCCATACTTAAACCTAGCCTCTAATAATTTTGGTTCAGTTTTATTACTCTCCTTAATCTCCATCTGAAGATATACGTTATCCATATTTATATAAAAGTCATAACCAGAATCATCGCCTCCATCCAAGACTTTTAATGCACTTTTTGAATTAAAACCATGTTTATCCCAGTCGGAGCTTCTCACTTCTATAGCGTTCGGTATATCAAGATATGACTGTTTTTGCCTATCGTGACCATTTTTTTCTTTTGGCGCATGTTTTCGTTTTTTACCACCATTACCTCCACCTCCACCCTGTTCGTCACCAACTTTTATATATAATTCGCTGGCAAATGGTTCTAGCCTGGTTATATCAATAACCTCAGTTTGTATCCTTAGAGTGTCGCCGAGTTGAACTGTATTTGGGATGCCGATACTTACGGTAGCGAGGCCATTCCACAAATTGCACGAATAGTCTCCGACAGAATTTTCGTTGATTTTCATAGAAAGTTCGCCGGGATTCTTGTCACGTTGAAAATAGTCGTTTTCTGCATCTGTCTCAAACTGAATTCGCGGTCTTGTTATGTTAATGGGGCATATTTTTGGTCTATCCTTTGGGTATTCCTTTGCTAATTTAAAATACGTTGGAAACTCTACTCCACGGAAGTTGTCCTGTGGTGATGCGCCTTCTAACCTGAATGGGTTTTTTATCCTAATCCCACCACGAAAAATACTCTGTAATGACGGTGACTTGTTTATAATGTTTTCCAATACTTCAGCTAATGGCTTTGAATCTTGAAGTTTATTCTCAATCAACTCACGTTTTCTTTTCTCTCGTAAATCTCTAAGCCCCTGATGATTCTTTAATATATCTTCAATCTTTTTTTCAATATCATTTTGTAATGGACCACCAGCTAAGCGATCTCTACTATTCATAAACAGCCTCTCTTGAGTAGCTCGATCAATTTTTGAACAATCTATTATCATAAGAATACTATCTGAAAGGTATGACATTCCCACGGTCGTTCTAGAAAATATATTTTTTGGTAAATACCCATGCACCTGTCCGTTTACTGTGAAAATAATACCTTCACCACCGGCGTAAGTGTCACGTTTCCCAATTTTAAATGCGTAAATTGAATAGTCCATTTTTTGCCCTTGTACGACTACTTCTCCAGACCCAGGAAAACCTTCCTCAAGATTTTCTCTTTTGTCCTCATCGAGTCGCACACTCAGCCCCGAAAGTATTTTTATTGGGCTCTTTAAATATCGTTCATCAACTACTTTAATCGGAAGTGCAATGTCTGGCATTAACAATGAAAGTCGATTATGTAAATGGCGAGTTGCATCAGATTTTAATCTGCCCGAGCCAATGTGATATTCGTATATTTTTATAAATGATCCATAATTTAATGGTTTCCTTAATCCACTCGAGACTTCTACTGGTAAAAGAGGAAGGGACGGTGCATTGAAAGACATAATCTTTCCGTCAGGTGCAAGATATTTAAAAATAGAACTTCTCATTTGCCCCGAAGGTGATATACGCCTGACTACAGTAACACCCCAATGATTATCTTGATCTTCCTCTATTATATGTGGGTCTCTCCTTGAAATAATCAGTTGGAGATTATGGTCTGGGCTTCCAAATCTAAACACACCCGTGCCACCCATCCCAAATTTCCCTTGAACAAACTGCACTCTACTTTTATTACCCTTATTAAGAGATAGGAAAGTTTTTGGAAATGCACTAGGCTTTTGGCCCTCTCCTAAATCGATAATTGAATATGATGGATCTTTTTTTGAATCATTCGACCCACTTGCTACTAGATATATATTTTCTGCAACCTTCGAGCGCGCTGTTGCGCTAATACTAGATAACTTTCCGTTATATATACCGAAAAATGATTTTTGCGCATTAGATATACTCTTTGGTGCATCTTCGCTTGATGGGTTTATTCCTCTTTCAAGGCATTCCCTCATCAGTACAGCATCTACGGAATTTATTATCTTTTCAACAAGCGCCGTATCAGCACAACTCTGTTGGTTGCCAATAGTAGACCAGTTACCTGAACTTTCATCTACCTCGCGCCAGTTCTTACTATCATCCCATAGGTTGTTTTCTTTAAGTATATTTTTAACCCCATCTTCAGTGTCTTGCGCAGCAAGATCTAATGTTAATTGCTCTAACTCTTCGTTATTCATAACTTGAATTCCATTTTTAGCTTATCAACATTAAACTGTTGTTTTGTATCTCTGAGTTTTCTTTCAATCTCTGTAAAAATCTTATTTACTTCTTCAGATGTATAGTTGTACGTACTTTTATTTGAGCAATTGCCAAGGATTTGAATACTCTTTAGTACATTGTTCGTTCTCTGACTTGCTAATCTACGAAATCGTTCCCTTTTTTCTTCATAATTTACCATATTATTGGACTCCTCTAATATCTTTACTATTTGCCTTATTGTATCAAGCATTTATACATATGTCAATTATAATATATGAATAGTAGTATTATTTGCATTTTACAACCTAAAAAACTAAAATAATATCTAGCACAGAAAAAGACCACCCTTTCGGATGGTCTTTTTCATAATTCGGCACCGTGCTAGTTTCCCGCTTGTGGCAGTATCATTCAAGCTAAAGCTTGAATGGCGAACCTTCTCGCTCGGTCAAAGATAAGAAACCTAATCTTTGACACTCACTTCGTCAGTTCTTAATCGCCGTCGGGATTCTACTGTCACAAACAGGAAAATAACAATATATCGAATTATAACAAAAACCCTCCTATTCGGAGGGTTGTTTGTATAATTCGGCACCGTGCTAGTTTCCCGCTTGTGGCAGTATAATCGCCGCTGCTGGGCTTGACTTCTGTGTTCGGAATGAGAACAGGTATTTCCCCAGCGCCATGGGCACCGATCCCGCATCACTTCTAGAGTTAGCCTGCGATATAAAAAAGGCAGCTATCCTCATCACGGAAGTGTTGGGGGATCGACGTCCAAAACTTAATTTGCACGGTTATTTGGATGTAAATATACAATTTTTTACTAAGATTGACCTAGTCGGTGATTAACACCAAATACTAGTTAAGTCTACCCTATCACCTCTGTTAATGCAAGCATTAACATTAATGATAAGGACATAAAAAGGCGATGGGACTATTAGTACGCTTTAGCTACACGTGTTACCACGCTTCTACCTTGCGCCTATCAAACAGATAGTCTATCTGTGTCCTCATAGGGAAATCTTATCTTGAAGTTAGCTTCGTGCTTAATATGCTTTCAGCGCTTATCTATTCCAAACGTAGCTACTCGACAATGCAGCAGGTGGCCACAATCGATACACCAGAGGTTTGTCCGCCCCGGTCCTCTCGTACTAGGGGTAGATCTTCTCAAATTTCCTAACGTCCGTACCGGATATAAACCGAACTGTCTCACGACGTTCTGAACCCAGCTCGCGTACCATTTTAATCGGCGAACAGCCGAACCCTTGGAAGGTACTCCCCCTCCAGGATATGATGAGCCGACATCGAGGTGCCAAACAGCGCCGTCTATGTGAACTATTGGGCGCTATAAGCCTGTTATCCCCAGGGTAACTTTTATCCGTGTGCGCTGTCGATCCCACGTTCATAGTA
>JAYTVU010000009.1:0-36251 GCA_043743855.1 bacterium
TTACCTTGATATTTTCATTATTAATCCTAATAGGAGCGGATTTATTGCTAAATATTACTTTTTGATGATTATCAAGTGCGATGAAACCACAACTTGACATATCTAGTGCATCTTTGACGATTGTAAGCTCGGTCGATTCAGATTTTTCATCAGCTGCCTGGTTGATGTATGCCTTGGTGCTTGATAATGAATAAATTGTTTGAAGCGCGTCACGAAACCCTGTTCGTCCATATTCTTCATTATTAGGATTGGGTGGCGTAAGTGATGATTTTTCGCCAGATATGTTAATAATTGCCGCCAGAAGTTCCCTAGTAGGTTTAGTTGACCAAGTTATAATCGAGATATTGATAATTAAGCTGATTATAAATATTGTGCCGATTATTATCCAAAGAGTTATCGAGTCGAAGTTATAAATTTCTGACAGCACCAAAGTTACGCCTATTGCTAGCGAAATTATCGTCTGTGTCACGGTTACGGTAATCAATCTTTTTTTAAAAAAAGATGGCCAAAATTCGCTAGCAAGATGAGGTACTTTTTTTACTTCCATGATAAATTTCCTCCGTCATTTGGTACTGCCGAAATCCAAGTCTGGCCACGCACTAGTGGTATGTCATTGCCTTTATCGTCAGTAAAGTAGATCTGGTCAATCCTAGTAGCCTTATGCCAAGTTGCATTAATGGCTGTGCCATTTTGAAATATAATTGCACTACCATTCCCAGTCGTTGTTATACTTTCGCGATATCCATCCTCTAAGATTGAAGTTTCGTCAACACGCATTGCAATAACCACACTAGGCGTAATTTGGCCTGATTCACGATCAAGATGCGGCTCGCCAGCTTGGTAACGGGCATATGTATTGGTCTTGGCATCATAAATGTATGAACTATTATATAGACTGCCACTCATTGTTATATTTAACGTTGTGGCATCAGGTTTTTTGATCGGTTTGCCATCAATTCGATTAAATCCAGTAAATGTTGACGAGATATATCCCTTGGCGGCGTTTAGTTCGTCAAGTTTAGTAAAACTGGTGTAAACATTATGTGGAGAATAACGATCAGACGCACGCCAATAGCTACCTGAATTAAAGAACTGATCAAGGTCACGATAGCTGCCATTTCGAATTTCACTCAAAGCTGCAGCACTACCACCGACATGTGCGATACTGGCGTTAAAGGCTACCAGCCAATCTATGTCATATAGCCTTAGGCTTCGAACTGGTCCAATCATCTGGGGTTTTTCTGATTGATATAAAACCAAGAATCTGGTAATTCCACCCTCGGCAATTGCTTCGAAAACTATTCCACTATCTTTAAGCCCGGATTGCGGACGAGCGTCTGGACTATTTTCAATCATAACACCTGTGACTGGTTGTGTAATTGCGGACTGATCGGTTATTAATTTACCAGTTAGCACAGAGTAATACTTGGGTTTTGGTTTTTCGGCGATTTTAGCTTTGACGGGTGGTTTTACGACAGGTTTCATTGTTAAGATAAGGTAACCGGTGGCTGTTGTAATCAAGATAAATGATACAGCGCAGATTATAAGTATGATTTTTTTATGGAGTTTGAACCACCTAACAAGTCGTGCCCATATTTCTTTTTTTGATAACATATCCATAGCTTAAGCGTTATTATACTCGACATCACTGCACTTCGTCCATTAGGTAAGCTGTAATAAGTGTTATAATTGAACCATTTAAAAGGGGTAAATGAATGACTAGGTTCACTGAATTCAACAACAAATTTGCAGAGAAAATCACCAAAGCCGTAGGTTCAATGGGGTGCGCGTATATTTTTGCAATTATCGCATTTATATCACTTCCGGCAGCAATAAACACTGGTAATATTATTGTAATCGTTGGTTGGGTAGCACAAACGTTCTTACAACTAGTTTTACTGAGCATTATTATGGTTGGCCAAGGTTTTCAAAGTGCTCAATCTGAAGCTAGAACTGAAAAGACTTTAAATCATATTTCCAAAGATAACGATAGGATGCTGGAAGAATTGAAGCCACTGCTCAAAGAGATAAGGGATATTCACACGGCTAAGCTGACAAAATAGCGGCTTGCAAGCGACTTTGGACTTTTTCAGAACCTAGTATTGCCATAGTTTCATTCAAAGCTGGGCTAAATGGTGTCCACGAAATCGCCAAACGAATCGCACTAAATAATGTGGATGGTTTTTGTCCGGTTGATTCAAGTAAAGAGTTTAGTGCTTGTTGAATAGAATCTGGAGTAAAGTCAGTGCCAGAGAGGGCTGTTTTAGCCGACTTTAACAGATTTATAACCTCGTCACGGGATAATTTAGAGAGTTGTTTATCATTTTCAATCATACTCCAATCAGGAGCTGGCTCGTAAAAGAAATACGATGTAAGGCCTGGTAAGTCGGTCAACGTTTTCATACGGTCCTGGGCTAGTATTAGCACCTTCTTCTTATCATCTATACTTGCCTGTTTGGCTACTTCCGGCCAAAAATTTATTGCACGTTCATACAAATCATCTGTTGAAATTTTGCGAATCCATTGTCCATTTAGCCATAGTAATCGTTTTTCATCGAAACGTGCTGGACTTTTCTGGACGCGCTCCAAAGAGAATTTATCGATTAATTCGTCTACAGAAAAAATTTCTTGTTCCGTCCCATCATTCCAGCCAAGTGTTGCTAAAAAGTTTATCATAGCCTCTGGTAAATAGCCCTCTCTAGAGTATTCTAGTATGTCTTTGGCGCCATCACGCTTGCCAAGTTTCCTCTTGCCATCAATTGCCATAACATAAGGCAGTGTAGCTAGGACTGGGCGTTCTATATTTAATGCCTCGTATAAGTTAAGATACTTTGGCGTAGAAGCTATAAACTCTTGGCTGCGTAGTATATGGGTTATACCCATCAACATATCGTCGATGATGTGGCAAAAATTATAAGTCGGGTAGCCATCGGATTTAATTAGGATAAAGTCGTCGATTGCTTCGGGTTCGGTCGACAGTTCGCCCATAACAGCATCAGTCCATTTATAGGCCTTAGGCTCAGATTTAAAGCGGAGGGGTTGACTACCGTCCCAAGCAGGTGGATTCTCGGGGCGATGATTACGGTATAAGAAAGGCTTTTTGGTGGCTTTTGCGATATCACGAAATTCTTCAAGTTGTTCTTTGGTGTATGGATCGGCATATGCCCTACCACTTTCAATTAGCTTATCGCCCCAATGCTTATAAATATCTAAGCGCTCAGACTGAAGGTATGGCTTATTTGGTCCGCCAATATCAATTCCCTCTTGCCAATTAATCCCCAACCAACGCAGGCTTTTTTCGATTTGATCGATACTGCCTTCTACCTCACGGACCTTGTCAGTATCTTCGATGCGTAGAATAAATACCCCATTATTTTTTTTGGCAAGCAGCCAAGCGAATAAGGCTGTACGAACCCCGCCAACATGCATGTAGCCAGTTGGACTAGGGGCAAACCGAGTGCGCACCGTTAGATGTTTATTGTCCATAGTTTATTTTATTATAACACCTATAAACACCATCTACGTACTTAAAGGCTTGTAGCGATATGGCTAATTTGGTCAGCTGACAATTTGGCATCACCTTTAATTGTGTATAGTATTCCGCCATTGACCCAAGTTGCATTGCCACCATAAGTATAAATTGTGAGCCCTCGTACTTCATTAGTTAAAAATTCACCGTTTGTGTCCTTGGTAACTTTATTCTTTACTGCACTAGAGTCCCAAGAACTTTTGGCTTGGACAATCGTAAATTTAGTGTTTCCCGTGTTAGCTTGGAAGTTGATTGACACTGCACCATCAGTGAATGTCACTGGTCCACTTGGACTATAGCCGTCAGGGTGATATTCGGGATAATTGGCATTAATCCCTGCCTCGGCACTAGCAATCCGAACAGAAAGGCTCGGAATATTTAGGTATGTAAAGTACAGAGCTATTATTATAAGAAAAAAACTGATGGTAAATACATTTACAAATTTACGGTGACGTTTAAAGAAGTTTTTCTTTTTTGGCGCTCTCACGGGTGTTCTAGCTAAGGCTTCTGCTATTACCTCTTCTTTTATCTCTTTAGTAGACTTATAAGCCATAATGGCCTGGCTTTTTGAAATTAATCGATCTTTTTCAATCCTAGTAACTAATGGGTGCTTGGTTGGACCAATATCCATCTGTTTTTTGACCTTGACAGGCCTAGATGGGTTTGGAGCCAAATGAGGAGCAAAGTGAGCTATGCTCTTGCTGCGAGCAAAATCCATACTACGCCCGATCTTGCGGATAGACGATTTTGTGGCACTAACAGGCAATTTGGTTGTGCGATTATATAAATCACGCGACCTCTCGGCAATAGAATGGATAGTTGCCGGTTTGGGTTGTGGTTTTGATTTTGCCACTGGTAGACCAGTAGAAGTGTCATATTTTTGACCGTTTATTATAACAATCTTTTCGTTTTTCATTAAACTCTCGCAGGTCCCTTTTGCTTATTTATATTATGCCGTTATCGGCATAAGCAATATTATTATCTTAGAAGTTTTTTTAAAAATATACAAGGTCTTGGGTAAAAAATGTATACGATATCTGATACTCTATATTTGAATAAATCTAGTATAATATAGACTTAGAACTATGTATCACAGGAAATCAAAGCGGACTGAACACATTCGTCAAGTAGCAATCTATGTACTGATGGCTTCTATGATATTTGTCATTGTAACTTTGTTTACTTTATTTATGCTCGGTTTTCGGTTTGATGCCGATAAGGGCAAAGTAGAACAATATTCATTCTTGCAGTTTAGCTCTACCCCATCTGGTGCGACTGTTTTGATTGACGGTTCATTAATCAATTCGAAAACGCCTAATAAAAGTACCGTATCACCTGGCAAGCATGAGGTGACGATGTGGCGAGATGGATATGAAAAGTGGCACAAGGCAGTTGATTTAAAGGCTGGAACCTTGACGTGGTTAAATTATACTTTACTAGTACCAACAAAATTAACACTGCAACCAGTGGCAGGTTATGATTCACTCTATAAATCCCTTGCCTCTCCTAATGGAGATTTCATGTTAGTACAAAAGCAATCAAATACACCATCGTTTGAACTGGTAGATTTGAGTTCAGATACTATTAAATCAGTCAGCCTTACCATTCCATCACCCGCATATAGTGAACAAAATGCTATTGGCATCGGGCATACTTTTGGGATTGAAAAATGGGATAGCGGTAGTCGTTTTGTGCTTGTCAGCCATAAATATGGTGAAAAACTAGAATGGCTAGTCTTAGACACGCAAAATGTTACTTCAACTAAAAATATCACTCGAACATTCGATTTACCTATCAGTAACATTGCTTTTTCAGGTACGAGCGGCAATATATTTTACTGTATTTCTTCTGGTGATATACGAAAGCTTGATCTGGGGGCTGGTACGATATCAAAATCATTGGTTAGTAGTGTCGACTATTTTACTATGTACGAAAAGTCTAAAGTTATAACTTATGTTGGCAAGGGCAAAGTCGGAACAGCTGAGCGAGTCGCCGGTATTTATAGGGATGGTGATGACGGACCTGCGGTTATTCGGACCGTAAAAAGTGCAGCTGACGTGCCTTTAAATATTTCTACGACGCGTTATTTTAATGAAAACTTTATTGCTATTTCCGAAGGTAAGAAAATTGATATTTTAAGTGGTAGCTATCCGAATACCACTAGTGATAATGCTAATAATATGAAATTATTTGCGTCTTTTAATATAAATGAAAGTGTTAATGAACTAAGTTTTAGCCCTAGTGGCGAGTTCGTCTTTGCGCAGGTTGGGCCTTATTTTGCTAGCTATGATTTAGAGTATCAGAAACTAGTTTCGTCTAGTGTTGATGGGGTTGGTGCTGTCACTTCACTAAAGTGGCTTGATGAAAACCATGTTTGGTCGGATCGAGACGGAAACCTGACTATACGCGAGTACGATGGTGCGGATGTTCATACAATCAACAGCTCTATCATTGGTCAAGATGCGACTCTGACAAACAACGGCCGATACATATATAGTATTGGAAAGTCAAAGACTGGTTATCAGTTGCAACGTGTCAGGATGATACTGCCTTAATTATTTAGCGCCAAATATACGCTCAAAGAATGTCGGTGAACTACCCGGAATCGATGTAGTTTTCTGTGCAATATTTGCTGGTGCTGGATTTGACTGACTTGGATCAGGACTAATCTGCTCGGCCGTAACAAGTAACCTATTTAGCGATGTACCAATTGGAGTGCAAGTTATAAGTGTCAGAATTGGTTTTGTTGTTGGGTAGACTAGTTTACTAACATCGTTTGGTGGAACAACCTCTTTTTTTGTGACTGTATATGTGTAGCGCTTGGATTTGTAATTGGCGTAAATAGTATCACCTACATTTAATTGCTCTAGCTGAGCAAAAATAAATTTATAATCGCCTTGGTCGAACAGATCATTACTACTATGACCAGATATGACTGTGTTGCCTATTTCACCAGGATGACTGCTGGCACCAGGAATTGCGAATTGAGCCACGCCCTTTGCCATTGCACCCATTAGTGAATTGTAATCATTGCCTATGTCATAGATAACAGGCACGTCGACGTTAATTTTAGGAATAATAATTTTTGATTCGGTCGGGACAGCAATATTAGCGTTTGGATCAATTATTATGTTTTTTTGATCAATACTTCCAGGGCTGACATAGGCCATGACATTTGATATTAACACTCTGTTATATTGCAGAAAAAGAAAGAAAATTATAACAACCAAACCAGATAAGATAGGAATAAAATGTCGGCTTTTTTTAATTTTTGTGGCCGACTTCATGACTTTTCCGATAATTTCTTGTCGCATATCAAACAAAGCCTCGTCAGTTGAGAATGTCTTGTCAGGTTCTGGGGCTTTTTTATTTGCAAAAAAATCATGTTTTGAATTTGTAGCTGTACCTTTCTGTTCTAGAACTTGACGCGCTTTTTGAAGGTGTTGAGTGTAATAACCCTCATAATATTTTTGGTAATAATTTTGCCAGGCGGTGTGGTATTGCTTCCATTCACTGACTTCAATCGTTGGATGTTCGGAATGAGTTTTATGATAGGGATTTATATCTTCGATTGGAGTTGAAGAAACTGCACGATTATCATCTGGGATGTTATCATTGTATATTTTATCTATTTGAGATCTAATTACTGAGGCAGCCGCTTCATTCGTATTAAGCCCCTGCTGAGGCAGCGACAACCCACTTTGACCGCTACTGTTTTCATCTGGCTTCATGTTCGGTTCTATTGTACAATATATCAGTGGTAACTGCTACCTGGGCGGATGGCAGAATTGGTAGACCGTTATTTAACATTTTGTGCCGCGATGGTGGAATGGTAGACACGCTAGACTCAAAATCTGGTGCCAGCAATGGTGTGCCGGTTCAAGTCCGGCTCGCGGTACCAAATGTTAAATAACAAACTTATCACAGGTATGTTCCGCTAGGGCGCGCCTCTGGCGCACTTCGTTCAAAATCTGGTTTTCGCAGGGAAAACTTCCGATGACAACTGGTTTTCAATCGCGAAGTTTCGGGGTCGCGTAACGTGACCAAGTCCCCCGTTGAGCACCAATATCTTAGTTTTATATTAAACTTGTAGTGATACTTTCTAGTGCTTTTTGTGAGTTCCATAACCAGTAAACGGCAGCCCGTGTGGCAGTTTCGCCGCGCCAGATTTTCATCGGTTGGTCGTAAGGTGTGCTGGTTACTTCCCCATCACTAGCGACTAACATCGTATTCTTATGAAGCACGGCAATTGTCACTGGATATGTAATCGTAAATTTATGCAGGGCTTCGACTAAATTCGTCAGCTGCATGCTAAAAGTTAAAACCTTTGGATAATAAACGGCTGAAAATATTTTTTGAAGTTGAGCAAACGACGCTACCAATAGTGTGTCTGGTCGTTCGACTAATGCACTAGCGCTGTTTTTTAATAGATCAATGCCGTCGCGTGTGATAGTTAATGGTCCGATGTAGTCATGGACGAAATTTTCGTAAAGAATAGCGGTTTCGCTGTTCTGTCCGGAATCTCCTATCATCAATAATCCGGTTGCCCAGTCGCCCATCGATTTCATTTCGACAATTGCATCGTGTGCTAGTCCGCCAGAAGGATTAGTTGCGCCGAAGATGACCTCTGTCATAGTTGGCGGAATCGATTTTTTCATAGCATCAGGTAACAGAACGCGGACTTCGCCGGCACCAGTATTTAGAGCGGTCGAATAACTTTCGGCTACACCTATAAAACCTAGTTTGTTGCCACCAATAATACCTAACCTTCCCTTAGCTGAGCGCTGTTCGGGCTTGGACCACTCGATATCAGGATAAAGTGGCTTGTCTGAAGTTTGCTTATGCCAGTAAGGATGATCCATAATAGGCTACTTGTCCTCGGTTATTTCGCCCAAGATTGTACGGATTAAATTCCAAGACTCATGTTCGGCCTTGTGGCCACTGGTTGTCAAAATGAGTTTG
Organism: bacterium; assembly: GCA_043743855.1. Taxonomy (GTDB): domain Bacteria; phylum Patescibacteriota; class Saccharimonadia; order Saccharimonadales; family Saccharimonadaceae; genus UBA1547. The sequence continues at coordinate 8,492 of JAYTVU010000009.1, forward strand.
CAGTTTGGAATTTCAGAGCTTAGTTCATAGGCTGTAACCGGCGGGCACACTATGTCATAACGCCCCTGGACTAACCAAACCGGTGCTATGATTTTGTGTGCGTTTTCGATAATAAATCTGTCCGGCATAAAACCATTGTTGGCAATATACGTCATTTCAATAATCGACCCAGCTGGATCAAAAGTCTCGTAGTCATCAGGCGTGAATCTGTCATCTAATTTCATAAGGCTAGCTTCTAGGCAGCTATAAGCATAGGCGGATAGTTTTCTGGCGTCTTCGTTTTCCGAGGCAATTTGGCTCATGTGGTAGGCCGTTGGGTTATCACGGTGTTCTTGTGGGGTTCTGGCCAGGTACTCATCCCAAGCGTCAGGGTAAAATGACTTGAAGCCACCGTTATTCAACCAATCGTTCTCACTTTGTGAGCAAGTGTATATCCCAGCTAGCACTATGCCAATAACACGCTGAGGGTGTGCTATGGCATATGCAAAAGCTAGGCATGATCCCCATGATCCGCCCTGCAGGATAAATTTGTCGATTTTTAAGTGATCGGTAATTTTGTTGATATCTTCAACCAGTTCATCTGTTGTGTTATTCGACAGCTCGCCGTATGGCGTACTTTTGCCACTGCCTCGTTGATCAAAAAAGATAACCCTTTGATTTTCGGGGTTAAATATCCCCTTGTGTTTATCTTGGCAAAAACTACCCGGGCCTCCATGTAGAAAAATAATCGGTTTTTTAGCAGATTTATTGCCCCAGTCGTGGATGTAAAGATTGTGACCATCTCCTACACTGACGAATGTTTCGGAAATTGTGTATTTATCTGGTGTCATTGCTACTCCTTTATTTTTATGCTGATTGGACAATGGTCTGATCCTAGTATATCGGGATGGATTTGGGCGTCAATTATTGCGTCTGTTATTGATTTGCTAGCCACCCAATAATCAATACGCCAACCTACATTCCTAACCCTAGCGTTGGCCCAGTGAGTCCACCAGGTGTACGCGTCAGTTTTGCCTGGGTATTTATCACGAAATACGTCGATAAAGCCGGCTTCTTCCATGGCATCAAAACCGGCTCGTTCCTCACTTGTGAAGCCGTGTTTGCCGATGTTTGGTTTAGGGTTAGCCAGGTCGATTTCGTTATGTGCTACGTTTAAGTCGCCACAAAATAGCACAGGTTTGGACTTTTCAAGGGTTTTAACATGTTCGAGGAAGGCTGGGTCCCATTGTTTATGACGCATATTTAGCCGAGACAAATCACCTTTGGAGTTAGGTGTATAAACCGTCACGACCCAAAATTTATCAAACTCGGCCGAAATTACCCTTCCCTCCTGAGTTAAATCACCGTAGCTATCGCTGTCCAACCTGTATTTTTCCGCAATAACGTCAGAAAACCCATAAATCACATTCCAAGGTGTCACCTTGGAAAAGATGGCAGTACCACTATAGCCGGCCTTTTCGGCGCTATTCCAATATTCATAATATCCTGGTAAATCGATTTCAACCTGGCCTTGCTTGGCTTTGGTCTCTTGTAGACAAAGAATATCTGGATGATGTTCGGAAATAAATGTTTGAAACGCGCCTTTATTAATTACTGCGCGAATTCCGTTGACGTTCCAAGAATAAAGTTTCATTTACCTAATTATAATACAGGTTGCGATATATTGACATTTTAAGGTTTGTGTTGTATAATTATGTATTGTATGAACGAGAAACTATATCAATCTAGTTATGCCGAAGTTTTACCGGTTGAGTTAGAGGCCGAGGATATTGATAGGTCTCGTCAATTTCTTGAGTCACTTTCAATAACTGGATTAAACAGCTGGATTGCCGAGCGAACTGTCACTAATAACTTTAATGGCCAACCTTATCGTATGGTCATCGACCGTCCAACTGATGGTAATCACGACAAGGCCTTAATAGTTTTATCTGAATATGGCACAGGTATTCTTCCTCGTCTTGTCGCTAAGTCACGAGTTATGCGCGACACCCTGGATCCTGACGCGACATTGATTATCCAACCAAGCACAACCAGAACTGAATCTAATATGAATTATTCCAAATCAGAACGTTCAGATATATATAAAGGTGATCTTAGACCGGTGATTAGTCGGTTAGCGATTGTAATGGAGTCATTGGGCAGTCCTGAAGATTTGACCATTTTTGGTCCATCCCAAGGGGCGATGATTGGCATGGCCTATGCCGGTAGCGATTACTCACCTTCAGCGTCTGTGGTTGCTGTCGAGGCTCCGAATATTGTTGATAGATCAGGCTTACAATTAGCAATTGATTTAACTTTGTCTGGCAGCGATCTATCCAAAGTTGTTAGTGCAAATTTTAACGACCACTCTGCTCCGTTTGCTGTGCTTGCCGAAAAAGACGCGTCTAGTGTCAAGGAATTGTCTAGATTCTTATATTCATCACTACATCCAGACAATCTAGCTACTATGGGAGCGATGCGCTATTCATCACTTTCAGCAGATATTGATAGTGTTATTAGCAAAGGTGGGAATATTGTTCATGTATGGGGCGACAAGGACAATGTGTCGCCTTCTAGAGATAATGAACTAATTGCTCAGGAATTTGGGATTCAACTAGCATATAAAGGTATATGTTTGCCCGGTATGACTCATTCGATTACTGATTTTTACGCTTTGGACGGTGCTTTAACGCGAATGGCGCATAATCGTAAAAATCTTAAACTTTTTAGGCATTTTTTATAGCTCGGTTGATGTCACGTTCTTGGTCGCGGCGCTTCATGGTTTCGCGCTTGTCATAATTCTTCTTACCCTTACCAAGAGCGATAACGACTTTGATGTATCGTCCATTTGTTAATAATTTAAGTGGTACGATGCTCATGCCAGCTTGTTTTTTGGCGGAAAAATCATCGATTTGTTTACGGTTGGCCAGTAGTTTGCGTGGTGAAGTATCTAGGCTACGGGCTCCAACTTGGCCTTTTTCATTTAATCTCAAGCTAAAACTAGCATTATTTAGCCATAACTCATCATTTTTTATACTAACAAAGGATCCTTTTAGTTGAACATGTCCATCACGAGCGGCTCGGGTTTCAAGCCCAGTCAAAGCAATGCCTACAACTAAATCATCACCAAGTTCGTAATCAAACTTGGCGCGTCGGTTCACGATTGAATTAGGTTTGTTAGCAACCTTTTTTTTATTAGCCATAACAGATTTATTGTAACAGATAACAGACAAACTGGCGTTGAAATACTATCCGTTAAATATCCAATCAATGACCATTTTGCGCAATTTCATGTATTCCTCTTTTTCGAACTGCATATTTGCGATACAATACTGTTTTGAGACGATGTGAGAGCAAAACATACAATCAGCAAGGTCATAACTGTCTTGAATAAACATTGAATCGGCAATTTTACCTGACCAATTAACATTAAAACAATTTGAGCAGTTTTTACTATCTTCGACACGCATACAAAAACTTAGGTTTATATTCCTTGACGACGCGACAATAAATTCACTCTTCATTATTCCGTCTGAAAGGATTACATTTTTACTTTCGTGAACGTCACGAGATCTAAATATATTTTGACTCATAGTGATATTGTCGCTTTCGCTGACGTTTTCTGACTCAGATACCCTTTCAGCGGCCATAAAATTAGTCTTACCCCAGGCCGTTAATATGTCTTGCATGTTATTTAACGGTACGTCACGAGGGACTATCCAGTCGTCGATGGGGTTTCGTTTCCGTACGTTGTCCATAGTTATGAACTTGGTTGCTCCCGTCGACATTGTCCAGGTAGGTTCATTTGTTTGAGTGTCATAGACGAGTTGAGGGAGGCTGACGTCAAAAGCGAATTTTGATATTGCCTGCTCGATAGTTATTGGGTTTTTTATACCAAATATTTGCCCCACTACCTTGTCCAGTATTTCTTTTGCTTCGGTTGTTTTCATTTGTCTTCCTCCTTGTTTTCTCTTGCTGCATTGGTTGATGTATTCGATAAAAAGTCTGAAAAATTCATAGCATCCCCAGGGGGCTGAGATTCTGCAATAACAGGGGCTAGCTGTGGATCTGGTTTTTGCCCTAATGCTACACCAGCCATATGGTGTTGAGCCGCAGAGTGGTCCATATTTGGTCGAGCAACAACATTGATTTCATCAAGATAGCTGCCGGTAACTTCTTTTTCGACAAATTTCGATGGTTTTACTTTTGACCCATCATAATCGACTAATTCAACCTCAATTTTTTCGATGGGTGCAACATAACTATCCATTGTTCTAGCATTTACGCAAGGCAATATTTTGCCCATACTGCTGAGCCTTATTAAACATTCGCGGGCATTTAAGTTTGTCAGCATACGAACTCGGACTTGGCTTTCGTTCGAACCTTTATCTTTTTCGGCCAACAAAATCTCTTTTGGAATTTCGATTGTCAGGTTTCCTTCCAATGCTTTGGCATCTTCTTCTGAAACTCTAAATACGTAGTAATTCGAAACATTTGTGAAAATAGCATCCTGGAGGCCTTTATCGATTTGTCCAAAGTATTGCTGTGTCAGAAAAACAAACAGGTTGTATTTTCTGGCTTCGGCTAACATAGACGCCATAGCAGGGTTTTGGACTACTGAAACTTCATCGATTATCAGAATCACCCTTTCATTAAAAACGTGTGATTGTGCTAGCAGGAAAATCTGTTGCATCAGCAGCCCTGCGACGGTTTTTACAACCTTTTCACCCATGCTGATTTTGTCTAGAGAAAAGACAGTCAAGAAATTATTGTTTATTAGGTTTCCGAGTGGTCTGGAGTTATCATCTTGTTCCGCCAGGGCTGGTTGCAACTGCATTTCGTCAACCAGTGATATAATCGGCAGTATTGCTTCGGTGTAGCTTTGTGTGCGCAATTCGTTAAAGTCGGTCTTGAAGAATTGAACAATGTTTTTGGGTATAAATTCCTGAACATGTTCTATTATCTTGTTACGGTATTCAATATCTGTCAGTAATCGTTTGAGCGTATCCAGGGCCATTACCTGAGCGGTCATCATTACGAATAAACTGTAACGCAGAACACGCTCGAGTTTAGGGTTATATTGATCTGCCAGTAATGATTTGAATAATGTTCCAGTAAGTTCGACAGCCGATGTCACGTCTGTATTTGCGCTGCCACTGAATAATTCTACGCCGTCTTCTTGGCTGTGAAACTTGACGACTGAGGTGCCCTTAATGTGTTTCAGGTCGTCCTCGAGCGCGGCATGAGGGTCGATAACGATTACACGGTAGTTGTTCCTTAGACCTTCGATTGCCGACAAGCGTTCGATTAGCAGACTAATTAGCTTTGACTTGCCACTTCCGCTAGCACCGATAATAAACGAGTGCTTGTCGAAATCGTAACTTTGTATGGGCAAATAATAATTTTTAGGTAAGTATGGGAAGGTATCAACCTCAAATACTGCATCTGTGGGTTCACTGCGCATGATGTGGAGGGTTTTCTGTATATCTAGGTATTTCGGCTGCTTGGCACGCAAGTACTTGTTATTCGTTAAAAAGTCTACAGCCAGCAGATATGATGGATAAGAAAAAATTGTCTTGTGTGATACGCTATATCGCCCTGTTAGATCCTTAAAAAATAGCCCAACCGAAGTGATAGTAGAGTTAACGTTTAACGCTCTAATGTTAAAGACCGTATACTCTAGTTCCTTAGATCGTTTCACTTGATATTTCTCTCGTAGGTCTAGCAAATTTCCCCCGTTGACAAAATTAACGAGTCGTTCGTTAGCTGACTTTATCGGTATGTCGACTAAATCGCTGTCGACTGGTCGCAGAACGACACCTTCTAGATTATTTGATAGAAACCCTATATCTTTGTTTGTACCAACATAATATCTAACTGTACTGTTTGCGACAGAAACGACTAACTTAAAAGATTTCATAAAGCCAATATACTGAGCAAAAGCCAATAATGTCTTTTTCCAGTCATCAACATCAAACTTATCTTGCATGATGTAAAGTTCGAACCAGTGCTCGTGCCCAAGGTGCTTTTGAGGATCGTACATTATGTATCACATCATCCCATATGGGAGCTCTACTAGTCAAGGAAACAAGTCAAACTATATGCTATAATTCACATATGAAAATTCTTATTGCATCCGATTTATATTGGCCAATAATAAATGGAGTGTCAAAGTTTGCTCGCAACCTTGCCACGGGATTGGCAGATCGAGGACACGAGGTTTTAGTTATTGCTCCTAGCCAGACAGGAAAAAAACACAACGAAACAGACGGTAAATACAAGATTGCTCGCGTTAGCACAGTTGTGTTCCCCTTTTATCAGAATTACCGTATCGCATTATCTCCATATCGTGAAGTAAAAAAGATTATTAATGAATTTAAACCGGATGTTATTCATACACAGTCGTTTTTGATGATTGGCCAAGCCGTCATGAAATATAGCCAAAAATACGGCACACCAATCGTCAGCACTAATCATGCTATGCCCGAAAACCTGATGGATAATTTAAAGATGTTGGCGCCAGTTTCACGTCCAATCAACTATATGTTAAAGAAGTATATTGTAAGATTTAATCTTAAAACTGATTATTTCACTATGCCAACTCAATCGGCGATTGATATGTTTGGACTAACTAATAATGAGGTTAATGTCCCAATTGAAGCCGTTTCAAATGGTATTGACCTCAGCCGATTTACGGTTGGAAATGCTCCAAAGGAAACGTTGGATAAGTTCAAACTACAAATCAATAAGCCTATCATTACGTTTGTTGGTCGAGTTGATGCCGAGAAGCATATTTCGGTTTTGATTGATGCATTTGTTCGTGTACTTACCAAGCAGAATGCGCATCTGTTGATTGTTGGTGATGGTACCGAGATTGATAACCTTCGGAATCAGGCTAGGCGTTTACATGTTTACGATAAAGTTACATTTACGGGACGCGTTACTGACGAAGAAATTGTTGACTTGCAAAAGGTCGGTACCGTATTTTGTATGCCATCCCCAGCCGAACTTCAGAGTATTGTTATGCTGGAGGCTATGGCTAGCGGCAAGCCGGTTGTTGCAGTTGATGCCGGCCCACTTAAGGAATTATGCCAAGACGGACGAAATGGGTATTTGTGCCAACCAGATAACGATGCGGAAATTGCTGTAAGTTTATTAAAGATTATCAGTGACACAACCCTCCGAGAATCAATGGGTGCTGAAAGCCTAAAAATTGCTGCAACTCACGATATAACAAAAACACTGGAACGGTTTGAGCAAATTTATACCAGTGTGATTAAATCAAAAAAGTCTTAATTGCGTTTGCGACTTCGTCGGGTGTTTCGTACTGGGTTATATGACCTACGTTTTCAATTACTTCCAGTTTTGCATCTGGGAACATTTTAACAAGCTTTTTTTGGTCAGGTAGTTTTGTGACGTCATCGCGATCACCAGCTATAAGAAGTGTAGGGACCTTGATATCTGGGGCGAACACACGAACGTCATTACTGATTGATGCTTTGAAAGCTTCATTTAGGGCTTGACGATTAGTGAATGTACTAAAGTATCGTAAGTGCTGATCCAAAGAATATTCACGTATTTGTTTGTCGTGAGATTTAGATAGAAAAGCAGTCATAATTCTGACTATAATTTTAGATTTTAGTAACTTTGTTCCAATTGGTTCTGGCAAAGTATTCCCCAGCCAGTAATAAAAGACTGATATCTGCGTCATTATTGACCTTGGTCCTTGTAAAACTGGTGCCCCAATTGGGTTAATAAGAATTAATTTTGAAATATTATTCGGGTTATCTTTGGCATAGCTGGCGCAAATAATACTTCCAAATGAATGCCCCAATAAAGTTGGTGGTTTAGGCAGTTTTAGATCTGAGATAAAAGTGCTTAACCATTTAGAGTAATTTTCGATAGAGTGCTCTACATTTAGTGATTTAGAATGATTAAACCCGGGTAAATCGGGAATAATTATTTTGAATTCTGGCAAAAGTTTTGCCACCAAATCAAGCCCGTGGTGCGTGCCACGAAGGCCATGGACCATTACAATAACTGGTAATTTGAAATTATCGTTGTAAACCCAGTATTCAATGTCGTTTAATGTTTTATGCGAACTCATAATAACAATTATACCCTAAGGAGTAGATTTTGAATTATGGAATAATCATTAACCCGCTGTCGTTTACTTCATTCCAACAGACACTCTTTACGTGTGGACCCTTCAGGTCAGCACGTGGCGTTGGGTTGCCTACCGGCACAGTCTATTGGAACGAAATAATCGACATCGGTTGCTCGGCGTATTGAAGTTTATCCTATAATTCACAATCTACCATCTACTATTATCACCTCTGTTATGCTAAACTTGTCAGATGATTGCCGATATTAAAGTTACCGAAAAAAGCTATGGTCCCAAACTTTTGATGAGCGGGATCAAATTTAGTATTGATGACGGTGAAAAAGTTGGAGTTGTCGGTCGCAACGGTGTTGGCAAGTCTACTTTGTTCGGTATCCTAACTGGTGATGATAAAGATTTTACTGGTGAGATAATTTACAAACGTGGTACTGTCATTGTTTCAACTGCCCAAGAGCATCATGATTTGGGTGATACTACCGTTTTGCAATATGTACTTGCTGGATTGCCTGAATATGACAAATTAAGTCACATTATAGAATCATATCTACTAACTATGGGTGATAATATGAAACTTATTGATGAATACACTCAAGCCTTGATGCGGTTCGATGACAAGGGTTTCTATCAAATAGAGGAGCAAATCGAACGTGAGTTAGACAATTTTCAATTACCAGGGGTAGCGCATCGTATATTCTCTACCCTTTCTGGTGGTGAGAAGCGACTAGTTGAAGTTGTCAAAGTGATGCACAGTGATGCCGACTTGGCGCTTGTTGATGAGCCAACCAACCATATGGATTATATTGCTAAATCGCAATATGTAGAGTGGATGAAAACTGCCAGGGAAGCTATGTTGGTAATTACACACGACCGCGATGTGTTAAATGAAGTTGACCGTATAGTTGAGCTAAAGGATGGTGAATGCGTAAGTTATAAAGGTAACTACAATGCCTATTTGAAACAGAACGCTGTTTCGACCGGAACTCAAATGAACGATTTCGAAATGATTGAAAAAAGGATCGTTAATCTAAAAACTAAAGTTATTGATTATCAACGGTTAAAAGAAAAATCACGTAATCCACAAACGATTCAGAAATTTAAGCGACTTGAGGAAAATTCACGAAAAGAATTAACAGAACTACAGGCTATAGAAAAACCGACTTTTTGGATTGACAAAGAATCTGCCCAAAACCTGAATTATAAAGTTGCTGCCCAATACGATAAATTCAAATCAAAAAATATTAGAATGAATATGAAAAATGATGAGTCGCGCAGTAAACATGTACTAATCACTGCCAGGAATTTATCAATTGGCTATGACAAGCCATTATTTGGTGGTATAAATATTGATTTGCGCGAGGGTGAAGCGATGGAACTTCGCGGTCGCAATGGAGCTGGAAAAACTACCTTAATTAAAGCTATTCTTAGTGACAAATCACCTACTGTTTTTAACGGTGAGATTTCGCTCGATAATCACATTCGAATTGGGATATACGAACAAGAAGTTTCGCCAACCTATTTTAATTTATCGCTAGAGGATGGGATTGAACGAATGTACTTGGATCGTAATCTATCAATTACGACTACAAAAATCCGTAGTTTATTAAGCGACTATTTATTTACAGAGAGTGACAGAAAAACTCCTATTTCACGCTTATCGGGTGGCCAAAAAGCGCGTTTTCAACTAATTTCGATGTTGGCAAATAATCCTCAACTGCTAATACTTGATGAGCCAACCAATCATTTAGATCTGCCAAGTATTGAAGAGCTTGAGACTGCCCTATCTAAATATTCTGGCGCCATATTATATGTCAGCCATGATGGTTATTTCCGACAGGCGATGGGTGGTGAGGTGTTGATAATCGGTCAAAATTAATAACGGTTATGTTATACTAAAATTATAAGTTATATGGGGTATTCATGTGATACGCATTAGTTCATTATTTAGTAAAAAGCTCAAACCTAGCCGATTTGATGGCTTTGCGCTTCCCACTGTTCTAATCGCATCGATGGTGATGCTTATTGTATTACTTGCTTCGGTTGCTTCGACTGCAGCTATTCGTGCTTCTTTGACGGCGCAGTATTATGACCAGTTAGCTAAAAGTTCTGCAGATGCCGGTGTGGCATACGCCAAGGCTTGTTTGGATCAAAATAACGGTGTTCCACAGTGGACAGACGCAAAACCGCTAACGCCAAGTACTGATTGTGCGGGTAACCAGTTATCCGATTTAACATGCACGTCTGGTTCGACTGAACCAAGGTGCTCGATTGCTGTTAACAACAATCCCGTTGTAGAGGCTCTAGTCGTTGCAGGTGGTGGTGGCGGTGGAAGCCGACACGGTGGCGGCGGCGGTGGTGGCGGCGTCGTTTACCGCACAAACTTGCTGATAGGTACTGGCACTAATTCGGTGATTGTTGGCAATGGTGGTGCAGGTGGTGGAACACCTGCTTCTGGTATGGCGGGTTCTAGTGGGGGTAATAGTGTTTTTAGCACTTTAACTGCTTTTGGTGGTGGTGGTGGTGGTGGAAATAATACAGTTGCTTGGACTGGTGGCTCGGGTGGTGGTGGTAATTCAAGTGCAGCTGGTGCAAATGCTATTCAGCCAGGCAGTACCAGCGGCGGGTTTGGTAATAACGGTGGCGCCGGACTATTTAGTACTTATTATATGGGCGGTGGTGGCGGTGGTGCAGGTGGTATTGGTGGGAGTGCTAGCTATCCAAATGCTGGTATAGGTGGCTTGGGTCTTGCGAATTCTATTTCTGGCGCGGCAGTTACGTATTCGGCGGGCGGTGCTGGCGGAGTGTATAACACTAATACAGTTGGAGTTGCAGGCGTCGCAAATACCGGAAAGGGTGGTGGTGCCTCTGGTGGTGATACTAATAATGGTGCAGCCGGTGGTTCGGGAATTGTAATAATCAAATATCTTACGGCTTCTATGAATGCAACGAGTTCAGTCACGCCAACGGTCTCGGGACCGAACACGATTCATACCTTCACAAGTAGTGGGACTTTTACTGTTAATTCGGTGACAAGCGATAGCAATTCGGGCGGTCCGATTATATCGACCTTTTCAGTCGGTTTACCACAACTGAGCTTAGGCGGTAATGCCGTCAGCCTATCTGCCGTCGGTTCTACTAACCTACTGCGCTTGTCGGGTAACATTGTGTGGCGTCAATATCCACATTCAAGTTCATATATTTCAAATGATGTATCAAGCGCGGGTAGCGGATCTGACGGATCAGCCACCGTATCATCTGCCGTAAATCTTAATAACAGCAGTATAGTTGGTAGAACATGTGCCGATGCAATTAATTATTCTGTGATTGCACTGACATCAAATACTGCGACCCTATCAACTATTCCGACTGCGGCGTGCTTGAGTGTTGGCGATGAAATACTTCTTATTAATCTTCAGGGTATAACGACTAATTTTGCCAATGTTGGTAATTATGAAACTCTAAAAGTGCAATCAGTTTCTAATAACGTCATCACTTTTGGAAAAGCAAAAACAAAATATTATGGCAACCTGTCGTCTGACGATACAAATATTGGTACAGCAACGACAAACCAAAGAGTAATAATTCAGAGAATCCCTAATTACCTGAATTTGACAGTAAACACTGGTGCGTCTTTGACGGCAAACGCTTGGGATGGAACAAAAAATGGAGTATTGTTCTTACGTTCCAAGAATTTCATCACAAATAAGGGCACAATTACCATGTCTGGATATGGATATCAAGGTGGTACTCAGGGTGGTGGCGTTAATCAGGGTGGACAAGGTGGTGAATCAATATGCGGTGTTGGTGGTGGCGGTGTAGTAACTGGGGCTGGCGGTAGTAGTGCATCAGGTGGTGGTAGTGGTTATCCAGCAGTTGCCACTGGAGGCAACGGATTTTGTGGTGGTGGCGGTGGCGCATATCCTGGCGGCACTAACGGGGCTGGTTCAGCTAGTTCTGGTGGTGCTGGTGGCGGCGCAGGTGCACATGGTGGAGGTGGTGGCGCAGGATATGGAACTTTTGGTAATGGCGGACTAAGTGGTGGTACAAATATGTCTGGTGATGCTAATATGCAGGGTGGCGGCGGTGGAACCTACGGAGACCAATCTTTGGCCAAGTTTTTTATGGGTTCTGGTGGAGGAAGGGGTGGTGATGCCAACTCTGGATCTGCGGCAAATGGTGGTAATGGAGGCGGTATCTTGGTAATTATGTCTGGTACGATTGCAAATTCTGGTAATATTTCTAGCTCTGGGAATAATGGTGTAGCCAAAGTCAGCTGTGTTGCAAGTGAATTTAGTGGCAGTGGTGGTGGTGGTTCAGGCGGATCATTACTCATAAAAAGCAATACAATCTCGGTAGGTCTATATACATTTGCAATTGCTGGTACTGGAGGTGGCAACAGCTGTTCATCTGGTGCATTAGGTGTTAATTATAATGGCTCTAGTGGTGGTGTTGGACGAATTGCAATATATTCCAATTCGGTAATCGGTGTCACCTCGCCTACTGCCTATATGCCTTAGATATTATTTATAATCGACCTTACTTCATCGGTATTTTTGGTATGCATTAATCTATCACGTAGTTCGCTTGCGCCAGCAAAACCGTGAATATATATCTTTAAAAAACGTTTCAATGGGTCAAATTTGCGAGGCTCAAGTTCTTTTGAATATTTATCATGCAAGCCCAGATGCAATTTCAAAAGTTTAAATAATTCATCGCGAGTATGTTCCCTACTGATAATTTCAAAAGCAAATGGATTTTGAAAAATACCACGACCAATCATAATACCGTCGATCCCATATTGTTTAACTAGCTCTTCGCCCTGTTGTCTATTTTTTACATCACCGTTAATCGTAAGTAAGGTTTGTGGTGCGATTTCGTCTCGAAGTTTTTTGATTTCTGGGATAAGTTCGTAGTGTGCGCCCACTTTACTCATCTCTTTGCGAGTACGCAGATGAACAGTCAGGTTAGCTATATCTTGTTCTAATAAAAACTTTATCCAATTATGCCATTCTCCGGTTTTGACATCACCAAGTCGTGTTTTTACGCTTATCGCTAGACCGCTAGTTTTGGCAGCTGTAATTAAATCACCCGCTAGCTGTGGGGTGCGAATTAAGGCGCTACCTGCACCAGCTCGAACGACGGCTTTATCTGGGCACCCCATATTGATATCAATTGCTTTATAGCCCATCTTGGCTAAGGCTTTACACATTTTTGCAAATTCGACTGGTTTATTGCCCCAGATTTGAGCCACGATTGGTTGTTCGTCATCCGTAAATACTAAACGGCCTTTGGTGCTGGCAATCCCCTTTTCACTGCAAAAACTAGATGCATTCACAAATTCAGTCATAAAAACATCGGGTCTAGCAGCGACAGCGATAACATGACGGAATACAACGTCTGTCACAGCTTCCATGGGGGCTAGGATAAAAAAAGGTTTCGGTAATTTGTACCATAAATTTTCCATATAGGTATTATCTCAGATTATCAAACTATTAAAAAGTAAAGCACCCTCGCTTGCCACTAATGTTCAGTGGCAAGCGAGGGTAAAACGTAACGTGGACAACGCGGCCAAGGCTACTGCCGAAAGAAGCCAGGGCCACCCTTGCTCATCTCTTTCTTCTCGACAGCTTTTGCTGCGTCCCAATCGGAACGAAGAGTTGAGATAGTCTTGGGGTTTGCGCCGTTCTTGACTGCTTCGTTCAGAGCACGTTCTGCCCTAATTCGAGCGTCAGTCTGGTTCCCTGCCATTTAAATCACCACCCTTCGTTGGGATTGTTGGTGCGGTTTGGCTTGGCAAGCTGAACCTAATACTCAGAGAGACAACTCTCAATCTGTGTTGTAGTACAATAACAGATTATGTAGTATAGGTCAACAAAAAATAAGTTATAAAAATGAAGAAGGCCACCCGTCTGCCAATACTTGATGTAATGGCAGACGGGGGCCGTGGACAACGAGGTAGCGGGGGCTACGAGGGAAAATACGACGAAACAGTTGTCGACGAGCGGTCCGGTTTTGGATACTTCGATTGGTCGCGACGTCAGTCATGGTGATCAGGGGCGAATCCGCACCATGACAAATGTCACTTCCTACGAACAACTTAGTCTTCCCGAACGGTTTGTAGTTGACCGTGTATGTCAGCTACGAATAGCCATGTCCATTGTTTGAACTTGGACGGCACTCTGGAAGCTCGCGGTCGGATTCGAATGACGTTCGGTCGCTGTTTGGTGGTTTATTAGCCACCACGGTTGCTTTCCGGGCATCCCCGTTACCTCGATTGTATAAATGCACTGGGGGATCACAATGACCCATCATCCAGGATGGGAGTTACAATACCAAATAATAAGATTAGTGTCAAGTTATAGCACTGAGTCAATCAGATTTTGTTCAAACTCTAAAATACCTTTGTACGTTGGTTCATAGCCAGATATGTCAGGCAGGTTGAATTGAATAATATGTATCCAAACTGAATTTACTAACGATTTGAACCTGTCTAATTCAACTTTATCAAAATCAATATCGAGAGAGATAATATCACCCGAAACAGTTGGCTCAATAAATTGCATTGTGGCTTTTTCTACAGAATAGTCATAATAGTCACGAGCATTTTCAACAAGCAATTTATAAAACATTAATTGTTGCTTGTATTTGTGAAGTTTAATACGCTCGGGTTCAGTTTTACCAGACCAATTAACTGAAGGTTTTCCGGTTTTGTAATCAGTCACTGTAAATGTTTTATGTTGTTTATCAATATCAACCAAGTCTAATTTGCCTACAATATGTGCTTTGTCGATTATTGAATGCTGACCGACAAAATTCAATTCAGTCTGTTGGGATGTTTTAAATGAATTATATTTATTGTCCAGAAAATTTTGCAAAGCATCGCTTCCTCGTTGCAAATAGTTCTGAAAATCTTGTGTTGCAAGGTGCTGATTATTTAAATATTGTTCGAAACTAGAAACGATATCCTCGATAGCTTGACGCTTACCTGTTGATGTAAAATGTAAATGAGCGTTTTGTAACGTAGCATGAATCGCTGTACCATAGGCTGCGTTGGAGCTTTTGGATTGTGGAAAACGTAATAGATTTGTCAACAAAAATTTAGCAGGTCCGCCACGCGTGACGTCTAAAAAGTTAGTTAAATGCGTCACACTTAACCTGTAGTTTTCAAGCATAGGTTTCAGTAAATCTTTCATGTCATTGGTGGTTGGATCGACTAATGGTTGATACCAAGCCAGTTCTGTAGCCTCAACTAATTGTTTATGGTCCGATGGCATAATAATAGGCTTGACTGCCCATTTACTATCAACTAAAAATGCGGCTTTAAGCGTATTTTTACCACTATCGTCACTTAGACTGTAACTAATATGTAGATTATTCTTTGCGCGGGTTGTGGCAACATAGAACAGCCTCAGCCTTTCATCCTCAGTTTCACCTGCTGGGGATAATGGTAAGTTTTCAGGATAGCTAATCAACCTGTTGCGACTACGTGCTTTTTCGCCCCAAATATTATCGACTGCATTAAAGATGTAAACTGTGTCAAACTCAAGACCTTTTGACTTGTGTACTGTCATAACATTTATGGCACTATCTGATTGAACTGATCGTCTAATGACACTTATGGTGCTGCCAAGTTTTCGGTTAAGTGCAATAAATTCAACAAATGTTGTCAGTGTTGGAGTTTGATTAGGTTTATATTCACGCAATTTTGATCGAATAGTACGCAGGGCTTCAAGGTATTGTAAGTAATCATTTGGATTATTGTTCAAGTTCTCGCTAGGAAAGTAGAAATTATATATCGGGCTGACAAATTCTGCCTGTTCTGTTTTTGAAGTATTATTAACTTTACCAATTATAATGTCCAACATTTTCTCTAGTGGTGTGTCATTAATCAGTAATGCATTAGAGATTAACCAGTCATGAAGTTTACTGAACTCTGGTATTTTTGCCATTGTATCTAGCCAGCTTGTGTGACTATTATGAGCCATCAAACTTAAGTCCCAAAGCCGAATTGTCTCTATCCCCCATGCTTTATGGGCAAGTATTTCAGGCAAACAAGTGTTCAGATTATCATGTTGTCCTCGCATAATATTAATTAGTAATTGTGCAATTTGCTCGATTAGTTTAATTGGCTCAACATCAAGGACATTGTCGCGTCGCTCGTAATTTACGGCAATACCGGCTTTAGAAAAGTATGGTAATATCGCGTTAATTTCATGATGACGTCTTGTTAACACCGCAATTTCATTAGGTTTAGCACCAGATTTAATACATTTTTTTATATCCGATACTATAAAGTGTCGCTCGTCGGAAATTGTATCTGCTTCGTGTAAATAGACACTTTGCCCTAAGTTTTTATTATTTGGTGTAAGTCTTTTGTCTAAATCGTCAATCATGTTTTCAAGACGATCATGCCCCTGAATAATTAGATTGCGTGAGCCACTCAAAATGTCGGCCGTAGAACGATAATTATCAGTCAATGTGATAAGTTTTGCTTTCGGATAATTCGTTCGGAAATTTAAAATATTACTAATGTCTGCGCCTTGGAAACTATATATTGCCTGATCATCATCCCCTACTACCATGATGTTTGGTGTATCACCTTGGATGATATTATTAGTCAGATTATGCAGAATTCGCATTTGCGCCATATTAGTATCCTGAAATTCATCAACCAAAATATATTGATATTTTTCTTGCAAGTTATATCGTAAATCATCAAATACTTCCATGGCATGAACCACTCGTAAAATCATGTCGTCAAAGTCATATAATGATGCTTTTTGCATGTTCGCCAAATATTTTTCATAGACAAAACACAGGGCTCGTAACTTCGTTTGTCGACTTTTTGACTTCATTACAAAATCACCTGAGTCATCTTTTTTAAACCATATATTGCGCCAGGCTGTTATAGGTTTAGTAGAATTAAGTTCGATCGCTTCATTAGTCGCACTGGCTAGCGAGTCGGCCATTACAATTGACAGAGGAACGATTGTTGATGATGCTACTTTACCATCACTATTTCTGATAGTGTCAATGTGTTTTATCAACTCAACTGCCATATTTTTATTAATTCGATTCTTAAAAATTGGCGTAAGTAGTTGTTCTGCTTTTTCGATTACGTAGTTATTGTCATCTAAAATATTCAGCAATTCGTCGCTGGTCAAACCACTCTTTTTTATTTCGGATATGGCAGTCAGGCTATTCGATAGATGAGTGAATTCATCATTTAGTTTACTGGCTAGGGGGTTATTATAATCAAGCTTTTTAAATATGTCTTGAATAATTTCATAACTACTCAGTTCGTCGGCTGGCATAAAATGAGCACCTTGATAAAAATACTGGCCGTTTTGATTAATAACTTCAGAGCCAAAACTATGGAAAGTGTGAACAGCAACTTTGTAAGCGTCCTTGCCCATAATTTCAGTTAGTCGTTCGCGCATAGCATTTGCACCGCTTTCAGTAAAAG
The DNA here is from genome assembly GCA_043743855.1 of bacterium. Taxonomy (GTDB): domain Bacteria; phylum Patescibacteriota; class Saccharimonadia; order Saccharimonadales; family Saccharimonadaceae; genus UBA1547. Next base: position 26,056 of record JAYTVU010000009.1, read on the forward strand.
TCAGGCACAGAATGTTTTCTGGCAGAGTATCGGTCAACTTCAAGATATTCGCCGTTCGAATACTAAGCAATTCTGTTTTTCCAGTACCTGGTCCGGCAATCACCATTACAGGACCATTAATTGTATCAACTGCTTGTTTTTGTGCTTGGTTTAGTTTGACATACCTTTTTTCAAAATCCATCATATTAGGTTCTATTGTAGTCGACTTGCTATGCCTAGTCGATAGGTAGTAAAAGTGGTGTTACAATAGTAATACTATGAGTAGAGACAGAATGTATGATGAGCTAGCGCTGGAACGCAGTATAAAGGAACATTTCGGAGTTGATGCAGATATTAGTCATGTGATAGTCTTTCACGTACCTGTTAGCCGAACGACAAATGCAACGCTTTTTTTAACATCTAAAAAACAGTTAATTTTACACGTTAGTGGACAATCCAAGCTATCGTACGGTGATGTTAAAAAAATTGTTGCCAGGATGGGCTTAAAAGCTGATACTTACTTACCTCCAAAGGGTCGTCCAGATTATTTCAACGAAATTGGGCGCAATAAATTCTTAGAAGTTTTTCCTGGCAGAAAACATATCAATGATGAAGATTTATATTTTTATCGTTCACTGGCAACATATAACCCCGCACTCGTTTTAATTAGCGAAATTAAGGATGGTCATGTCTATCAATACGATAGCGATTCTACGACAAGTTGGCGCGTAGCGGCCAAGTTTGCCTACCGACGAATTAAAACAAGCTAACTTTTCCCAAGTATTTTTTTAATCAAAAAACCTTTATACTTTGGATCATCAATCTTTTCTTTTATATCTGTTGTAATGATGAATTTACCATTGTCATATTTTTTGTCACCCGCTGATAGGTCACCTAAATAACTCCATTTATTGTCGAGTTTTGCAAATAATAAGGTCATCAGTTTATCCGCTGTTGTTAGGGAAACAGTTGAGTAAGATACACTCCCCTCGGACTCAGTAAATCGTGTTGCCTGATTGAACTTACCTAATTTTTGAGTATCTTTATAGACGGTTAGTAAATTCTCGATAGCTAAATACTCCTTTTCTATATCAGTCTTATTAATGCATGATATTTCGTGGAACTTTATGGCAGTTGAATTTGGTTCTGGTTGAGAACTGGATAGTTGGCAAACCGATTTTACAGTTTCATAAAGTATATATTTAATTTCATTGCTACTGTTGGGTTGATATCCTGATTTAGATATTCCTCTAGTTTTCATAAAAGCATCAATCTGACCCTGCACTATTGTTATGTCGTTAGGCCCAGATTTTGATTTTGAGAAATATATCAATGATTGATTAGTATCAACACTAATCGCGTAGGCCTTACTGCCTAGTTTATAATTAATTGTACTATTAAGACTTGGTTGTTGAAGGTAAACCTTGGGTGACAGACTATTTAAGTTGTCGGTTTTTAATAATGCAGATATTGTGGTCTCTGCAGGCTCAGTTTTATCTGAAGTATTATCGGTTTTTATTTTAGTGTTGCCCCGCAGTGCTATAATCGTTAAAAATGCAGTTGCTGATATTACGGATACAATTAGCACAAAAACCAGTAATCTTTTTAATATTTTTTTAACTGATTCGTTATTCTGCATTTATAATCCTTTTTTTTAAACCTATCGTTAATTATAAACATATATGGCATTATATGACTGAGCCGATAAGTCTGATGTGTAATATGATGATTGGCATTGATAGTTGCCATAATATCTGACATATGATCCGATGCCCGAAGCACTCCAGTAGTCACTAAATCCCCAACCATGTGGTCCCCACCAAGACCCATTCCAGGCAGCCTGTGAGACAAAAGTGCCGTTTATTGCCCAAGTTCCGGCAGGACAATATGATACGTAATTTATCCCTGCATGAACGCCGTCGTGAAAGTGATCAGGGCCAGCCCAACCTGGTGCCGGAGGTGAAAATATGGGCTGAATCCAAAATGCACCAGCACCGATAGACTCAGAACTAATTGCGTCAACTCCATCGCATCTTGCCTTAGATGTGAACCCATATTTATATCCTTCGCTCGCATATTGATAAAGGCTAGGAGGTGATGACGACCAGGCTGACCAGGCGGTTAATACTCCGTCGTTAACATTGGTTGCGACGGCATACATTGGTGTTGTCCCTGCTTGGCAAGTTACGGCGGATGTATCACCAAAAACATCGATTATCTCCAATCGAGTAGTTGTTGTCGGTGCTGCCGGTGCATCGACGGTAGTAGTGGCGTTGACAGCATTTGATACAGTAGTAGTAAAACCGGTTGCAAGCGCGCTAACTCTAAAATAATATTGCCGTCCGGCTGTTAAGCCCGAGTATATATGACTTATACCTGTGATACCTGTTAATGTTGTTGGTGAAGTAAAGCCACTATTATTCGATATTTCTGTTGTGTATGTTTGAGCCATGGACACTGTATTCCATGACAACGTTATTTGGGTAGATGAATTCGTCGTTGCGCCTGCTACTGGATTAGTTAGGTTGACTGCATCAGCAGTTCGCCTACTTGTGACAGAACATATCCCATTATTGCATTTAGGGTCATTTGATTCTGACCGATATTTTAGAGTGTAATTTAAACAATTCGATCCGTTCGCGCAACCGGGGCCTGTAGCAACATATGCAAATACGTCTGGTCCAGTGCCAGTTATATCACCGCACGTAATTGAATTTACACCAGCAGTGCCCCCAGGAGCTGTAAGAATCTTTGAACTGACACCTGGTAGCGTATTTGTTGTTACGGTAGTTGGTGATGAAACCATCGCTAAACAACCTGGGTATTCGCCGTTTCTATCGAAGTATTTTTCAAGTGATTCAGCGATAATCTTGATATCTGAACTACGTGCTGAATCACGACTATTTGCCTGAATGCCCGAATAAGTCGTAACGCTAATCGTTGCCAGAATACCAATAATTGCAATTACAATTAATAATTCTATAAGAGTAAACCCGTTTATGGTTTTATTCATGGGTTAATTGTAGCAAAATTAGCAATTAATACCAAGGTTGCTACGGTTGGGAACTATTTTTTAATTCCAGCACTACTAAGTGCTCAATATGTGGCGTTCTGGGGAAGAAATTATATCCTTGGTGATAACGAATCCCATACCTTTCGGCTAACAATGCTACGTCGCGAGCTTGTGTCACTGGGTTGCACGATAAATATACTATCTTTTCGGGTGAAGACTCTAGCAATTTTTTTATTACATCCTGATGTAGACCAGCCCGCGGCGGATCAACAATCAAGGTTGAATCAGCCGTGATATACTCCAAGGCATTTTCAATTGGTGACAAGATTGCCTTGACGGATTCTTCGCGTTTTAGGGTTGTGATGTTACGTTTCATTTCGCGCACAGCGTGTTCGTTAATTTCAACCATTGTCACATTTTTGCCACCAATCGTCAGACCGATTGTGCCGACACCGCTGTATAAATCGACAGTTGATTTGTCATCACTCACCCACTTTTGCATGTCGCGTAAAGCTTGTTCGTAAACGGGTATATTTATCTGGAAAAATCCTTCAATTGCGTAAGTAAACGGTATATCAAGGACTGTGTCAGTAAGGCTTGTTTCGCCCCAAGTTTGTAGTCGCTTGGTAATCACACTAGCCGGACTTTTTGGATTTGAGAAAATTAGTTCAAAGCCACAAATGTTTGCCTGCTGTTTTAGTGACTCAAGCTCGGGATTTGTCAGTTGAGTAAAATCGGGGTCTTTTATATATAGCTGCATCGCGACATTACCTTTGGCATCACAACGGACTAGGGTGGTTTTTAGGTTAAAAGCCATAACCTCGGGTTTGGTCCTCAGCAGGTTTCGCAGGGCGATTGCCGCTTTATTAATAACAGGATTTGCTAGGCTCGTGCCTTCAACTGGGATTTTACCGTGTGTCCCACGTCTGAAAAATGCCAGATCAAGTTGCTCGGACTCTTTGTCATACCACCAACTGAACTCAATTTTATTGCGATATTCGTATTGCTTTCCATCGGTAAAAAACCCAATTGGTTCCGGTAGAACGATATCGTGCAGTTCGAATGCTTCTTCAATTAGTGCTGATTTATAATGTTGCTCGGCTTCAAAACTCATAATTTGCCAAGGACTGGTTGATAAATAACTATCCGAATCATGCGGTGCGATTCGTTCCGCACTAGGTTCAATTACCTCAGTCACAATTCCTTCGGCCAACTTTGATTTTTTCTTGGTTAGTTGAACCTGAACTGTTTCGCCCGGTAATCCGCCCCAAACAAATATTTTTTGTTCGCCTTCCAAAGTTCCAATAGTCTGCCCTCCCCCGACGATTTTATCGAGTTTGACGGTAACGACGGGAAATTCTTTTTTTATCATCTATTTAGTATAGCAAGATGAAGGGCTATACTGTAGGAATGGTCGCAAAGTTAGTTGCTACATCCAAAAGTATTATCCGTATATATTTAACTTTAACTCTTTTTAACACCTTGGCAGCGTCAATGATTTGGGGTATTAATACTCTATTTCTACTAAATGCGGGGCTAAGTTTGACCGAGGCGTTCCTTGCAAATGCATTTTTCACGGTAGGTATGGTAATTTTTCAAATACCGACTGGAATATTGGCCGACGCTAGGGGGCGTCGTTTGTCTTTTCTGTTGGGGGCTTCGACTCTGTCTTTGGCAACCTTAATCTATTATGTAATGTGGTTGATTCATGCACCGTTTATCGGCTGGGCTGTAACTTCTATTGGTTTAGGTCTAGGTTTCACATTCTTTTCGGGGGCGACTGATGCATGGTTGGTGGATTCCCTGCACGCGACGGGATTTAAAGGACAACTGGATATGGTGTTCAGCAAAGCCCAAATTATTGGTGGCGCAGCGATGTTGGTTGGTGCAACCCTGGGCGGTGTGATTGCTCAATTTTCTAACCTGGGGGTGCCTTACATACTACGAGCCATACTATTACTAGTGACATTCGTGATTGCTGCAATCTATATGAAAGATCTGGGATTCACACCTATGAAAGGTAAGAAATACGGTCACGAGGTGAAACGTATTTTGTCTGGGTCGGTTAAGTATGGATTCAAAAACTCAGCCGTAAAATGGGTTATGTTGGCTGGTATATTTAGCGGTGGCGTTGGTATTTATGCGTTTTATGCCCTACAGCCATACCTTTTGAAACTTTACGGAGATTCAACAGCCTATTGGATTGCAGGCTTGACTGCCTCAATTGTGGCAGGGGCTCAGATTATCGGTGGGTTCGCAGTACCATTTGTTAGACGCGTCTTTAAAAGTCGAACCGGTATTTTGCTGTTTGGCGCAACAATAAGTTCTGTGATTCTGCTGCTTGTTGGTATATTACCAAGTTTTTACGTAGTGATTGCGTTGATTGTTCTGTGGGCGCTTATCTTTGCGTGCGTGACACCTGTTCGTCAAGCCTATTTGAACGGTTTGATACCTAGTCAGCAACGTGCGACTGTTTTGTCATTCGATGCGTTGCTAGGATCAAGCGGTGGTGTAGTCAGTCAACCAGTGCTTGGTAGGGTTGCTGACGTCTGGGGTTACGGTGCGTCATATATTGTTTCATCTGTGATTCAAATGGGTGCTGTTCCGTTTCTATTTCTGGCGCATAGAATTACTATTGTTTCTGAAAAAAAGAATGTCACTGCCCCTTAGTTGTTGAATATGTTAAAATAGCAATGTTTTGGGACGAAAGCCAAGTGGTAAGGTGAGAACTGCCAGTTGGCAGTTCGCAAGGCCGGAAGCCGGATGACGAACGTCACCGACTGAGGCGGGGTCGCGAAAAATTCGGGACAAATTTTATTGTGACATGGGTTCTGGTCCTGGCATTCGGATATTCAAAGAAGTTATTGTAGAATAAAATGTAGTGGGATGTCGCCAAGTGGTAAGGCACCAGGTTCTAGTCCACGCATTCGGGGGTGAAGACTGCCATGTCGGCAGTCTGCAAGGAAACCTTCCGATGCAAGCTGTGCTTGCAATAGTGAAGTTTCGGGGTCGCGGAACGTGACCGAATCCCATATAATAATAATGTGACTATTTTATCCTGGTTAATTCATTGGGGATTGGCCAAGTGGTAAGGCACCAGGTTCTGGTCCTGGCATTCGGGGGTTCGAATCCCTCATCCCCAGCCAGGATAATATAATCACCTATCGCTATCCCCCCATCCCAGCCAGATGCGACAGCAGAAATAGAGACCCAGGTTTCTAATTCTGATGCTGCATCGGTATATAATCATTACGTGTATACTATTAAGCAGTAATAAATTGAATAAATATTGGTAAAAGAGTGGTAAAAATGACGCTTATTCCATCGAAATATCAAGTAAAGAATCCCAAAATTGCTAAATGGGGAGTAGTCGGAGCAGTTATTGCGATACTTATTCTTACAGTTTTAGAGTTTCCGGCACCAATCGGTTTTGAAACTAGACCACAAAATAACGTATTGATACTTTTCGGGATGCTATTTTTGGTAATCCTTGTATCTGAAATTACAGCAGCTTCTCTTGTCTTTAAAAAAACAAATCTTGCAATAAAGTTTGCAATCGTAGCGGGTATTCTAAACATAATTCAAATAATTGCTGATATTATGCATTTAATGCAACCCGAGGTCGCACCTTTCGGTTACACTATACTTGAACTTTCTGTCGGTTTACTTTCTCTTATGTTGATATACTTTGCGTTGAGTCTTAAAGGTTTAAAGAAGTAATGATGAAAAAATTAAACTTTAGTTCAGTCACAGCCCTAGCAACTTCAATAACGGCACTTTTTGCTTTTATAGTTGCATTTAACACAGCCCCACTATCCGGCCCAATGTGTAAGGCTGCAAACTGTTTTAAGTACCCGTATTTGGATATTGTATCCAGATATCCAAGTGATTATTTTTGGATGGTTCCTACTATCATCTTTATCATCCTGTATCTGATAACCATGATTTGTCTAAGAGACAGGGCAAAAGACAAAAAGCAGCTATTTGGTCAAATCGCGGTTGTTTTTGCATCCATATCCACTACCATTCTACTGATAACCTACTTTACTCAGCTAGTTGTTATTCAGCCCGCACTAATAAAAGGAGAAACTGACGGTATCGCACTTTTAACTCAATTTAACCCGCACGGATTATTTATTGCTCTTGAAGAGCTTGGGTATCTAATCATGAGTGTCTCGTTTATATTTGCTGGTTTATCATTAGGCGGTAAAACTAAACTTGAAAAATGGATTAAAAGGATTTTTGTCGCCAGTTTTATTTTAACAATTGGTTCGTTCGGATTTATCATTGCAACAAACGGTCTACAAAGAGAATATATATTTGAACTTGCTGCGATTACATTTGCTTGGTTTACGTTAATCATAAATGGTTTTTTATTGTTCAAATTATTTAAGAGAGAAATAACATTAGCTGTATTTGACAACGGTTTAATGTAAGCTACCCTATTGTGAGTCGAAAAATTGATGGCGACTTCTTGTGTTAGTTAGAATCGCATTAACCCATACACAATAGATTCGGAATATAGTCAATAATGTAGCCACGTTAGTAATTTATAAGGAATTATTTCTTGGACACGATACATAAAACCCCTTCGGGCTCTATATATTTACTTTTTCGTTTTGCTTTCAATCGCAATCTTTTTTGGTTCAGGCAGTGATTTTAATGGCATTGTAACTTTTAATATGCCATCCTCAAGTTTTGCTGTAATTTTATCGCCATCAACGCGATCAGGCAGTTGAATACGTCGATAAAAACTGGCACTCGCATGTCAAGAGTGCTAATTATATCTGTTAAATATTCCTGACCGTTTGTTCTGCTGATATACTGATTCTTGCTTGACCTACACCCCGGGTGGGGGTATAATAGTGGAAACATAAGGAGTATTTTATGGCCCATGATCACACAAGTCACGCAAACCATGCTAAGGTAATGACTAACTTTAAAAAAGCTCAGAGCCTTGTTAATCGTATAGAAAAAATGCTAGCCGACGACACCTATTGTGTTGACATTATGCAGCAAAATTTGGCTGCCATTGGCTTGCTTAAGTCAGCACACCAGATGTTGATGGAAGACCATTTGAAAGCTTGTTTTAGTGCTGCAATGAATTCCGACGATACTAAAATAAAAGAGAAAATGATTGAAGAGATACTAACAGTTACTAAATTATTAAGTAGATAAGGTGGAACCAGAAGTAATGCAAAGTCTAACAATACCCATCAAGGGTATGCACTGTAAAGCTTGCACAATCATCGTTGCTGACGAGCTGTGTAAGATACCTGGTGTTAAACACGCCAGTGTCAGTCTAAAAACTAACTCAGCCACAATTAGGTTCACCGAAGAACCAAGTGAAGCAGAAATAGAAGGTGCCGTCGAAGCAGCTGGCTACACAGTAGATGTGGAAGATAAGCCGTTTTTCAGTAGAGATATTTCTGTTTATCGACAACTTATGACAAACTTTGCGATTATCGTATTTCTACTATTCTTTTTCAGCCGAACTGGGCTAGCTAATATAAGCTTGGGCGGGCTTAGTAATAACAAAGGTATGATGGCTCTATTTGTCGGTTTGACAGCAGGATTTTCAACTTGCATGGCGTTAGTCGGCGGTTTAGTTTTTGGTCTTTCATCTCGTTTTGCCGAGAAACATCCGAATGCAACGCCAAGTCAAAAATTTCGACCTCACCTATTCTTTAACCTCGGACGTATAATTACTTTTTTCATTTTGGGTGGTGTTATCGGTTCGTTTGGCTCGGTATTCCAACTTAGTAGTTCAACCATGGGTCTTTTTACAATTATTATTGGTTTTGTGATGATAATACTTGGTCTGCAACTAACGGAACTTTTTCCTAAACTTAGCAACAAGGGTATTACCTTACCGGCTGGAATTGCTAAATTTATAGGTATCAAGAACCAAGACAAGAAAGAATATAGTCACAAGAATGCAATGGTCCTAGGTGGGTTAACGTTCTTTTTACCGTGTGGATTTACGCAGGCTATGCAACTAGTTGCGGTCGGTAGCGGAAGTTTTGTGACTGGATCGATTGTGATGGGGCTATTTGCGATTGGAACGGCACCAGGGCTTTTGAGTATCGGTGGTCTTACGTCACTTGTAAAAGGTTCATTTGGAAAAGTGTTCTTTAGATTTGCAGGAGTTCTAGTGGTTATGTTAGCCTTCTATAATATATATAACGGCATCAACCTAACTGGGTTTAAGTTTTCGCTTGGTAGCTCATACAAATCACCACACTACTCAAATAATAAAGCTGAGATTTTAAAAACTACATTCAGGTATAACGGATCAACTCAAGATATCAGTCCAAGCATATTTGCAGTTAATGTTGGCCAGCCGTACATTCTAGAAATTGATGCTTTGGATGATGGTCAGGGGTGTATGAGTACGATTATGGTTCCGGGTATCGTTGATACACCTATTTTAATCAAACGTGGCAAGATTGAGATGCCATTTACCGTAAATAGTGCTGGTACCTATCAAATAACCTGTGCCATGGGTATTGTACGTGGAACGATAAAAGCAATTTAAGGAGTAAGGACATATGTCACAAACAAAACTATCAATACACGGTATGCATTGCAGCTCTTGTGCAAATATTATTCAGAGGGAAATCAAAAAAATTCCTGGCGTTACGGATGTAAATGTTAACTTTGCCAGCGAAAAGGCTATCATCAATTACGATGACAATGTTCAATTAGATAACTTAACTGCAGCGGTTAAAAAAGCCGGATATTCCGCTAGCGAGATTAACGAAAATTCATCACATGATCATATGAACCATGGTGGCACGGATAAAACTTATAAACGAAAGTTTTTTACTGGACTATTATTAAGCCTACCTCTTGCCTATTTTATGGCTACTGATTTTCTAAAATGGCTACCAGGTGCAGAGTTTTTAATGCCGTATGCAGGTGCAATTTCGTTGATATTGGCAACAATAGTTCAATTTTATTTAGGTGCGGGTTTTTACAAAGGTATGTGGTCCAGTTTAAGAATGAAAAGTTTCAACATGGACAGCCTGGTTGCTATTGGTACGTCAGCAGCATACTTTTATAGCTTGGCGTTTTATTTTATATACGTTTTCAACAACCACAGCTTGGTTGGATTAAGCGGTGAAAAAATACCTGAACTCTATTTTGAGACTGCTGCATTCCTAATTACATTTGTTCTACTTGGAAAGTGGTTGGAATCAAG
>JAYTVU010000010.1:0-30538 GCA_043743855.1 bacterium
CTTGGAATGTATGTAACTTGGACAATATTTGACTATTATGTTAAAAGGTATTGCTTTTTAATCTAGTTTATGCTTAAATAGATATATAAAACAATAAAAACAAAAAAAAGGAAAAATATAAGATATGGAAATCGATATGCTACCGGGCATCGAGATGGTTACCAAAAGTGACCTATTAGGGTTAGCCAGTTGGGACCAAACTCGTAGTACCGAACAGCTCTTGGGCTTTATCGCCCGTCGCGAAGCCGCAGTTGCTGACCTTGATGATGAGACATAGCTAATCTATCAAACTTCGTAAAATCCCTCATATAATGGGGGCATTTTATATTTTTAGGTATTGACACCTACCACTGTTAGGAGTATAATCATTTTTTGCATGAGAGCCTCCTAAGTCTCCCTCTGGTAGAATGCGTTGACACAACCTCGAAGAAGCGAGTGTCACCTTTCTAACTGAGGGAAACTGGGAGGAGAGCGGGCGCCCCAAAGGGGCAGTAGGACGTATAACGGATGATGCAACACGGTTGCCCGTAGTACGTAAACTCGTGGACAAATCGGTCTGCGGCTCGCTCTCCTGCAAATTGCATCGTCGTGCTTGTTGCGGCTTGCATAGTCTATGGGCGATAGTCACGTACAGAAGGTACGGTGACGAGGCCCCACTAGGCAAAAGCTCTAGGCGGTGGCTCATCCACTTGCTGAAAGCTGGAGGCGTCGTGGCTTCAAGATGTGGAAAGTTCATCCCTGGACTTTACCTTCTCCTTGAATCCCGACGTCACCTACAATCTACGCCTCGAGTCCTCGGACTCGAGGCTTTCTCCTTTTTTAGGGTTATATTACTAGGAATATCTGCAAGCATCTTCCGCTCATTCAGGAAAAAGACAGGAATATCGCTCCACTTTGTTTCGCTCTTTCGCTTGCTTATTCTGGTAAAAGTGAACTTTTCCAGAATGGCGCTGCGCTACACGACCCTGTGACTATTTTTGCTGAGCAAAAAGTCACAGGTTCAATCCTTGTTCGCAGCGACCAAAGAAAAAGCCCCACGCTTGGGTGGGGCTTTTTCTTTGGTAGTAGCGACAGGAATTGAACCTGTGACCTCGAGCTTATGAGTCTCGCGCTCTAACCAACTGAGCTACGCTACCGTGTAATAAACAGCATAAGAGCTGTTTATTACACAATTGTATCAATAAAGAGATGGTTTTTCTAGGGTTGAGTGGTTGATTCTAACGCGTTGGTCAAAGTTTTAGTATGTTCAGCAGCTGCCTTGGCGAAGGCTGCATTGGCGGCTTTGATGGCTTCATTGCGAGTTGTAGCCAGTTGCTTGATTTCGGTCGTAATCTTGTCTGACTTGCGAGAAGTAGTTAGTGTTTGTCGAGCTGTTTTAACGGATGATTTTAAAGTTGACATTGTGCCTGAATTTCCATCAGTACAATTAATATTTGCGGTTGCAAAAGCTGACTTGATTGACGCATTGTAGGCTGTTGCTGTATCTGTCAAATCTTGTTGATGTTTGGTAATCAGCGCCGATAGGGCAGTTCGGTATTCATTTCGAGCTTTATCAACAGTAGTTTCTCTGGTTGTTTTGGCAGCCTGCATGTTTTTCTTGTAGGTTTCGATGACGCTAAGCTCGTTCCAGGTTAGACTAGTCTTTGAATCCATAGCTGTAATCTTTTCTGCGAACCTATTTTGGGCATCTGTCCTGGCAGCCGTTACTTTTTGATCAACGGCAGTTTCGTCACTTGTAATTTTCGCTAAACGAGCTGCAAAGTTATTTTGCATAGCAGTTATCTTTACTGCAATTGCGGCCTCGCTAGCACTTTGCAGAATCGATATACGAGTGCAAGTTGCTACTGATGTTTTCAAATCTTCAGTTTGCCTTACAACGCCCATAACAGGTGAAACTGACATTAAAATCAAGACCGAGCTGATAAGACTAATTGAAAGTAGGTTTCTAGAAATTGTTTTCATTGACGCTGTCTCCTAGGTTGCCTACAGCGCTACTGGCATCGTTAGCTATATTACTGTTATCTGTACTGGTCAAGCTGGGTTCACTTATGGCGCTGCCAGTTAGTACGCTGGTCGCGGCCTCAACACTGGGGTTAACGACAGATGTATCATTTATTTTTTTAGCATCTGATACTTTGGCTGGTTTGTTCATATTTAAGACAAAATAGACCGCTAAGGCAGCGATAACTACGATAGCAATAGCAATTACTAGGAATAGCTTTTTATTAGATTTCTTTGATGGCTGAACTATTTGAGGTGGTTGAGTCGGTTGTTCTTGAACAGGTTCATTAATAACATTTGGTTCCATATACATCCCGTTATGATTATGTTTATTGCTGTTATACATTATACCTCAATGACGGTTTGTAAATGCTATAATTAATACATACCACTTGATACTCACTGGCCTTTGGTTAAGCGTCCCTCACGAACTGGCATTATCCTAAATTGTCTTCGGACTTCCAGCTAAGAAACGGGCACGAAGTACGGGCAAATAACTAACTTAATCGTTTCCTAAAACTATTAGGAGATTTTTGATATGGATGATGAACTTTTTTTGAATGAACAAGTTAAGGTGGTGACAGTTTTTGGTAACGGTTTAAATCCTTGTCGGCCAATTAGGTTTAAGCGGGCTAATGGTCGCGAAATTGATATTAGTGAGATTGGTCTACGACATCCAAGTATGCAAGGCAAACGGATGTTACATATGTTTGATGTGACTGATGGGTCGACTGACTATAGACTAGAGTTTGATGCCGAGCGTCTGATTTGGCATTTAACGCGCGAGGCAGATCATGTCTAGGATAGCGCTTCTTCACCAGATAGCCCGCAAAGACGGCTTCGCGCCAGGTTCGAATAAGGGCCCCGGCGCCTTATCGAACTTGGGCTGCAGATGTCTTTTTGGACTATCGGGTGAACGCTATGATGGCGGAGCTTTTTATGAATATTAATCAGGGATACAATCACGAACAGCCTATGATTATGCACGTCGATTTGAATTCATGCTTTGCATCGATTGAACAGCAAGCTAGACCGATGTTACGCGGCAAGCCAATTGCGGTTTTAAACCGACGAACTGAACACACTATAATTGTGACGGCCAGTTATGAAGCTAAGTCGCAAGGTGTCAAGGTTGGCATGAGATTTACCGAAGCCAAACGATTGGTACCAGGTTTAATAGCGGTCGAGAGTGACCCTATCAAGTATCGCTTTGTTTACCACAAATTAATGGAAATCATGAATGACTATTCACCAAATGTAGTGATGAAAAGCATTGACGAAGGAGTTATAGACTTTCATGGCATACCGAATTGTCGTCCACTAATCCAAATTGGTTATGAAATAAAAAAACGTTTGCGCGAAGAAATCGGTGTGGCTATGCGCTGTAATGTTGGCATTGGGCCTAGTCGGTTTTTGGCAAAAACTGCAGCAGGACTTCATAAACCGGACGGTTTGGATGTAATTGACGCTAATAATTTGCGCGCCACTTACCAGACAATGAAATTGACAGATATAACTGGCATAGCTGGGCAATTCGAAAAGAGGTTAAATTCAGTCGGTATTTTCACGCCACTTGAGTTTTTGGATGCTGATATGGTTGGCTTGCAGAAAGTCGTGTTCAAGAGCATTTGTGGCAAAGATTGGTATTTTAGGTTGCGAGGTTATGAAGTTGACGACAGAATATCCGAAACCAAAACGGTTGGTCGGCAATATGTTTTGGAACGGCGCGATTTAACGCGCGAACAGATTGGGGCTAGACTTCATTATTTATGTGAATCGGTTGGTTCTAGATTGCGATCCCAAAACAAAGTTGCTAGGGGTGTGCAAATCCACGTCAGAACCGTCGAACACAAGTATTGGCATTCATGTAGGTTGTCGCAGATACCGTTTTACAGTGACGCCACGATTAACGTCGTGGCTCAACAGTTATTTTTGATTGCGCCCGACAGGATCACAGAAATAGGTATTCGCTGTTATAGCCTAGCGGACAGCGACAATACTCAGATAAGTTTGTTCATAGACGAGATGGCTCGTCAGCAACATTTAGTCGGTGCAATCGATTTTATTAATCAGCGCTACGGCGACAGGACAGTCCATTCTGCCGATACATTAAACACCGGACGATATATTAAAACCAAAATTCCATTCGGCAGTACTAGATATCTATAATTATTTGATAAATTGGGCAAAAAAACCAGAATAATAAAGAGCTATGACCGTAATGATTGCAAAAGCTATTAATAAATATTTGATGATGACATGTCCAGTTATGAAAAATATAATTACCAAAATCACGGTAATAGTTAATGGCGAGGCTACTAATAGGCTTTGTGGTATTTGTGGCATAACTGGCTTATCCTTAGTTAAAATTGATAGGTGGTATTATAATACATCTATATGAATAAGCACGTAATTTTGTTTTTTGCGATAGTTTTTGAGCTGATAGGAAATTTTTTACCGAGGTTGTGGGGGGATAATGATATTTTCAGTATCTGGAGCATTTTGTGCGGGCTGATTGTCGGTATATTCGGAATTTGGGTCGGCGTAAAAATATCAAAAAGGTTTTTCTAGGATTATGAAACTATTACTCACTTCGGCTGGCATATCGAATGATACAATTAAAAACAAGTTTTTTCAGATGATTGGTAAGAAGCCAGAAGATATAATCCTGGCCTATATCCCAACAGCTGCGAATAATTCAGTTGGTGACAAGAGTTGGATGACAAATAATCTTGATATAGTCAAGGGCCTAGGGCTTGCCCGAGTTGATACTGTCGATTTTTCGGCGATTCCAAAATCGGAGTGGTTATCACATCTAGAACGGGTTGACGTACTATATTTTGAGGGCGGTGACCCAACCTACTTGGCAGAAGAAATGATAAAATCTGGTTTTACTGATAGTTTGTCGACTGCATTAAAAAATAAACTATACGTTGGGTGTAGCGCTGGTTCGATGGTTGTGGGTGAGGAAATAATTAAAAGCTCAAAAAACGACCTTGGGTACAGAAATACAAAGGGATTCGGCCTGGTTGATTTTAGTATTCGCCCTCATTTCAATAGGGGTGACCGCGGATTATTCACTACTGACTTTATCGCTGAACTAGCAAAAAAGTTTTCGACAAAATTTTATGCGATTGATGACAATAGCGCGATTGCCGTCGAAGACGGAATAGTTGAAGTGATATCGGAAGGTGAGTATAAGGAATTTAAATGAAGAATGCAATTATTTTACACGGAACAGGTGGCGCACCAGATCATTATTGGTTTCCATGGCTAAAAAGTGAGCTTGAGAAAAAGGGTTACAAAGTTAATGTGCCACAATTACCAAATACTAATAGTCCAGATATAAAAGTTTCCTTACCTTTCGCGCTGGAAAACCTTCACTTTGACGAACAAACTATCCTGATTGGGCACTCATCGGGTAGCGCTTTGATTTTAAGTATTTTAGAAAATATTGATGTTCGGATAAAACAAGCTATTTTGGTGGCAGGATTTTACAAACAACTTGGTGAAATGAAAACGCCGATTTTGCAGGATAATTATAATTGGGAAAAGATAAAAAATCATTGCAGTGATTTGGTCTTTATAAACTCAGATAATGACCCATGGGGATGTGATGACGAAATGGGGCGTGAAATGCAAGAAAAGTTGGGTGGGCGACTGATTGTGTTGCATGAAGGTCACATGGGCAGCACAAGTTACAATCAACCTTACCGTGAATTCCCACTGTTGTTGGACTTAATATAATAATATAGCTAGTCAACAACTGTATAATAACTATTATGGACAAGCATGTTTTGGCAGTTAGTGGCGGGGTGGATTCGGTGGTTTTATTAGACATGCTGTGCAATGGTGAGCTTCTTTGCAAGGTGACACCTTGCAAAACAGATTCCAAGGTGACACCTTGGAATCTAGTGGTGGCGCATTTTGATCACGGCATAAGAGAGGATTCAACTGAGGACGCGGAATTTGTAAAAGGTTTGGCTGAAAAATATGGTTTGCAGTTTGAAACCAAACGCGAAGAGCTGGGTCCAGGCACAAGTGAAGAAAAAGCTCGTGATAGACGTTATGAATTTTTACGTTCGGTTGCCAAAAGGTATGATGCAAAGTTAGTTACAGCTCACCACTCTGATGATGTCGTTGAAACGATTTTAATTAATCTGTCACGTGGAACCGGTTGGCGGGGATTGGCGGTTTTGGATTCGGATGTTTTGCGACCCTTAACGGACATGCCAAAAGCCGAGATACTGGAATATGCTAAAAAGCATAGATTAAAGTGGCGCGAAGACAGCACCAACGCCAGTGATGATTATCTGAGAAACCGAATTCGTCGTCAAACTATAAATTTAGATGATGATATAAAGCGTCAATTGTTGGGTCTATGGGAAACCCAAAAATCACTGAAACTACTAATTGATGATGAAGTAAAAATATTAACTAGTGAGTGCCCGACTTATAGCCGATACTTTTTCACTCATCTTGATAATATAACGGGAATTGAGATTTTAAGACATGTTGTCGATGCCAGATTAACCCACCCTCAGTTAAATAAAGCTTTACATGCAATTAAGACCAGTTTGCCTGGAAAAGTTTTTCAAGCAGGCGGTGGAGTAAACCTAAACTTCACCTCTCGTAATTTTACAGTTGAACTGTTAAAATAGATAACAAATACCGACTGAAAGGATTAATTTAGAATGCCAATGAAAGTACCGACTATTAACAAAAAACCTGGTGACATCATTCGCCTGACACTATTTTGGGCAATTATTATTTTTGGAGTTCTGGTGGGTATAGCTTTTTTGTCACCTCACGAAACCTTGAAAGATATATCGATTTCAGACCTCGTTAGCCAAGCTAATGACGGTAAAATTGCCAAGATTGTAATTCAAGGCAATGATATCACTGTTACGCCAAAAGGCAGCAAAACTGCCACCGAAAAATCAGTTAAACAGGATAGTAGCATACAGGAACAAGGCTTGAAGGCTAATGCACCTGTTGAAGTCAATGTTGTTCCACCATCGACAACGGGCGACACTTTCTGGAGTCTAGCAACTATTATCATTCCAGTTGTTCTAATTGCCGGAGTTTTCATGTTTATGATGCGTCAGGCCCAGGGACAAAATAATCAGGCTATGGGCTTTGGCAAATCGAAGGCAAAACTGTATGGCCTGGACAAAGAAAAAGCCATATTCGATGATATTGCCGGTAACGATTCGGCCAAGCAAGATTTGCAAGAAGTAGTTGATTTTCTAAAACATCCCAAAAAATACGAAGCCCTTGGTGCCAAGATTCCAAGAGGTGTACTGCTAGTTGGTAGCCCAGGAACTGGTAAAACACTTTTAGCCAGGGCGGTTGCTGGTGAAGCAAACGTACCATTCTTTTCAATTTCGGGTTCGGAATTCGTTGAAATGTTTGTAGGTGTTGGTGCCAGCCGTGTTCGTGACTTGTTTGCCAAAGCCAAGAAAAATGCTCCAGCCATTATCTTTATTGATGAAATTGATGCAGTCGGACGCAGACGTGGAAGTGGCATGGGCGGCGGTCATGACGAGCGCGAACAGACTCTAAACCAGATTCTTGTCGAGATGGACGGATTTGATGTTGGCGCTAATGTCATTGTTTTGGCGGCCACAAACCGCGCCGATGTCTTGGACCCAGCACTGCTACGTCCAGGGCGATTTGACCGTCGTACTAATATTATGTTGCCAGAGCGTCGTGATCGTGAGGCTATTCTGAAAGTGCATTTCAAGAATAAACCAGTTGATGCGACTGTGGACATTGATTCACTAGCCGCTAAAACTGCCGGATCATCTGGTGCAGACCTTGCTAATATTGCTAATGAAGCTGCTATTGTGGCTGCCAGCCGTAACGCTAAAAAGATTAGTAATTCTGATTTAACCGAAGCGTTTGAAAAAATTGCCATTGGACCAGAGCGCAAGATGAAAATCATGAGTGAGCAGGAAAAAGAAATGACAGCTTATCACGAAGCCGGACATGCTATTGTCGGTCACGTCTTGCCAGATAGTGATCCAGTACATAAGGTCACAATTATTCCTCGCGGAGGAACCGGCGGCGTCACTTGGTTTTTGCCTCCAGAAGATAAAAGCTATACCAGTATCATCGAATTTAAAGATGTCCTAGCACGCGCCCTTGGCGGTCGAATTGCCGAAAAGCTTATTTACGGCAAAGACCGTGTTACAACTGGCGCTGGGTCTGACTTACGACTTGCTAATGGAATTGCGCGCGATATGGTGATTGAACAGGGTATGGGTACCAAGCTTCGTGATCAGGTATTCCACGAAGACACTGGTGGAATGATGTTTGATCGCATGACTCACGAACGCCCATATAGTGATGAAACCGCCAAAGAAATCGATAAAGAGATTTCTGACCTAGTTAAAGAGGCAGCCAAGCGAGCTGAAATAGTTATAGAGCATAACCGTGTCAGTCTAGATAAATTGACTAAAGCGCTTTTAGAGGAAGAGACAATTGAAGAAGACAAGGTTGCCGAGATATTAAAAGATACAAAATTACCTGAGGAGGCTAAACTTTACTAGCTTAAAAGTTAATAAACATGGGACCGATAAAAAATACATTTGCTCGTGCCAATATGAAATTGCCAATTAGTTGGGCGGCTTTCATATTAGCTGGCTCGATGTTACTGTCTAGTATTTTGGGGTTAGTCCGCGACCGTTTGCTAAACGGCATGTACTATACGACTTATCCGCAAGGTATCGATGCATACACAGTGGCATTTTTGATACCAGATTTCATGTTCTTTATATTAGTTTCTGGGGCGCTGAGTGTAACTTTTATACCGGTATTTAACCAGCGTCTAGCGGATAAGAACAAAAAATCTGCCTGGGAATTGTCGACCAGCATACTTAATATCATGGCAATTGCGACTTTGGTTGCTAGTGTAGTGATAATTATTTTTGCAGAGCCTCTGGTTCGTTATGTAGTTGGTCCAGGTCTTGATGAATCCAGCCGGGCACTAGCAATCAGTATGATGCGCGTTATTGCTATTAATCCATTCCTGTTTTCGATTGCAACTGTGATTTCTAGTATGCAACAAGCCGTCGGTCGATTTGTGTTCTTTGCTTTGGCACCGACAGTTTACAACATTGGTATTGTGATTGGGACATTATGGTTTACGAATGGCATTAATTTATTCGGCTGGCAGATTTTTGAAGGCGGAATCATGGGCGTGGCACTAGGTGTCGTTTTAGGCTCGGTTTTGCAGCTGTTAGTTAGTTGTGTCGGTCTTTGGGGTATGGGTTTTGATTATCGTTTCAAAATTTATTGGCGTAATAAGGGTTTTCGTAAGGTGCTATCGCTACTACCGGCTAGGTCACTTAACCAAGGTATAAATTATTTTAACGGTATCGTCGAAACCAATATGGCATCACGAATGGCAGCTGGCTCTATTCGTGCTTATCAGCAAGCTTCCAACCTTTCACAGGTGCCAACCAGTTTAATTGGCGTGGCAATTAGTACAGCGGCATTTCCAAAAATGGCGGAACGATTAGGTCAAGGTAGACCTGATTTATTTAAAAAAGAGTTGCAGGCGGTTTTGCGAGTAATAATTTGGTTGGCACTTCCTGTAACTATAATCACTTTCTTTGGACGTGGGTATTTAGTTAACTTTATTAAAAACGGTGGCGATGTTTTGATGTCTAGCACTTTGGGAGTACTGGCCATATCTATAGTATTTAGCTCGATTTTTCAAATTGCGGCCCGAAGTTTTTACGCTCAACAAAACACCAAAACGCCACTTTATATTGCCTTTTTTGCGATTGGTTTGAATATAACACTAGCGATTTGGTTCACATTGGGGCTAAACTTGGGTGTTTTCGGGCTTGCCCTGGCAGCGTCGATAGTATCAATTGTTCAGGTTGTAATCTTGCTAGTAATTATGTCCAGGCACATAAAAGGCTTATTCGACAAGGTTTTTATACATGCTGTTGCCAGAATGGCCAGCGCAACTGGCCTCATGGCTATAATTACATATATTAGTTTTATACTTTTGCCACTCAGGGTTACTGATCAAAGTTTTTTTTCCAGCTTTCCAAAGTTCTTGATTGTTGTGACAGTCAGCCTAATGTTCTATGTCGGTCTCAGTTGGGCATTTAAACTTTCAGAACCGAAACCAATTATACGTCGAGCTAAAAAGTTATTATTCGGTGGATTCGGGCGCACATGACCTTAGACCATATCCGAAATTTTTGTATTATTGCTCATATCGATCATGGCAAGTCGACACTGGCTGATAGGATGCTTGAACTTACAGGCACAGTCCTAAAACGTGATATGAAATCGCAACTACTGGACAGTATGGATTTAGAGCGCGAAAAGGGTATTACTATTAAACTGGCGCCAGTCAGGATGAAATACAAGGGTTACGATTTGAACCTGATTGATACGCCAGGACATGTTGATTTTAGTTACGAAGTCAGCCGATCATTACAAGCCTGTGAAGGTGCAATTTTAGTTGTAGATGCCAGCCAAGGCATTCAGGCTCAAACTCTTGCCAATGTTTATCTGGCGATGAATGAGAACCTGAAAATTATTCCGGTTTTAAATAAAATTGATTTACCAGCAGCTGATGTAGCCAAAGTTAGTTCCGAAATTATTAATTTATTAGGTTGCCATGAGAACGAAATCCTTAAAATTAGTGCTAAAAGTGGTGTAGGTGTCGAAGAAGTTTTGGATGCTGTGATTGAGAAGATTGATGCGCCAAAGGGTGATGAAAGTGCACCGTCCAGGGCACTTATTTTTGACAGCTATTATGATGATTATCGTGGCGTTATTCTTTACGTCCGTATGGTGGATGGCATGATAAAAAAAGCCGACACAATCGAGATGATTGCAAATAATGCCAACGGAATTGCACTTGAAGTTGGCTCACTGCAACCAACCATGGAACCAGGGTTGGACCTTGGTACGGGAGAAATCGGTTATATTGTGACAAATCTTAGAACTACTCGCGATGCTAGGGTTGGTGATACTGTCACAACTAAGCGTTCACACACTGAATCGCAATTGCCAGGTTATAAATTAGTTAAACCATTTGTTTATGCCGGTTTTTTCCCTGTTAGCAACGATGATTACCAGGATTTAAAGGATGCGATTGAAAAACTAAGTTTAAGTGACTCGGCACTTCAATTCGAGCCCGAAAACTCGCCGGTCTTAGGTTTTGGTGTGCGTATTGGTTTCCTTGGGCTTCTGCATATGGATATTATTCGCGAAAGGTTAGAGCGCGAATATGATTTGGATTTAATTGTTACTAATCCATCAACCGACTATCAAGTTATTTTATCTAGTGGTGATGAGTTAAATATTAAAAGTGCTAGTGATTTGCCAGACGTCAGTCGAATCAAAGAGATTCGCGAACCTTGGATTAAAGGTGAAATTGTTGTACCGCAAACATACATTGGAGCGGTCTTGCAACTTGTTATTAACAAGCGTGGTAGACAGAATAACCTCAGTTATATTGACGAACAAGCTGTTATCAGTTTTGAGGCGCCTCTGGCAAATTTGTTAACCGATTTCTATGATCAATTAAAGTCTGTAACTAGCGGATACGGCACTTTTAATTACGAGCTTGATACATATCGAACCGAGGATTTAGTGAAAGTCGATTTTTATGTTGCTGGAAACATAGTCGATGCCCTCAGCGTTATGGCCCATCGCAGTGAAGCCCAAAGGCTAGCTAGGGAAGTTGTTGATAAATTAAAAGAGGTTATTCCAAGGCAAAACTTTCAAGTTGCACTGCAGGCTGCAATCGGTGGCAAATTTATTGCCCGTGCAGATTTATCGGCTTATCGAAAAGATGTTACGACTGGTCTGTATGGCGGCGACGTCAGTCGTAAAAAGAAAGTGCTTGCCAAACAAGCCAAAGGTAAAAAACGCATGAAACGTTTTGGCAAAGTTGATATTCCGTCCGAAGCTTTTACTGTGATGTTAAAACGAGACTAGTTGTTGAACTTTTGTTCAAATAGACTGTGCCGGTAGGCGACCCAACGCCACGTGCTGACGAAGTCACACGTAGAGAGTGTCTGTTTGAACAAAACGTCCAACAACTAACCCTATATAATACTATTGATTCAATTAAGCTAAAGCGTGATTAGCTCTATTGACTGGCCTGAAATCTGAAAATACATGAATTTGTTGGTTAATAAGTGTGGCTCGTTTGGCTTTGCGTTCCTCAACCCAAGCTGGAACAGCAACCTGCTGTTTAACAGCTGGGCGTTTTATATCCATAGCCGTATCATAATTTGATACCAGGTTTATAACTGGGGCTGGTTTATCCAAGTTAACTAGTTCGTCGGCTAGACCTTCATATATCAATTCATTTAAGGTTATCTCTGTCTGAGTCATCTGTTGTGGCTGGGCAATAATTGCATTGACAGTGTTACGAGCTTTTCGTTCTAATTGAGCGTGGCTAGTCATCACCATGACAATTGATAGGTTATAAAGCACAATTATAGGTAGAGCGATTAGCAAACTAGTAACCAGGTCGTAAGTGAAAGGTGCTAGTAGTGCAACAACTAGGCTGCCAAGGATAACCCACTTTTCGTATTTTAGTAGGTTCTTAGGCTCTAGTGGTTTGATTTTATCGATGAAGTGTAACAGTAGTGGTATTTGGAATACGACTGCGAACATAGCGATGATATTTGTAACAAAACCCAAGTAATTATCAGCTGATATAAGTGCATTTAGGCCACTGACTTGAAACCCTTTAAAGAATGACAATGTGCCGGGTAGGATAACGTAATATGCGAAAACAGCACCGGAAATTGCTAAAATAGTGGAAAATAAAGTCGTTACTAGTACACGCCTGGTTGACAGAACTTTATCAAAAGCAGGCTGAACAAACATTATTAGGTTATAGACAATGACAGGAATTGTAATAATCAGAGCCCCTGTAAAACAAATACGCATTACAAAGGTGAAACTGCCGGCTGGTGTACTGTAGTAAAGAGGTGATTTTAGTGGCATAGTCAAAATGGTAAGGATTGAACCATAAAAGAAATAGACAATAACACCTGCGGCAACCAATGTTAAGGCGCATATAACAAAACGCATCTGCAATTCGCGGATATGATCATATACAGTCGTAGGTTTATTCAAATTTTGAACTAATTGACCCACTGTGCCACCTTTATTTTATGATTTTTTTGACTTTTTTTTGTCAGATTCGTCTGATTTACTGACTTCGTCATCGTCGCGGAAGCCTTTTTTTAACTCTTTAGCAGCTTGGCCGACACCCTTGGCTAGTTCTGGCAACTTTTTCCCACCAACAAACAGCAAAGTTATAACTAGTGCGATTAGTACGATTACTTCGAATTTTCCCATTTCCATATACTCCCTCTTTCACAATATAGTTACTATAAGTGTAAGTAAAATGGGGCGATTATGCAAGTGGTATATAATCTGTTTGGACAATCTTAAGAAAGGTGTTTGATTTTTTGTCTCGTTTAGCTTATGATTATTTATGAAATACTCGCATCAGGCGGAGCAAAATAGGTTGTGAACAAAAAAAATATAATACAGACTATAAAAAATAAAGAGATGGATCGTAAAGATTTTCTCAAATACAGTGGCGTAGCCATACTTGGTTTGGTTGGCTTGCGTGGAATTGCCGCTTTATTGACTGAATCTGATAACAAACAAATTGTTTCCCAGCACCAAAATACTGGTCGGGGATTTGGTAGTGGAAGGTACGGAGTATAGGCGATGGCTGAACTTCGTCTGCCTACAGTTAACTCTGATGACGGCGCCTGGGGCGATATCTTAAATACGTTCCTACTTCAAGAGCACTATAATGGCAGCGCAGACTATACGGCAGCTTCACCAAACGGTGGTCACAAAACAATCACGCTTCAACCTGGTACAACTTCGGCAGCGACTGCACCAATAAAATTCGACGTTACAGCCACCAGTGTTCTAAACACAACTGCCGAAGCTGGTGCGTTCGAATATTCTTATACAAATGATAAATTCTATTTAGGACAAAGGACGGCACCGTTCCGTAAAGCAGTTGCAACTTTCTATGATGATGCTAATGGTGCGACGGGTGACACATATTATCGTGATTCTAGTGGTAATTTTGTTAAACTGCCGATTGGTACTGGCACATATGTTCTGACATCAAACGGCACGACTCCTGGTTGGTCGGCACCAAGTGGACAATCACAACAACAAGTTATGGCAATAAGTTCAATGAGGATATAATAGAAACTAATGATTATACTGAAATCAACAACTGAATCGCTTAGATTAATAACTAGTGCTGTTGGCAGTACGGTGGACTATTCTGTTTCTTATGCTGATATCACTACTAACACTTTTGCGCCTTCGTCAAACGAGGGGAAGATTGTCACTAATACCACGACAGAAATACTTGCATCACCACTTACGGTAACACAGCGTCAAGTAAAACTAATCACAATCACCAATATCCACGCTTCTACGACTACGACCGTTACAGTTCATAAATATAATACTTCCGGCGGTAATACATACGACTTGACTACTCACGTCGTATTACTTGCTGGTGAAACATTACAGTATATTGATGGTCAGGGTTGGGCATATTATTCCGCCACTGGTGCGATAAAGGGTGACCAAAAGGCTGGTGGATCAGCAAACCAGATACAATATAACTCTAATGGTTTTATTGCGGGCGAAGCTGACCTGACATATGACCCATCTAATAACGATCTATTGCTTAGTGGTACGGATACAAGCATAACACTTGCAGGTATTACAAATGAACCAA
Source organism: bacterium (assembly GCA_043743855.1). GTDB lineage: Bacteria > Patescibacteriota > Saccharimonadia > Saccharimonadales > Saccharimonadaceae > UBA1547. The sequence continues at coordinate 14,783 of JAYTVU010000010.1, forward strand.
CCGCACCTTCAGCTGGTAACCTAACGCTTTACTCCAAAGCTGTAGCTGGTAGAATGTTGCCAAAATGGAAAGCCCCAAGTGGCGTTGATACGGCATTTCAAGCAAGTTTAGGGTTTAATACCATATACCTATGGGCGCCGGCAACTGGTGGTACGGCAATTGGTACAGGGTTTGGTTGTACCTGGCCCTCCTGTACGGTGACAGTAACACACCCAACTGTTACTACTGGTGCGGGGAATCAAATAAAAGTTATGCAGTGTGCGAATACGAACGTGGCTAACCAAATAAATGGACTTGTGGCATCGGCTGCAACCTTAGCAAATGTTTGGCGAGGCAATGCGGCCGGGCAGGGTGGATTCTTTTTCCAATGCAGGTACAGAATAATGGCAATACCAGCCGCCGCACAAGTCAGGTTGTTTATCGGTCTAGCTTCATTAGCGACCGGTCTGGTCGCAGCAGACACCTATACGGGTGATTTATGCGGATTTGATCATATTACAACCGATAACACAACGACTATGTCATTCGCGACAAGGGATAATGTCACAACAAATCGAGCAACTTTCGTCGTGCCGGCACTGGCGGCTGGTAACTCATACGATGCCACAATATACTCAGCACCTGGTGGTTCGACTATTTACTATAGATTAGTAGATTTACTGACGGGAAGTGTATTAGTCGACACAAATACTACCGTAACGAGCAGTAATATTAACCTACCAAGATCAACAATTTTCATGGGTATTCAGGTTGGAATGAGTCCGGGCACAGCTACGACGACAGCTGGAACCAGTGCTATTGGCATAAATAAAATTTACCTTGAGTGCGACAACTAGGTGCAAGTAGGTCAGTTAAATTGATGAGGTCTAATGATTCAATATGATTATTCTAAAATTACCAGCTGAAACACTTACTCTAACTGCCACTACTAGTGCAAATATTGACTACTCGGTGGCATATGCCGATATCACTACGTCTACCTTTGTACCGGGTTCAAATGAAGGAACGATGAATTTAAGTACTAGTCCGGCTACAATTCTTGCCGCTCCGGCTGGTTCAACTCAGCGTCAAGTCAAACTAATCTCGATTGTAAATCATGATGTTACGTCAAATACAGTCACTATTAAGAAACTAATAACGGCAACCAACTATACTTTGTCGCCAAACCTAACACTATTGGCGGGTGAATCATTACAGTTTATTGATAGCCAGGGTTGGGTGTATTACGACGCAACTGGTAAGGTCAAACCTGCTATAACAGCTGCCGGTTCGAATAATCAAATCCAATATAATAATTCAGGCGGTCAGCTTGCGGGTGATTCGCGCCTGACGTATGATCCGACACTTAATAGCCTTGTATTTAGTGGCATTGATCCGAATATTACAATTAAAGCTATTACCAACGAACCAAGTTCGCCACTACCCAATCAATTAACACTCTATGTCAAGGCCGTATCAGGCAGAATGTTGCCAAAATGGAAAGCTCCAAGTGGTGTTGACACATCATTTCAACCAATCTTGGCATTCAATACAGTTTATACTTGGATGCCCGCGACTGGTACTACTGCCGTTGGTACCGGATTCGGCTGTACTTGGCCTGGCTGCACTGGTACGATTCTTCACCCAACTGTGTTGCCTGGACTGTCGACATCGATAAAAGTCATGCAGTGTACGAATATTGCAACGACAGTCGATCAATTTCTTGGGCTTACGGCTTCAACTGCAACCCTGGCAAATGTGTGGCGAGGTAATGCAGCTGGACAAGGCGGATTCTTTTTTCAATGTAGATTTAAAATCATGCTTATACCTGCAGCGTCAATTCGAATATTTGTTGGCCTGACCTCTCTTACTACTGCGATGGTAGTTAATGATACTCCGACCGGTGATTTTTGTGGCTTTTCTCATATCATAACAGACAACATTACGACAATGACGTTTGTTACCAGGAATAATACGACAACAACCTCGGCGGCATTTACTGTGCCGACCTTGGCGGCTGGTAATACGTATGATGCAACTATTTATTCGCAACCTAACGGCTCGGCTATATATTATCGTTTAGTCGATTTGCTCACTGGCCTAACACTAGTTGATACAGACACGAGTGTTACAGGAAACACCACATTACCACGAAATACTATATTTATGGGGCCACAAGTTCAAATGAGTAATGGCGCTAATGTAACGGTTACGACGACAGCAATTGGAATCAACAAGATTTATCTCGAATGCGATATGTAAATAAGCTCTCTGGTTTAAGTTCAAAGGTTGCAGTGTTTTTATTGGTATTATCCTTATTTTTGATATTTAATATTTTTACAATTCATAAAGTATTTGCGACATACACGCCTAGTACACAACAAAAAGGTATGACAGTCGCGCCAATTAGAAGTGAATTGAATATTGCGCCTGGTACTTCACTAGACGGTGTAATAAAGGTGACGAACTCAACCGACAAACTTATGACAGTTAATTTGGATGCCGAAGCGTTTAGCGTAATCAACCAACAATACGACTACGCATTTACTGCTGAATCGAATACAGCAAAATGGGTACGGTTTGACCAAACTACGTTGGTGTTGTCATCACAAGAAACTAGAGAGGTAAAATATACTGTCGCCGTGCCTTTATCGGCCGAACCTGGCGGTCGGTATCTGAGCATATTTATCAGCGCCGATACAACTCCACCAGACGCAAGCATTACTTCCAGGCAGCGCATCGCGTCACTTTTATATATCAATGTTACTGGTGACGTCACCAGATCCGGACATTTGTTGTCACTTTCTTCACCGTGGGTTATTAGCGACAAGAGCCAATGGAGTGCAGCAGTTCAAAATACAGGTACGACTCACTTTCGTAGCCGATATGGAGTTGTAGTAAAAGACGTCATTTTTAGCAATGAAGTCGCCAGTACCTCAGGCACTTCACTGATACTACCTGGTACAGTTCGTTTGGTGATCGACAATATAAACCCACCGTCAATACCTGGATTGTACAAAGTTATATATACGATTGGGCTAGGTGATACACCTTCAAAAGTTGAAGTCAGATATATGTTATATATACCTGTTTGGCTGACGGTATTAATTATAACAACGTTTGTTATCTTGGTTTTACCAAGACTAAGCAGAAAAAATAAAAAACCTTAATCAGTTTGTGGAACGGCCGTGTATATTACACTTGCGACATATTTGCCTATAGGTATCAATAAGTCCGGAGTTATGCCATAAGTTACATTTGTTACGTCCCCGCTTGATGCAGGTGTTGTGATGGAGTGTATCAAGACATCACTATTGGATATTCCAACAAAATTAGCCGAGGCGTCTGTGTTATATCCCCAAGTATTTAGCGCCAAAGCAGCCGGCGATCCATTAAGTGATGCTGGTATGTGTGAACCCAAGTTGTCCATATAGGTGTTAGTAAGGGCGCGAATATACAATTTATATCCCACAACGTCTAGTGATGTGACCGTAACAGTACTTAGGGCCGTCGATAGGGAACCGCTAGATGTGGGGTGTATCTCCACACTAATATTACCATTTGTGTTTATCGAAAGTGATGTCTGACTGCCATAAGGCACACCAGTATTATATTTACCCTTGCCATATGGCTGAGCATAACTAATTGAAGGCACAATAGTACTTATAATTAAAGCGGAAGACAGGACAAAGAATAATATTGATTTTTTCACGCTTTTGTTATTATAACATCCAATTATCGCGATTAAAAACGTTAACATAATTACACATTGATATATTGATTTTTTTACGCTTATGGTATTATGTTATTAAGACACCAGTAATAATAAATAGAATAGGGCAATAAACTTATTATGAAAAAAACAAACATTAAGATGTTATCTCGACAAATTATATATGTACTCGTCGGTATCGTGACGGTATTTGCATATTTTCCGAACCCGGCTTCGGCTGGTCCAATCACGGCACGCAAAGTGGTCCTAATCAGTTCTGCGGCCAGTGCTAATACTGAATATGATTTTACATTTACCGCTCCGACAGCAACAACAATTCAATCAGTCAAGTTTCAGGCTTGTGATACAGCTAGCGGTGCTTGTACTCAATCTGGTGCTGCCAATGGTTTCTCTTCGTTAGCACCAGGCTCAGCCTTGGTTAGCCAGCCAACCGGACTAGGTAGCGGTGGCGCGTGGACAGTTGATAACACCGATGCAACTTCGTTACGCATTAAGAATGCATCAAACACCGGTAATCCATCAGCCGGTGCAATCGTTAAGTTTAATAATGTTCATAACCCAACAGCAGTCAACTCATCGTTCTATATCAGGATTACAACCTTTACAGGTGTTGACTGGGTAGCTGGTTCAACCGACACTGGCGTAATTGCTACTTCAACCGCTGGACAAATTACAGTTACAGCATCTGTTGATGAAACTTTAACATTCACCTTAGCAACCGCAACTATTGCTCTTGGCACAATCACCCCAGCAACTAGCGGTACCGATGCCACACATACTATGGCCGTAGCAACAAATGCTGCGTCTGGTTACACAGTGACTTATGCTGGTACTACATTAATGTCTGGTGCAACCCCAATTCCAGCGATGTCTGGTGCTGATTATGTTGCTGGCACACCTGGATTTGGTTTTAACTTAGTTGCGAATACAACACCTGCTCTTGGCACAAACGCAAGCGGTGGTACTGGTACAGCCCAAACAGGGTACGGTACACCTGACTCATTTAAATTCTTGACTGGTGATCCAATTGCCGCTGCCGGTGGCCCATCGAATTTAACAACTTATACATTCACATATGTCGCTGATATCGGCGCAACTACACCTGCCGGTGCATACTCAACTGTTTTGACTTATACTGCAACAGCAAACTTCTAACGTAGTAAAACAGAACAATATAAGGTAAATATGACGAAAACAAAAATACAAACTATTTCCAAGCAAATTCTATACGGCTTTATGGCGATAGCACTCCTTTTCGCTTATTTACCAAATATTGCTGCAGCATCGACAATTACACCACGCAAAGTCATTATTGGTAGTTCAGTTGCCAGTGCCAGTACGACCTATTCGTTTGTATTTACTGTTCCGTCATCAACTGTGGTTAAGTCAGCTAGCTTTGCGGCCTGTACAACCGCCAGTGGTGCATGTACGCCGGCACCTGGGTTCTCTTCATCATCGTCAACATTAACTGGACAACCAGCTAATCTTGGTGACGCTGCAGGTTGGCTTGTTAATACTGCAACTTCAACAGAATTACGTTTGTCAAAATCAGGTAACTTAGCTGCCCCAACTGGCGTTCAAACAGTTAATTTTTCTAATGTCGTTAATCCAAACAGTACAAATCAAACATTCTTTGTCCGAATTACTACTTTTGCAAACTCTGATTGGACGTCGTCAATTGATACTGGCACGGTAGCTTCGTCAACTGCAGGTCAAGTAACGGTTTCTACTGTGATTGATGAAGAATTAACTTTCACGCTTGCTACGACGTCAATTTCATTAACTTCACCAACAACTGGCACGACTGGAACAGGAACGTCGTCAATGACAGTCTCAACCAACGCGGCTACTGGGTATGCCTTAAGTTATAGTGGCAGCACACTAACTTCCGGTGTAAACACTATTACTGCTATGTCATCAGCTGCGGCATCATTGGTTAATAATAAGCAATTTGGAATGAACTTAGTGCACAACACGACACCATTATTGGGAACTGCGGTTTCTGGAACCGGTTCGGGTGCACCAGAGGTTGGTTCAGGCTATGATGTAGCCAACCAATATAAATTCAATACAGCTGGCGGTGATGTAATCGCTAGGGCTACACTTCCAACCAACGACAATACCTATACGGCCAGTTACATTGTCAACAAAGACGGTTCAACTCCAGCTGGTGTTTATTCAACAATTTTAACTTACACGGTAACCGCTAATTTCTAGGAGAGAGTATGTCAAAACAAAAACAAACAAAAAAAACAAAATTAGTAATTATTCGAGCGCTTTTTATGGCGTTAATTGTCAGTATTTTTCCTATTCTTAATTTAGCGCTTGTAAATGCTTCACCAATAACAGGTAGGTCAGTCTTGTTGTCAAGCTCAGTGGGTGATGCATCAGGTGTGACTTATACTTTAACGACAGCAGCACTACCAACCACAGGTACACCGATTAAATCAGTTGAAATTAAATTTTGTACATTACTTACGGGTGGTTGTATTACTCCAACTAACTTTTCAAGCAGTGCTTCGACATTATCTTCTCAACCAACTGGACTTGGTGCGGCTTCTGGTTGGACAGTTAACGCGTCTACGGCAGGATCGCTTCGAATTGTTAATGCATCCAACGCAACTGATCCATCTGGCGCAGTCTCTATTATTTGGAACGGGGTTCACAACCCACAATCAGTTAATACGACTTTTTACGGTCAGATAACGACTTTTTCTGATAGCGGCTGGCTAACTCCAATTGACACCGGCAATCTTGCTCTTAGTACTTCATCACAGATTCAAGTTGCGCTAGTTGTTAACGAGGCTTTAACATTTTGCACTGGTACCAGTATTACAGCTCAAAACTGCGGTACGGCAGCTGGAAGTTTAGTAAGCTTGGGTGTTGCCTCAACAGCTTCTACTGCGACTAGTACATCAATTATATCTGCTTCAACAAATGGCGTTACTGGCTACTCAGTTACTGTTAATGGCACGACTCTGACATCAGGGTCTAATACTATTACCGCACTTGGTTCAGGTGGTGCATCGGTTATGAATACATCACAATTTGGTTTGAACCTTGCCGATACCAACACAACACCAGCTGTAGGCTCCGCTAAAACGGGTTCAGGTACAGCTTCGGCTCCTGCTAATTACGGCACAAATAATAACTTTCGGTTCACTTCAGGTGATATAATTGCTTCATCGGCTGGTGCGACTAACGCTAATACCTTCACTGTAGGCTACATTGCCAATATTGGTGGTTTACAGCCTGCTGGTGTATATAATACAACATTAACTTATACAGCGACCGCTAACTTTTAAATAATATGAAGATTAAAAATTACATTATTAGACTATCACTTGCAATATTGAGTCTTGGATTCATTGCTAGCGTTCCTGTTGGTGCCCAATCATCAGGTGCAGCCCAAGGTTTACAGATTAGCCCAGCTTTGGTTGAACTTAATGCTGTAAGGGGTGGCACTTATACAATTAAATTGAATGTTATGAATGTGACAGCGGCTGATTTAGTATATACATCTTCTGTTGAAGATTTTACGGCTGCTGGTGAGACTGGTTCACCACATATTGTTCAAAATAGTAAACTTCCAGCCACAGCTTCGATTAGGACTTGGATTTCGACTGTCTTGAAGTTTGATCTTGGCTCACATCAAGCAAAAGATATTATTGCCACCATAAAGATTCCAAATAATGCCGAACCTGGTGGCCATTATGGAGTTCTTAGTTTTTCAGGTGAGACACCAGAGGTTGAAGGTACTGGCGTCGGTCTTTCTGCCAGCGCAGGAGCACTTATTTTAATTCGGGTTGACGGAGTAATCAAAGAACAAGCCGAATTATCGTCATTTTACACGTCTTTGAATGGCAAACAAAGTTCGTTCTTTGAGAATGGCCCAGTTACATTTATCACACGTATTCAAAACCAGGGAAATATTCACATTAAGCCATTTGGAAACATCGAAGTTCGCGACATGTTCGGAGGTTTAGTAGAAAATATGAAAGTCAATGATTCAAAATCAAACGTATTACCGAATAGTATTAGGCGTTTTGAAACAAGTCTAAATAAGCCGTGGATGGTTGGACTTTATACGGCTAATCTAACAATGGGGTATGGCACAACTGGTCAAGCAATAACAAATACCATCACTTTCTGGGTTATACCATACAAAATAGTACTTGCAGTGTTGTTTATACTTATAACATTCATCTATATTCTCACAAGGCTTGTTAAGGTATATAATAGACGCATAATCGAAAAGTCCAAAAATGAAACAAAAACAAAAGTCAAAAATAAAAACGCCAATAAAAGCTAAAAAGCGACTAGTTTTGAAGTCGAAAACTAAAGTGGTTTTAGCCCACGCCAAGCGCCCTATAGTGCGTCACTTTAGGCTAATTGGGCATAAATATACGTTTAAATTAGTCCATCATAGACATACATCCCATGTTGGTCTGGTGCTTGTATTGGCTTTGGTTGGGTTCTTTATTTATACTAGCGAGGGTCTTGTCCAAGCCCAAACAAATAGTCAATCTATATTGGTTGGCGCAATTGTGCCCGGTCCAGCCCCATCCACTGGTGCAGCCATCACTTCGCCGTCTGACGGTGCAAATTTAACTGGCCAAAATATTATTAATATAAAGGGCAGCTGTCAGGTCAACACTTTTGTAATTGTACGTGACAATAATCTGACCATCGGTTCCACAAACTGCACAGAAGCAGGTGTATTTAGCTTGCAAGCGCAGCTTCAATATGGAAAAAACATGCTTAGCGCCAAGAATTATGACAACTTAAATCAACCTGGGCCAGACACGCCACAGATTACAGTAAATTTAACTGAGACTAATGGATTAGTCGAAACCACTAAGCCTGTTGAAATTATACCGTTATCTGTTCTTCAGGTTATTCCCGATAATCCATCAATTATAACTGGTGTATCAAAGCTGTCAGATTGTAGCGACTATAATCCTGGCAATTTACCAACTGGGGGTGAGCCACATGTTTCAATCGTTTGTGTGCCACGACTGTTTTTGCCTGGGATTACACATTCATTGGGCTTGATAGTTTGGGGAGGCCAACCACCATACGCTCTATCTATCAACTGGGGTAAGGAATCAACTGATGAATCAACCGAGCAGTCTATCGAGAAAAAGGAAGATACACTACTCAGCCTTACAGCACCTGGCTACAAATTAGTTAATTTTGATTATGTCGTGCCTGACACCTATCGTGTACAAGTCAAAGTAAAAGATAACAATAATCAGGATGCTATTATTCAAACTGCCATACAAGTTAACGGTGAGTCCACAAAGACAACAACAACCACCAGTACGAACATCGTTAATAATATATTAAATGATCCTTGGTTCAAGACACCAGTACCATTCTATTTATTGGCTGTTGCAATTACATTTGGCTTTTGGGGTGGTGATTTATTCGACCGCAAGTTTGGCTCAAAACTAAAGTATCACTTAAAACGACGAAGAACTGCCTGAAGGTTAGGCTACTTAGGTAAGGATTTTTCGTATAATGCGTTTAGTATGCCGCTAGTCACTTTATCACGTGTTTGTTTACCATCTATCTCTATTAACAGGCCATTATTCCTATAAAATTCGATAACGGGTATAGTTTTAGCTTGAAACTCATTAAAACGAGTCTGTAAAATTTCTTCAGTATCATCATGTCGATTTTGACGATCGTTGTTAATTTCCCTGGCTAACCAACGAACATGGGATTCCTCGTTTGGTATGTCTAAATATATAACGGCTTTCAGATTGTGATTTGAGTTTTCAAGTACTTTCATAACACCATTTTCTTCGCCGTGCCAACGTCCAACTGAGCTGAGTAGCAGTGGCTTGTTTTCGAAAGCAGTCTGGCTTAAGTAGGGTAGGACGGTATTAATGTAATCATCTGTTGGAACAAGTTTACCGGTGCGAATAGCTTCTTTGGCAGATTCTGACAAGATACTATTTCGTAGTATTTCGCCACCACCAATCAGGTTACCACCAAATAATTCGACCAATTGTCGACCTTGGTAATCTTTGCCGGCAAATGGACGACCTAATATATTAATCGAACCAGTACCAAGCCACTTCCCAATTTTGTCTATTTGTTCAGAATTGTACATTATTCATAAGTATAAACAAACCACAGATTATCAGCAAGCTTAGACACTCTCTACGTGTGATTTCGTCAGCACGTGGCGTTGGGCTACCTACCGGTACAGTCTATTGTAACGAAGTTAGGCAATGCCCTAACAAAAGCTTTTGGCACTCGTTGACATGGAGTGCTAGTCCAAGATATAATGTTGTCATGACGGAACGTCAAATTCAAATACTTGCAGCTATAATTGAGCAACATGCCGAAATTGCTGCACCTGTTGGCAGTGTAATGCTGGCTAAGTTATTTGGTGTGTCCAGTGCTACCATCCGTAGCGAAATGGTACACCTAGAGGATATGGGTTTGATTGCTCAGCCACACACCAGCGCCGGACGTATCCCAACTGATGCTGGTTACCGTTTTTACGTCAATATGCTTAATGATTCATTCGATGCCAAAGCCTTGCCAGAACTTGATCGTAGTGCGAGAACGATTGAGGCCAGGGTAAATACCCAAAGCTCTCATGCCGACCGTGCGATTCGCAGTGCTGTAGATAGTTTGGTTGAATTAACTCACAATTTAGGTATAGCCACAATAGGCGACGAACTTTATATGAGTGGTATGGGTAATTTATTTTCTCAGCCAGAATTTAGTCAATCACAGCAAGCCCAAGCTGTCGCCAGGTTACTCGACAATCTAGAGCCTTGGTTGCGTGAGGCTGCTCCGAATGAGCCACTAAATGTTTATATCGGTTCCGAGAATTCGATTGGCAAGTCCAGTGGTGCCAGTCTGATTATTAGTCGTTTTCATTCGCCTTACAGTGACCGTAGCTACATCGGTGTTATTGGTTCAACCAGACAGAGTTATGCCAAGGTTATGCGCCTCGTCAGGCACGCCGGTGCAATGCTAGAAGAAATACTGTAATTAGCAGATATTAGTTAGTAATTATAGAAAAAGGAAAAAATATGACAGATAAATTAAAGAAAACTAGTAAAAAACCTAATCAAGGACAACAAATTACTGAACTTACCCAGGATTTACAGCGCACTCGAGCTGATTTTGAGAATTATATCAAACGATGCGAAATTGATGTTGCTAATGCCCGCGAAAACGGCCAAGCTAGTGCGATCTTGAAATTATTACCTATTGTCGATAATATCGAAAGGGCTATTTCGCACACGCCCGTGGAATTAAAAGATAATGTGTGGGTTCAGGGTGTTGTCGGATTGTCAAAAAACCTTGATAAATCGCTTGAGGCCCTTGGTGTCCACCGGATTCAGGCAAAACCAGGAATTGTTTTTGACCCAAATTTACATGAAGCAATCCTTATGGACGAAAATGCCGAAGGCGAGCACGAAGTCGTTGAATCTGAAATGCAGGCTGGTTATACCTTGAACGGCCGACCAATTCGCCACGCTATGGTTAAAGTTACGCGTAAATAACAGGCTCGTCTCTGTTTAAACCTTAAGCGTCATGTTATTATTATTCCAGACATGACTGCTAAATCTTTAATATTTGTAGTAAACCCTGGTAGCGCAAGTAGGAAATATGCTTTGTTTGTTGGTGGTGAACTAATTGCAAAGATTCACTTTGAATTAATAGCTAATAAAGTCGCCGGTAATCTTGAATACCGAGGTCAAAAACATGATGTACATTATGATGATGCCAACTTAGGTAATGCACCACATCGCACTTTGCCGCTTTTACGTGAATATGGAGTTATTGGGGCAAATGACAAAATAGATGCCATAGGAATTAGAATTGTTGCCCCTAGTCAGCGTTTTATGAAGGATCAGTTAATCACAACTGACACGATTAAAGCCCTAGATTCATTAACCGAAGAAACACCACTGCATATAAAAAATGCTTTACTCGAAATCAAACAACTTAAAATACGTTATCCAGGTGCGCCTATTATAGGTATTTCAGACAGTGCTTTTCATGCCACAAAACCAACCTGGGCTTGGCATTACGGTGTTGATACTGAACTTGTAGAGAAATTGGGCATTGAACGTTACGGTTTTCATGGGATATCGGTTGGTTCAGTTGTTCGATATCTAAAGAAAAATGAAATATTAATGCCTAAAACTATTGTTTGTCACCTGGGTAGCGGTAGCAGCGTGACAGCTGTACAAGATGGCAAAAGTGTTGATAACACCATGGGTTATTCGCCGCTTGAGGGACTGATGATGTCAACCCGTAGTGGTAGTATTGATGTCTCGGCGGCTTTAGTAATCAAACGCGAGCTTAAAATGACTGATCATGGGCTTGAACAGTATCTTGATAAACAAGCTGGTTTATTGGGTGTTAGCGGTAGCTCTGGTGATATTCGCCAGTTGCAAATTAGTGAAACAAATGGGGATGAAAGAGCTAAATTGGCACTTGATATTTTCGTGTACCGTATCCAACAAGCAATTGGTCAGATGGCTGCCAGTATGGATGGGGTAAGTTGCCTGGTGTTTACAGGCACAGTTGGTGAACGGTCTAATCTTATCAGGGGTCGTGTGTTAAAAAGATTGGATTATTTAGGTTTTGAACTTGATTCACAAATAAACAAGCAAACCTATGAGCCGAATAGTGTAGCTAACTTAGCGACCGACTCCTCAAAGCCAATTTTGGTAATCACAGCTGACGAAGCCTCTGAAATCGCCAGACGAACGTCACAATTTATAAAAAGTTAAAAATAAATTAATTAGCACTCTTGACATACGAGTGCTAATTAATTTACAATTAATACATTGGCAATCTAGTCGATAGAGTGCTAAAATTATTACAGAAAATAGGAGATATAAAGAATATGGGTAAAATTATTGGAATCGATTTAGGTACAACTAATAGCGCTGTTGCGTATATGGTGGCTGGCAAGCCAGATGTAATCGCTAATGCCGAGGGCAACCGTACGACACCAAGCGTAGTTGCGATTAATAAAAAAGGTGAGCGTCTAGTTGGTCAAGTTGCTCAACGTCAGCGTGTTACTAATGCTAAAAACACCATTTACGGCGTGAAACGTTTAATTGGTCGTAAGTTTACTGATAAAGAAGTTCAAAAAGACAGTGACATTATGCCTTACGAGATTGTGAAAAAAGGTGATGGTGTCGCAGTTAAAATGGATGGCAAAGACTACACACCAGAGGAAGTATCAGCTATGATTTTGTCAAAATTGAAGGCTGATGCCGAAGCTTTCCTTGGTGAAAAAGTTACCGAGGCAGTAATTACTGTTCCGGCTTATTTTGATGACTCACAGCGTCAGGCAACCAAAGATGCTGGTAAAATTGCCGGACTTGAGGTCAAGCGTATTATTAACGAACCAACTGCCGCTGCCTTGGCTTATGGCCTAGATAGTAAAAAAGAAGAGAAAATTGTTGTCTTCGACCTTGGTGGTGGAACTTTTGATGTATCTGTACTTGAACTAGGTGATGGCGTGTTCGAAGTTAAATCAACTAATGGTGATACCCACCTTGGTGGTGAAGACTTTGATAACCGCATCGTCAACCACTTCCTAGAAGTTTTCAAGAACAATGAAGGTATCGATTTAAAAGGCGACAAAGCTGCCATGCAACGCCTGAAAGACGAAGCCGAAAAAGCCAAGCAAGAACTTTCAACCACCAAAGAGACGGAAATTAACCTACCATTCCTAACTGCTGATGCTGAGGGTCCAAAACACTTTGAATATAAACTAACTCGTTCTAAATTAGAGGAGTTAATTGCCGATTTAATTGATCGTTTGGCTGGTCCAGCTGAAAAAGCTTTAAAAGATGCCAAGTTGAAGGCAAGCGATATTGATGAAATCGTTCTAGTCGGCGGTATGACTCGTATGCCAATCGTCGTCAAAAAAGTCAAAGAGATTTTCGGTAAGGAACCGCTAAAAGGCGTAAATCCAGATGAAGTCGTTGCCATGGGTGCTGCGATTCAAGGTGGTGTGTTGGCGGGTGATGTCAAAGATGTTCTACTTTTGGATGTAACTCCATTATCACTTGGAATTGAAACCATGGGTGGTGTTGCAACCAAGCTAATTGAACGCAACACGACTGTTCCAACCTCTAAATCTGAAACCTTCAGTACAGCCGCTGATGGTCAAAATCAGGTCGAAATTCATGTTACTCAGGGTGAACGTGAACTGGCAGCTGACAACAAATCACTTGGTCGCTTTTCTCTCGACGGAATTGCACCTGCACCACGTGGTGTGCCTCAGATTGAAGTTACCTTTAATATTGATGCCAACGGTATTTTGAATGTTACTGCTAAGGATAAGGGGACTGGTAAAGAGCAAAGTATCACGATTTCTAACAGCGGTAACCTGTCAAAAGATGATATCGAAAAAGCTCAAAAAGAAGCAGAAATGCATGCCGAGGATGATAAGAAAAAGCGTGAATCAATCGACGCCCGCAATCACTTGGAAAGTGCAGTTTACCAGGCTGAAAAGATGCCAGATGAATTCAAAGACAAAATCAGCGACGAAGACAAAAAAGTCATCAAAGAAGCCATAGAAGAGGCTAAAAAGCATCAAACTAGTGAAGACATCGAAGAATTGACGGCTGCCACCAAGGCATTAAACGATGCCATTATGCCAATCGGTGCCAAGATGTATGAAGCTGCCGCAAAAGAAAAAGCACCTGAATCAGAAGAAACCAAAAAAGATGACGAACCTGTCGAAGGCGAAGTTGTCGACGACAAAAAAGAAAAATAGGGCTAGTAGTAACCTAAAAGAGCTGTCAATTAGGCAGCTCTTTTATTTGTGTGTTTTGTAGATTATGGTTTTATATGTATAATTACTACCAACGTTCTGTGGGGAACGTTGTCCTCACATAATCTATTTACTATCAGACCTAGGAGGTTTGACATGGCTGGCCGTATAAACGGACGGGCAGATTGGGCAACCGTGCCTAACCTGCTGACGATGCTGAGGGGCATCCTTTGCCCGTTAGTGTTTGTCTTGCTTGTCAGTCACAGCACGCTCGCAGTATTGGTATATGTAACTGCTGCAGTGACAGACTTGATTGACGGCTGGTACGCCCGCCGTTTCAATCAAGAGTCCTGGCTGGGCAAGATGATGGATCCAATCGTAGACAAGCTGCTTGCGGCCTCAGTCCTCATTGGACTCAGCATTACGCAGCCCGAACTTTGGGTTCTGATCCCAGCAGCGGTTATTATCGTGCGCGAGATAGCTGTCGCTATCCTGGTGCAAGTCTACATGCGACGTGGAACTCCACTGCATGTTACTTGGTCAGGTAAGGTCAAGACTGTGGCTCACGGTGTAGCTTTCACCTTGATGATGCTACCGTTAGGTGGGATTTGGTTGGCAGCCGCAAGAGTTGTCATCACTGTCGCAGTAGTACTGACGATTACGTCGGGGTTCGATTACTTCCAGCGAGCCCGTGTCGTGTCAATTGGGTGAACAGATTAGTGAGGAAGCGGCCGTGGGTAATTCCCGGCCGCCTCTTCAAAGGAAAATAATTGATATTGTTAGCACTCTTGCAATAAGAGTGCTAATTTTATACAATTGAATAACAGATGACTAAACGTGATTACTACGAAGTTCTAGGTATTTCAAAAAATGCCTCTGACGATGAAATAAAAAAGGCCTATCGCAAGGCCGCAGTTTTGTATCACCCCGACAAAGACGGTGGTGATGAGACCAAGTTCAAGGAAGTCAGTGAGGCCTACGAAGTTCTAAAAGACAGCTCTAAACGACAACGATACGATCAGTTCGGCCATGCTGGTGTTGGTGGTAATAACGGTGGCGGCGCATCAAGTAACCCTTATGGTGGTTTCGGTGGGTTTAATGGCCAAAATATTAATTTCGATTTTGGTGATGGCGGTCTTGGTGATATTTTTGGCCAATTCTTTGGCGGCGGTGGCAGTCGTAGCCAAGGTCCAAAACGTGGCCAAGATGTCGAGGTCACGCTGCAACTGACATTCGAAGAAGCCGTTTTTGGTGTAGAAGAAAAAAT
>JAYTVU010000011.1:0-11154 GCA_043743855.1 bacterium
TCTGGCAGTGAGGCTGTGATTGAGGAGAGTAGGACTAATTATTTGTTGAATTCATATTTTAGTAACGATAGTAATAGTGATGGGCTGGGTGATAATTGGTTATATAATATCAGTAATAGCACTACTTCTTATTCCAGGAACATTATCAGTCCCATTTACGGCTATGTTCAAAAAATTCGTCATAATCATAACGACAATACGGTAACTGGATATCCTGGACCCTATCAGGTTACAACAGTAGGTGCTTTTGTACCAGGTGATTCGGCAACAGCTACTGTCTGGTATAGGAATTTTTCTTCCCAGGGGGTTGGAAGTGCTTACCTTTATTTACAAGCATTTGATTCAGCTCTAGCAACAATATATGGGCAAGTAAGCAGTACACAGTTAGCTGCTAGTGGAACTTGGCAAAAAGCAACTGTAACATATCCCATTTTACCAGCCAACACATCAAGAGTTTCACTGAAAGTTCAACAATCCCAAAATTCTAATGGTGATTATTTTGAATTAGAGTTAGCTGGTGCTCAGCTAGAAAAAGGTGCTTTTGCCACTTCATTTATCCCCACAACCACCACAGTTGTGACTCGAAACGCTGATATTGTAAGTGCTCCAAGTGTCGGACTTACAACTAACACTGGAACAATAATCGGTGTTGGTTACAAGGCATGGCAAACTGGCACACAGCGACTTATGACACTATCTCCTTCTACTGCAAATGCAATTTTTATATATCACGATTCGGCTAGTGGTATAAAATCTGCGTTCGCAGGAGCTGATTCGGTCTATGGTTATCCACCACAAGTAATCACTGCTAATTTCTCGGAAGTTGTAATGGGAGCTCGTTGGAATGGTACAACTTTTTCGACTATTAGTAATGGGGCTGTAGGGACACCTTCAACTCTGGACGCAATGAATGCAATACCACCTTCAATTTACTTTGGATCATCTGGAGTCGGGGCGTTTTTTAACGCTGGCATCTCTAGGCTTACGCTTTATCCTATTGCACTCTCTGATGTTGATGTGACCTCAGTCACAAATGTCGTTAATAACGGTCTATAGCGTAATAGAATATTAACTTAGCGTAGATTATATGGTATCTTCTGTAATAGTGGATGAGCATGTTCTCTGTTACAATATTAGTAAGTATGGAAAAAAAATTATATATAACAACTGCGATTCCTTACGTTAATGGCACTCCACATATTGGCAATGCTCTTGATTATTTATTAGCCGATATTTGGACTCGTTATCAAAAACAAAATGGTCACGAGGTCCGCTTTTCGGTTGGCACAGACGAGCACGGTAACAAAATTGCCGCCAAAGCCGCTAAAGCCGGTATCGAACCCAAGGCCTATACTGACCAAACTTACGTTAATTTCGAAAACCTGATGAAAAAGGTCGGTGCTAGCTATACAGATTTTATACGCACAACTGACCCACATCACATCGAGTCTGTTCAACAAATTTGGCAAAAATTACAACCGTACATTTATAAAGGTAAGTACGAGGGCTGGTACTGTGTCGGCTGTGAAGCGTTTGTATCCGACAAGGAAGCGACTGCCAATGGTGGTGTTTGCCCTGACCATAATCAACCATATCAGCGCCTTAGTGAAGAAAATTATTATTTTAAAGCCAGTGCTTTTTCCGACCAAGTTCGCGAGGCAATTTACAGTGATGAACTTAAAATTGTGCCGGAATTTCGCAAAAAAGAATTTTTGGAACTGATGAAAGACGGTTTACAAGATGTCAGTATCTCGCGTCCAGTTAAAAACCTCAGTTGGGGCGTGCCAGTGCCTGGTGATCCGACGCAAATTATGTATGTCTGGTTAGACGCCTTGGCAAACTATATCACCGTGCTGGGTTATCCTGACGGACAAAATTGGCAAGAGTATTGGCCAGCTGATGTTCAAGTTATCGGCAAGGATATTTTGCGTTTTCATGCCGGTTTATGGCCTGCAATGTTGCTTGGTTTAGGTTTACCCCTGCCAAAGAAGCTGTTAGTCCATGGTTTTGTTGATGTTGGCGGTGCCAAGATGAGTAAAACCGTCGGCAACGTAGTTGATCCAAATCAAGTTATTGATGAATATGGTGTCGATGCTTTTCGTTATTATTTCTCGCGGCATATTCCAACACTTGAAGATAGTGATTTTACATGGGAGAAATTTGAAAGTGCCTATAATACTGAACTTGCCAATGACCTTGGCAACGTAATTCAACGAGTTTCAGCCATGGTAATACGTTATCAGGTTGGAGTAATTGGCGAGACAAAGCGTGGCGAACACGACATGAGTGTTTATCATGAAGCCATGGAATCTTTGGAATTTAATAAGGCAATCGATGATGTCTGGTCAATGGTACGAAGTTTAAATCAATATATTGAAAATGTGAAACCTTGGGAAATTGCCAAGGGTGTCGGCAAAGATGCCGAAGCCGAAGTCCACCTTGGTGAAGTGCTGTCATTTGCAGTTAGTGCTTTGTTGCAAATCGGTGATTTACTGGTACCATTTTTACCAACAACGGCTGATAGGATTCACCAAACTTTTGGATCTGGCAAAATTGTTGCGACCGAAGGTGTATTATTCCCAAGAATTTACAACCACACAACTAATCCTAACGCCGGCAAACCGCCCAAGGCTTAGTTGTGTTAATTGACACTCATTGTCATATCCATGAGATTGATTTTCCATTAAATACAGATGAGGTTATCAATCGTGCTCATCAAGCCGGTGTTATGCAGATGATTTGCGTTGGTACAAATTTGGAAAGTTCGCGCCAGGCGCTGGAGTTCGCAAAAAGTCAGGATGGTGTGTTCGCGTCTGTTGGTATTCATCCACATTACGCAACTGGAGAGTTGTCAAAACTAGCTGACTTAGAAAAACTAATTATTACAAATGACAAGTTAGTTGCAATCGGCGAAATAGGTCTAGATTATCACTACACTAATAGTTCGCCCTCTGAACAGATTAAACTTTTAGAGGCCCAAATTGAATTAGCCATCAAGCATGATATACCAATTATCTTTCATGTTCGTGATGCTTTTGATGATTTTTGGCCGGTTTTAGATAAGTTTCCGCAGCTTCATGGAGTTTTACATTGTTTTACTGACTCCATAGAATCAGCCGAGGAAGGTTTAAAGCGAGGATTTTACATTGGCATTAATGGCATTAGCACATTTACTAAAGATGAGGTCCAAAAGCTAATGTTTAAGTCAATTCCAATTGACCGAATCTTGCTAGAAACAGACGCGCCATTCTTGACTCCAACACCTTTACGTGGTAAAGTAAAGGTGAACGAACCAGCGTATATTAAGGAAATTGCTGAATATAACTGCCAGGTCCGTCATATTTCATTTGACGAACTTGCAAATATCACAACTGCCAACGCTCGAACGTTATTTAAACTGTAAAATACAAACTACAAAACATGTCAACCTAAGAGGAGGTCTAAAAGAAAGTGCCCCAGGAATTCCCAATTGGTAATTATTCAAATTCACAGCCCATCGATGATGAGCTTGATGACATATACCGAGATATTGAGAATTCACAGACGGACAGAGAACGCCTTATTAATCTTGATTGGCTAAAGCTTCACAAAATTGCTGAAAGTTTAGACCAAGCGCGCAAATACAAGTTAGATACAAAATTCTTTTATGACTCTACCCGAGAGGTTTGGGCAATCGGCACAATCGCCAAAATACTTTTCAACAAAGATGTTACCAGAAAAAGCCTTGAATCTTTGACCGAGGAGCAGTTAAAAGTTGTCGAGAGTGAACATGGTGCCAAAATCTTTGGTGAAATTATGCCAAATGAACAAAGAGAATTTGTTTATGATGGTCAAAATGACCAGGGTCATATCAGTTTCTTTTTTCACCAGGTTATTACAGACCAAGGTGCTGTGGAACGTGCTGTCACACTTCATTAT
This sequence comes from bacterium, assembly GCA_043743855.1. Taxonomy (GTDB): domain Bacteria; phylum Patescibacteriota; class Saccharimonadia; order Saccharimonadales; family Saccharimonadaceae; genus UBA1547. The sequence continues at coordinate 3,919 of JAYTVU010000011.1, forward strand.
GAGGCTCGCCAAGAGGGAACTTTACGAGTAAGTAGTGATCCAAAAATACCAAATGAATTTATTTCTGGAAAAGAACGTGATGATTTTATGACAGCTACCGAAATGTATCACGATATTATTATGAGCCAAGTGTATAAACAAGATATAAAAGCTAGTGACTTAATCAAAGAAAAATCTAATATATCTGAAATCGGCCGTGGCACTTTGCATCAAATACACAATGACGATTATTCAGCGGGCAAAAAAGCCGCTTAGCCGTTATACTAGAAGGTAATGGACTGCGAGCAAATATATCTTGATCATGCTGCTGCGACGCCTATGGACGAGCGAGTTCTGGTATCAATGCAACCGTATTTTAGTGATAAATTTTATAATCCATCCAGCCCATATTCACCAGCTGTAGCTGTTAGGCTAGATTATGAAGCTGCCAAACATACAATTGCCAGTTTAATCGGCGCTAAACCAGGTGAAATTATTATTACGGCTGGCGCAACTGAATCAATCAATTTGGCATTTAGCGTAGGTGGACATGCGGTGGTTTCTAATATTGAGCATCACGCGGTGCTATCAAGTGCTGAAAAACAAGATCATACAATTGTGAAGGCTGATGCGCGCGGGTTGGTAAGTCTCGAAGTTATTAAACAGGCCATTAGACCAGATACTCAACTAGTCAGTGTTGCCCTGGCTAATAACGAAATTGGGACAATTCAGCCAATCCGTGATATTGCCGGGGTTATAAAAAATGAGCGAGAAAACCGTTTAATTCACTGTGATAAAACGCCAATCTACTTACATTGTGATGCTTCGCAAGGTGCTGGTCAGTTGGATGTAAATGTTGCCAGGTTAGGTGTTGATATGTTGACATTAAATGCCGGCAAGATTTATGGACCTAAACAAGTCGGCTTGTTGTGGGTTGCCAGTCATGTTAATCTGAAGGCTCAAATTGTTGGTGGTGGACAAGAAAACGGGCTTCGTAGTGGTACCGAAAATGTGGCTGGAACAATTGGCTTTGCGACTGCACTTCAACTTGTCAGCGAACACCGAAAATACGAATCCGATAGAGTAGGAAAGTTACGCGATAGCTTGCAGACGATACTGACAGATGCTCTTCCAAAATCGGTGGTATCTGGATATCAAAAACATCGTCTAGCTAGCCATTTACATATTTCTTTTCCAGGCCTTGATGCCGAACGTTTGATTTTTTTGCTTGAAAATAGGGGGGTGTTGGCTGCAACCGGTAGTGCCTGTGCGGCAAACTTTGGAACTCGTTCACATGTCTTAACAGCAATTGGTCTAACACCAGAAGTTGCTGATGGTAGTATTAGAATTTCGCTTGGTCATCTGTCTAATCCAGAGAATACTAAACTGGCCAGCGAAATTATTATCGAAGAAATAAATCGAGAATATGAACGAGTCAAACGATGATTAGAAAACTCATCGTGTTTTTATTGTTCGTAGTCACCGTTATTGTTGGTATTAGTATATATTTGCAACCAGATGATTTAAGTGGGTGTGGTAAATCTCCAAATGACAGTATCAATTGTCAGCCAGTTGATGCGATTGTTGCAATTAGCGGTGGCGATACAGCCGCCAGGGCAAACGGTGCGATCACTTTATATAAAAATGGTTGGTCTAATAAACTAGTCTTTTCAGGTGCGGCCCAAGATAAATCTGGGCCAAGCAACGCCGCAGTTATGAAAGATTTGGCTATAAAAGCCGATATTCCAATTTCTGATATTTATATTGACGAAAAAGCTACAACAACTACCGAGAATGCCCAAAACTCACGGACTATCTTTTCTGAGCACAATATTAAAAAAATTATCCTAGTAACATCTGGTTACCATCAGCGCCGCGCAAGTTTGGAATTTAATAAGCGCGCCAAAGATGTAAAAATATTAAACAGTCCAATTAAAAATGACAAAGTCTGGTCGTTTTGGTGGTGGCTAACACCTTATGGTTGGTGGATAGCTGTGTCTGAGTTGGTTAAAATAATAATATTCTATGTCACTGGAATCTGGTCGTGAATACAGTTAAAAAAGTCTATGTTGGTATGAGTGGTGGTGTCGATTCGTCGCTGACGGCAGCACTATTACTCGAGCGAGGTTACGATGTAACTGGTGTGTATATGAAGAACTGGACTCAGGATTTACCCGGCGTTAAATGTCCATGGGCGACGGATTTGGCCGATGCCAAGCGCGTGGCGGTGCAACTGGGAATCGATTTTAAAGTTTTTGATTTCGAGAAAGAATATAAACAAAAAGTTGTTGATTATATGATTGATGAATACAAAAACGGTCGGACGCCAAATCCAGATATTATGTGCAACCAAGAGGTAAAGTTCAAATTATTCCTGGAAACCGCCCTGGCTAATGGTGCCGATATGATTGCGACCGGGCATTACGCGCGGGTTCACAGCGGATGCGACAGCGCACCAATTTCCTCAGAACGGCTTCGCGCTGGGACTGAAAAGGGCCCCGGCGCCTTGTCAGACTCAGGCTTCAGGGGTTCAGAAGAAACAGTTGCACTGTCGCATCCTTGCGGCGTATTAATGTGTGCAGTTGACGATAATAAGGACCAAACATATTTTCTTTATCGTGTTACCGGTGAGGCATTAGGGAAAACTCTATTTCCTATCGGTGAATTCGATAAACCGACAGTGCGTAAGATGGCAACCGAGCGTGGTTTGTCTACGGCGGCTAAAAAAGATTCGCAAGGTATCTGTTTTGTTGGCCAAGTTGGTATTCGGGATTTTCTATCACAATATGTCGATTTAAAACCAGGTGATATTATTGATAAAAAATCAGGCAAAGTGCTTGGTCGTCATGACGGCGCAATCTTTTATACACTTGGCCAACGTCACGGCATGGATTTGGGTGGAGGTTTGCCATATTACGTTGTCGGTAAAGATATGGACAAGAATGAAATTCACGTCACTACCGATTTGAATGACGTTACGCTTTGGATAAAAGAAGTTAAACTTTGTGAAACTCATTGGATAAACGAAGCACCAAATCATGGAAAATATCAGATTAGAGTCCGTCATCGTGCACCACTGGTTTGGGCGGAATTGAGTTTTGAAGACGACGATGTTCTACTGAAACTCGATAATCCAGAACGGGCAATTACAGCCGGGCAATCAGTCGTAATCTATGACGGCGAAATCTGTCTTGGCGGTGGGATCGTCTCTTAATAGTGTTGTAATTTTCCAAGGTGTCACCTTGGAAAGATATTATATGCTTGTAGCACAATTGCAATATATTGTAAATTGTGTTAAAATAAACACAAGAACCTTAAAAATTCGTACTCAGTTGAGAACAGCGCCAAATATTTTAAATTAATGAATATTGTCCGCTGTTCTCAACGCAAGTTGAGATCGCTGATGCAATCAGGCATCGGTGAATTCCTACGGCGAATGGAAGTGTGTCATGTCGTTCATAAAACCTGAACTGTTGCTTGCAATGGATGCAAGGAAGTACGAGGTGACCAAGCGAATCGCGAATGAGAGCCTGACGATCGAGGACGTCCTTGCAGGACTGCAAGGTATCATCGAGGGCATCTACCCGATCCGCCCTGCCTATCCGTTGCCGTACCAGCTTGTCGCTCCACATCGACAGATCCAGCGCGCCACGGAGTTCCTCGCCTTGTGCGGCGGCGAAGTGTCAACCTGGTCTATACCAGAAGTGCCTCACTTCGTTCCTCGCACGTCGACCGAACTGCTGTTGCTTGCCATCTATTTGCCTGACGAGGGTGAATTGACGGGTGAACAGCATACGGCCAAGTCATGGTGGGATTTCATCGTTCCACCGATTGGCTTCAGCAAGAAGCTTCTTCACCCGCTTTACAGCGACTTCACGCAGCTTCGGTTGGTATCGGGCATCGAACATCGCCCTGGCATCCGCTGGGTCGTATTCGACCCCAGTGCCAACCTTGGTAAGTCGCCGAAAGTGTGCTGGGAAGACCCGAACGTGCTTCCTACGCTGGCTGGCCCCGAGGTCTTGATGGCCTTGGCCTACTTCCCGGAGTGGGTCTCGACTTGGGCGGACGACTGTTCTCCGCAGCCTGACTTGTCAGGCTACCAGGCCAACTCGGGGTCCAAGTGGGACTACTGCCCGTGCTTCATGCGTTGGGATAAAGGGCATGAGCTTCAGCTACTTGCCCTCAACGCCGCCGACGGGAGTACCAACTGGGCATCGCCCTCCGTCAGGGATCTGAGTACTGAGTAACACGGTTCATCGGTGTGCGGAAGGGCCTGAGGCGTTTGTCCTCGGTCCTTCCGCACACTACCGCCCAATACGCTGATGAAAAAGCGTATTGGGCTTTTTCATTTGGATATTATTATGTATTAATGCTAAAATCAACAGATATGGATGCTCAACAAATTCGCAATGAATATTTAAAGTTTTTTAAGGACCGCGGTCACGCAATTATTCCTAGGGCCAAGTTAATGTTATTGGATGACCCGACGACATTATTCACCGGTAGTGGCATGCAGCCGTTATTACCGTATCTGTTGGGTGATATTCACCCAGATGGTGTAAAACTGGTTGACAGCCAGACTTGTTTTCGGGCCAAGGACATTGATGATGTTGGTGACAATCGCCACACGACATTTTTTGAGATGCTTGGAAACTGGAGTTTGGGTGATTATTTCAAGGAACAGCAAATCCGATGGTTCTTTGAGTTTCTAACCAAGAACATCGGTCTCGACCCGAATAAGTTATATGTTTCGGCCTTTATTGGCGACGTAAAAAATGGAATTCCGCGCGATGATGAGTCGGCTAATATCTGGCAAAAAGTATTCGCAGAAAACGGTATCGAGGCAACAATTGTCGAAATTGGTAGCCAGGCCGATGGTGACAAACGTGGCATTAAACCGGGTGAACGCATCTTTTTCTATAACGACAAGGAAAACTGGTGGAGCCGTGGCGGCGGTTTGGACAAAACTCCGATTGGTGATCCATGTGGTCCCGACAGCGAAGTGTTTTACGATTTTGGACCACAAAACCACGCTGAAGGTTTTGGTTTAGCTCACCCTGCTAGTGATAGTGGTCAGTTTATGGAAATCGGTAACCAAGTTTTTATGCAATACCGTCGTTTAGAAAACGGTACGTTCGAGCCACTTTCCAGTAAAAACGTCGACTTTGGTGGCGGATTAGAGCGAATCGCAGCCGCTGCAATCGATAATCCAGACATCTTTAAAATAAGCCTTATTTGGCCGATAATTGAAAAACTTCAAACGATTAGTGGTAAAAATTACGAAAGTCACACCGAAAGTATGCGAGTTATCGCCGACCACTTACGAGCTGCCACTTTCCTAGCGGTTGACGGCGTAACACCAAGCAACAAAGAGCAAGGTTATGTTATGCGTCGCTTGTTGCGACGCGCGATTCGCTTTGCCTTTGATTTAGGCATAGAGCAAAATTTCTTATCTGAAATTGTGCCAGTAATTGCCGATTTGTATCATGACGATTATCCCGAGGTAAAAGAAAAACGGGAAGAGGTTATAGCGACACTTGTCAAGGAAGAAAAAATTTTCCGTCAGACTTTAACTAAGGGCTTGCGAGAGTTGCAAAAGTTCTCAACTGTCGGGCTAACCGGCGCTGAAATTTTCACGCTCTATGACACATACGGTTTTCCTATAGAACTCTCAAACGAAGAGGCATTCAAGCTGGATATCAAGCTGTCGGATAATTGGAAAGAAGAATTTAACGCTAAAATGACAGAGCAACGCGAGCGAAGTCGAACTGCTACTAAAGGTGCGTTTAAGGGCGGTTTGTCAGGTGAAACTGAAATGACGATCAAATATCACACCGCTGCCCATCTGTTAAACGAAGCGCTTCGTCAAGTTCTGGATGAAAACATTGTCCAAAAAGGCGCCAATATTACTGACGAACGATTGCGGTTTGACTTTTCTTATCCTGAAAAAGTCGATTCGGAAAAGTTGAAACAGATTGAAGACTTGGTCAACGAACAGATTGCTGCAGATTTGCCGGTTAGTTTCAAAGAATACCCACTTGAAGAAGCGCACGTCATTGGTGCGCATGGCAGCTTTAACGACAAATATGGGGATAAAGTAAAAGTTTATTCTATAGGCGATGGCGAAAAGCCATTCAGCCTGGAAATTTGTGGTGGCCCCCACGTTGAACATACTGCTCAGCTTGGCGAAGGAAACAAAAAGTTCAAAATTACCAAAGAAGAATCCAGTTCGGCCGGCGTCCGCAGGATAAAAGCGGTCTTGATTTAGGTAATTTTGACTGGAGAAAAATATGCAAGATCCCAACAAGACACAAATTTCATCACCGGAAGATGACAGTTATGATGAACGAATCAACCGCGAGTTGGTCAATAAAGTCGTTGCTTATCATCAACGATTTGGTGAAAGCTACCAAATTGAAGATGGTTTTCTGTTACCAATGGATATATGTCTTAAGGAATTGGATCGGGCTAAAATCTTGTTGTCTGATAAAGATAAAAAAACCGAGGCAAAGATGGTCCCATATGACAGAATCCCTAACTCAATCGGTGCATTCGAGATTAAAACCAGTGGTCGAAGATTCTCAATCCCAAGGGATAACTATTGTATTATTGATGGAATTGATGCCATTGAAGTCAGTAGTGCAGTAGTGTCAATAGATAGTATTGAGACTTGGCCAATATGGTTAAAAAACGTTACATCACCTGGCAGTTCGGGCGATGTGTTACCATTTGAAGTTACGCCAAAAATATTAAAAGCTCTTCGGGAAATAGATGAGTCTACGCTTGTAGATGATGCAATGGATTTGGCAGTTCATTTGCAACTTGGTGATAGGGTTACATATCAAAAAAAGGATATGCTTGAACGTGAATTATTAGGGCGTGCTATGAAAAAATTTGGTATCAATGATATAAACTTGCTTAAAACCATTTTATCGACGATAGGTCTTGGAATAATAAAAACGTCAGACAGACTGTCAGATAGTGCGGAATCACCCGATTCAACTTCAAAAACTGAAGTTGACGCCTTGTTGGAAGCTATACAAAAAAACGCTTGATGCTATTTCTCATTGTTATATTTTGCCGGCTTTATCTTGCTAATGTTATACTGACTCTATGAATTCTGGTAGTCGTCACATCAGCCTTGGTCTTGGTTTCACCATCGTCGAGCTCCTAGTCGTCATAGTAGTCATCGGTATCCTAGCTACCATCACACTAGTCTCTTACACCAGTATCTCTCAAAAAGCTGTCCTAGCTTCA
>JAYTVU010000012.1:0-12087 GCA_043743855.1 bacterium
AGTTCCGCCAGAGTTTTAACTCCTTCAGCCCTGTGCCCGTAGCGAATCCCGTCGTACCTAGCCAAGTTGCTGGACAGTTCGGCTGGAACAACAATGTAATAGATTGCCAGCGAATATTCGGCCATGGGCAAACTGACTTCCTCAACGATATGTCCCGCGACACGCAACTTTTCAACATATTCATTTGTCCTGGCGCGAACATCAGGTTCAACACCGTCCATCATAAAATCTTTAATCAAACCGAATTTCATGCCGGGTTTAACATCTGTTTGGACCTCAAAAAAGTCAGGCAAGGTTGTCATATCGCGTTCGTCTCGTCCAGACATAATTTCCGTAACTAGCTCACAATCGGCCACATTTGTCGTAAGTACGCCGATGACATCAGTGCTACTGGCCATAGCAACTACACCAAAACGGCTTATCATACCATAGGTCGGTTTTATGCCGACAACGCCATTATAGCTGGCTGGTTGACGAATTGAGCCACCAGTATCGCTTCCCAGAGCAAATGGAACGATATCAAGGGCCGTAACAACGGCTGAACCGCCACTACTACCACCGGCAACGCGTGTCTTATCAATAGCATTTTTAGTCGGACCAAAAGCCGAGTTTTCGGTGCTGCCACCATGAGCAAAAGCATCCAAGTTGGCTTTACCGATACAAATTGCCCCCTCGGCCTCAAGTTTTTCAACGGCGGTGGCCTGCAAAGGCGCATCAAAATGTTCTAGCATTTTGCTGGCAGCAGTTGTCGGTGCACCAAAGGCTAGAAAATTATCTTTAACCACAAATGGAACGCCGGCCAAACGTCCCTTAATTTTGCCTAAATCAACTTCGTCGGCACGTTTTAAGGCGCGCTCATCAGTCAGATTTAACAAGGCATGATAATCTTGGTTTTCATTTGCTCGTCTTAACGAATCCTCAACAACCGAACGGGCTGAGGTAGCTTTAATTTGGCTTAGAACTTCCGAAATTGTCATATTATAGTACCTTTGGCACTTTCACTTGGAAATCAACAACTTCGCGCGAACGCGCAAGTAATTCTTCGCGCGTAACTCCGTAATTAATAACTTTGTCTTCGCGCCATACGCTACTTAGACCAGTTACTTGGTAAGTTGGTTCAACACCGCTAGTGTCCAGTTTATTCAACTGTTCGACGTAACCTAAAATGTTGCTAATGTCAGTCTGTAATCCTTCAATTTCACTGTCTGCAAGTTCCAAGCTAGAAAGTTGTGCCAAATGCAGCACATCATCACGAGATATCTGTGTCATGTGACTATTATACCGTAAAAATGGCTATTGGAATATGGGATATAGCGAATAGTTAAATTCTAATTTTAGCGTCGGGTGTCGATAAACGTAAGTGCGTGGCCAGATGCGCCGGCACGGCCAGTACGACCGATACGGTGAATGTAGTCTTCGTAGTTTTGTGGCGTATCGAAGTTAATGACGTGAGAAACATTTGGAATATCTAGTCCACGGGCTGCAACGTCGGTCGCAACCATAACTCGGACTCGTCCGTCCTTGAATTGCTTTAAAGCACGGGCACGTTGTGACTGGTTCTTGTTACCGTGAATCGCAATCGAGGCAATACCACTGTTATCCAAGTGATCACTTAGGCGCTGAACGCCAAACTTTGTCTCACCGAAAACTAGAACCTTTTCAAATTCCTTTTCACGTAACATATCGGTTAAAAGTTCTACTTTATGAGTCTTGTCACGGGCTTCAATCACATTTTGTTCAATGTGTTCGTTAGTCTCACTGGTTCGAACTGATACAGTTACAGGATTTTTAGTAAAACTGTTGATGATTGCTGAAATCTCAGGTGTGATTGTGGCGCTAAATAGTAACGTCTGACGATCAGCTGGTACTTCGTTCACAATCGCACGGATATCTGGCAAAAAGCCCATATCTAACATACGATCGGCCTCGTCTAAAACAAGGGTCGTGATATTTTCAAGTCTAATGAATTTACGATTCATCAAATCCTTCAAACGACCTGGTGTGCCGATGATAAAATGTGGACGACGTTTAAGGTCGCGAATTTGACGATCAACAGGTACTCCACCGACAACAAGTGCCGAATACAAGTCTAAACCCTGGGAAAACGCACGAAACTCTTCGTCGATTTGTTGAGCCAGTTCGCGAGTTGGAGCGATAATCAAAACGCTTGGGCGGAAAGAAACACCTGTCATTCGTTCAATAATAGGTAGTAAAAATGCTGCCGTCTTGCCTGTACCAGTGTTAGCCAGTCCAATAACGTCTTTGCCCTCAATCACATAAGGAATAGCTTGATCCTGAATAGATGAAGGTGAAATGTAGTTCTTTTTCAAAATATTGTGCATAAGTTGATTACCGAATGGGAAATCTGAAAACTTATTTGTAGATACGTAAAGAACTTCATCAGCTTTTGGAGTAGCTTGATTGATAAATTTAGATGGGTTAATATACTTTTTTGCAGGTCCCCGACTGCCGCCACGATTATTTCGTCCACGATTAAAAGTTGATGTACGGGCACCACTTGGGCGTCCGCCACTTCTTTGTTGATATGCCATTATTAATAGCCTTTCTGTAAGTTGTTGTTATAATGCAAATTTGAAAACAAGAGAATAATTCGGTGATAGCGCCAGGTACTAATCAGTACAAGTTGTCACAAGTGCGCTCTTCGTAGAATGAGGCCCTAGCATTTCATCGAATGCAATAACATAATATTAGCATACTTTACGCAATTTTGCAAGCATACACTCTTGTTAATCTACCTTTCCAAGGTTGGACCTTGGTTAAGTTGGTTTTAAGGTTTACACAGTGTTATGTTGTATTACAATATTGTAATATGTAACCATGAAATAATGAGAAACATTTGAATACGGTATTTATTTATTAAATTATAGTTTTGCCTTGATTTCAGAGATTTGGTCACGCAGCTGCGCGGCCTTTTCAAATTCCAGATTAGCGCTAGCTAATTCCATTTGTCCAGTTAGATCACGGATCAGGCCAGGATACTCATCACGTGGAATCTTTTTCAGGTTTAGTTTATGTGATTCGTCAGCTTTTTTAGGAATCAAGGCACGCAAACCTTCACTAACTTCTTTGGCAATACTTTCTGGAGTAATATTATGCTTTTTATTGTACGCCAACTGTATATCACGACGTCTATCCATCTCGGCAATGGCTCGTTTCATAGAATCAGTCATAACATCTGCATACATATAAACTTTTCCATTAACGTGCCTGGAAGCACGGCCACTCGTCTGGATTAAAGCACCTGCACTGCGCAGGAAGCCTTCTTTATCGGCGTCCAAAATCGCTACCATGCTGACCTCCGGTAAATCTAGCCCTTCACGCAACAGATTGATACCGACTAATACGTCATAAACGCCGTTGCGTAAATCCTTTAGGATATCACCGCGTTCAAGTGTGTCAATGTCACTGTGTATGTAAGCTGTTTTAATTTCCAACTCTTGTAGATGTGTTGCTAGGTCTTCGGCCATACGCTTAGTTAATGTCGTCACTAACACTCGTTGATGCAACGAGATTCGTTCACGAATCTCGGCAATCAAATCATCTATCTGGCCTCTTGATGGTCTGGTAATAATTTCTGGTTCAACCAGCCCAGTTGGACGAATAATCTGCTCGGCCGGACGCGGACTATGAGTTAACTCGTATTCGCTTGGAGTTGCTGAAACATAGATTGCTTGATTGATGTGGTGATTAAATTCCTCAAAAGTTAGTGGTCGGTTATCCATGGCTGACGGCATACGAAAACCGTATTCAACCAGAACTTCCTTTCGTGCCCTATCACCGTTATACATACCACGCACTTGCGGTAAAGTCATATGGCTTTCATCTACAATCAATAGGAAATCATCATCAAAGTAGTCCATCAAAGTGGCAGGTTGTTCGCCAGGTTCGCGATTTGTCAGGTAACGGCTGTAATTTTCGATACCCTTAACAAAACCTGTTTCTTCTAGCATTTCAATATCGTATTTGGTGCGCTGAGACAAGCGCTGAGCTTCCAGTAGTTTGTTGTGTGTTTCAAAATATTCCAGACGCTCGGCGAACTCTTTTTTAATGCCTTCGATGGCATGTTCTAACTTTTCCTTCGGTGTAACATAGTGACTACTTGGGAAAATAGAAACTTCATTTGGTTCAGCCAAAATTTCGCCAGTAAGTGGATCAATTCGAGTTAAACGTTCGACTTCATCGTTATAGAATTCAATTCGGTAACCCGCATCACTACCGGCCGGAAAAACATCGACAATATCACCACGGACACGGAAAGTTCCGCGGTGAAAGTCCATGTCATTACGATGGTATTGAATATCGGTTAGTAAGCGAATAAATTTATCTTGCTGGCGTCGCTCGCCCTTTCTGACGGTGATTGACATATGTTCGTAATCTTCGGGCGAACCAATGCCGTAAATACAACTGACACTAGCAACAATAATCGTGTCACGTCTGGTTAAAAGTGCGGTTGTTGCTGCATGACGCAAACGGTCAATCTCATCGTTTATTTTACTGTCTTTTTCAATATAAGTGTCGCTACTTGCCATGTAGGCTTCTGGTTGATAGTAATCGAAATAACTGACGAAATAGTGAACTTCATTATCTGGAAAATATGACTTGAATTCGCTGTAAAGTTGAGCAGCTAATGTCTTATTATGTGCCAATATAAGGGTCGGCACCTGCCGATTGGCAATTATATTCGCCATCGTAAAAGTTTTACCACTACCAGTCACACCCAATAAAACTTGCTCTTTTTCGCCCGACTCTAAACCAGCCACTAACTGTTTTATAGCAGATGGCTGGTCACCTGTGGGCTGATATTCACTGACTAAACGAAACTTTTGGCTCATCTAGTCTATTATAGATAACATTCTAAATATATTCTAATCTTTTTGATATAAGGACAACATTATTTTTCTTGCAGTTGTATATTCGGCACTATTTAGATCTTTCTGAATCTGGTCCATTACGCCACTCGTAATATTTTTAACATCTTTAAATTCAAGCTTAAACCATGATGTCGCACCATTCTTCTTAGCAGGGAATGCTGTCGAATCTATAAAACACGGGGACCCGCCAACCGATGCTTTGCTGAATTCACTTCTATTCTGTACTACTTTTACTGCATAATTGTCGTAAACAGGGTCCGTATCAGAACTGTGTGCTGCGAATTCCACCAGACTATAACCTGAATAATTCGGCATAGGAACGATACTGTAGCTATAAATTTTATAATTGGTATCACTTGAGTCACAAATACCGCCAATACCACTGATACCTGACCATAATTTTAAGGTTATATTACCACTAGGGCTAGTTAGGTTATTTGAGTCCGGCATTTGTACGACATTAGCATGATCATCACCTGGAACTAAATCTGTATGTTTCAGATTCCAACCATTTGGATATTTGATAGCTAACCCGCTACCTGCTGATTGGTCATATGCAATATTCACTAACGAATCTTTTTCAGGCGTCTGTGTAGCCTTAGCTGTCGAAGTATCCGTATTTACAACTGGAGTGTTCTTTGTTTGCATAAAATTTTGCCAATATACAAACCCTAACGTGCCAACCAGTGCAACAGCCAAAATTACAGTTAATATCATAATGTGTGCAAAGCCTGATTCTTTTTTAATATTCTTCATTCCCAATAACCTTTCTTAATTATTTTGTATTGATTAAATCAAGAGTTAAGTTGTTACTTATAAATTTTCCATCAGTCATATCATTTACAGAACCATAACTTGTTTCTGTGTAATATAGTGCGCCTCCAGTGACTGATGTTACGTTGTAATCTGACAAAGGCTTGGAACTTACTACTTTTGATTCTTTTTTTGTCAATAAGTTCGTACTACAGATTGATTGAGAATAACCTAAATAGGAGGGTCTGCCATTGTAAGTTTCGTCGTTGCAAGCATATATGTAACGATCTTGCCAGTAATATATTTTTCCGACCGACCTAAATGTGACTATACCCATGTCTTTCAGTAATATTACATCTTTCTGTCGTACCGCAGAGGCACCATTGCCTGAATCTATTACTAGATATTTATCATCTTGTTGCTCCATTGCATCATTATTAGTTTCATTAGCGTATATTGTTATGGGTTTTTTAATCTCGACAGCTTTTCCGATTGATTTTGAGTAAACAAGTACGTTACCACTAATATCTAACAAGGTTTGATGAATAGGTAAAGTGTAAACATCATAATTATTGTTACTCCCGATTGGATATTTAAATTTGAATTTATCAAGACTTTCGCTAAATACGCCACTCACTGGCGGTTTAACATTCACCGAATTTTGCCAAAAAATATAACTTAAAAATCCAATCAAAGTTAGTGACAAAATTAAAGTTATGGCCATCAAATGTGCAAATCCTGATTGTTTTTTAATTTTTCTCACGATGCCCTTTCTGAGAATATAATGATACAGCCATTTAACCAGATATATTCGCTAAGCACAAGCTTCTTGTAACCTAGAGGGGTTCGTCTCGATAGAGGGCATTACTGCGACTGACATTACTATCAGTTCCGTCATGCTTGAAATCCGAGTATAGAGTGTCCAGAGCCTTGATAACTTTTTTAACCAGACGTTCAGGCACTGTGTCATAAATAATTTCTCTGGAATCAATTGATTCTATATTCTGAATCAAGGTTGGTACGTAATCAGCCAAACCACCACTACCGAGTAATACTCCGATCACCTTATGACTTTCGATTGCTGTAACAAATTCGTGCAAGCTTCCCATGCGACCACCAACGGTGATAATAGCATCGCTACTGCGGACCAAATGAACGTTGCGACCAACATAGGCCATGCCTGTAAAATTTATGTAATCAAACTCAACCGTAGGAAGTTTATAGACCGTTACATGCTCACGGAAAGAACTGGCAGGTGAAAAACCAATTGAAACACCTTCACGGTCTTTGACACTAAAGGCTCCTTGGGCAGCAAACCACGGTAAACCAACGGTTGCACCAGTTGTTAACGTTTTGCCAGCCTTGGCGATTGCTTTGCCTAAGTCGTAAGCAAGTTGATGTGATGCCTGAACGGTCTTACCAGATGCAGCACCCGATACACAGATTTGATATTTCACTATATAATTCCCACCGTTTCGCTTATGATTATAATAATTGTATCATGTTTTTAAATGTCTAAAATGGTTTTTCGTGCAATGGCATAGCGTGTAACTTTGCACCCTTATGTAAAATACCAGCCTTTGCGCCGATTTTAGTAACAACCGCTGTTGAATTGGCACTGGCAAATACAATTGAGTCCTTAAGTGATTTCCCTTGGGCATAATAACTTAAAAAGCCCGATCCAAATGCATCACCAGCCCCAGTTCTATCGACAACTTTAACGTCCTCGTACATACCAGCACGAACAAAGGTTTTGCCATCAGTCGCAACTACACCATTAGGTCCATCACTGATAATTGCTAGATTTACATAGTTTAATAGGCGCCTAGCTAGTTCTTCTAAACTATTACCGTCAACTAAAAGCTGTGCCTCTTCTTTATTTACAGATAAAATATCAACGTCATCAAGCAGCCCTTTCAGTTTATCGGCATAAAGTAACTCGTCATTTCCGGGATTATAAAATACTTTAATATTTAACTCTTTAGCCTGTCGAAATATCTTATCCAAAATATCCATGTTGCCAGCCATACTGGTAACGTAAATCCAGTCAGCCTTGGAACCGTCCAAATCAAAATTCTTGATTTCGTAATGAGTTGAAGCACCACGGTAGGTCAAAAAGGTTCGCTCTCCAGTGCTCGCCAAAAGGACAACCGAAAAACCAGTACAGTATTTATCGGTAAAGCTGACATAAGCCGTATCAACGCCCTCTTTGTCCAGTTCTGCCAGTACCGCATCACCCGCCGAATCATGAGCAATCGTACCCATAAATTCAACTTCTAGCTCCTGACGGGCAAAAGTAACGGCTGCATTAGTGGCCCCACCACCAGTGCTGAAATTAATGTCTTGTACGTCATTTTTTTGTCCTAATTCGAACTTCAAAAATGGGTCATCACCGACATCAACATCTGTAACCGGCTTAAATTCCGGACCGTGGCTTAAAAAAACATCCTGAACAGCTGCCCCAATTGTCAGTATCTTTACCATTAAACTACCGCTTTGCCTGCGCTATTAAATGCACTAATCTTTTCCTCGACAACTGCCTGAACCGAATTCTCGACTTCTGGCATAAGTTTAACCACGGCATATTGATCAGGATTTTCATCTAACTCTTTATCAAGAGTTGTTCGGAACGCAAAACGCAAATCAGTGTTCACATTAATTTTGCTAACACCTATTTTTGCGGCATCTTCAAAATAATGTAACGGTGTATCACTACCGCCATGAAGACTAATGAAAGTATCTGGGGCTAAGTTATCACGGATTCGCTGCAATAGCTCTAAATCTAATATCTTTGGAACCGGGTATTTACCATGCAAGTTTCCGACTGCGGCAGCGAAAGTATCAATACCAGTTGCATCAATAAAGGCTTTGGCGCCTTCTGGTGTACTGAAGGTCTTTTTGATTTCTTCGTAGTCAATATCCTCCTTAAAAACATCCGACGAACCGCCAAAATAATGAGGCTCACCTTCAACAATCGCGCCGGTATATTTAGCATAATCGACAACTTCTTTGGTGCCAGCAATAATTTCTTCGTCGGTCGCATCGTGGTTGCCTTGGCTGATATCAATATGAATAAATTCGTAACCAGCGTCAATCGCCGCTTTACAATCTGCAACGGTTGGACTGTGGTCAAGGTTGATATACATTTCAATTCCATATTCGGCTTTATAGGAATCAACCATCTCACGAACAATTTCCAGTCCCATGGAACTAACTTCGTTTTTACTAAGCTCGACCATAACAGGTGAATTTAGTTTTTGCGCCGCCTTAGCGATTGCTATTAAAGTTTCCTGATTATCGATGTTAAACGCCCCGACAGCAAAATGTTGCTCGCGCGAACGCTTCATCAGTTGTCTGGCTTTGGAATTATTTTCGCGAATTTGTTCTAATGTTATTCCCATGGTTTTTTCCTTTCAAAAGTCACGATGATATTGTGAGGTATTATTTATGAAATCTTGAACTTTCCTAGCAATATGTTCACCAGTTAAACCGAAATAATCGAAAAGTTCAAGCGGTTCACCACTTTCACCGTATCTATCCTGCATACCTAATCGACAAATTGGAGTCGGCAATTTTTCGCCCAGAACTTCCGCAACCGCACCACCGAAACCACCCGCGATTTGGGCTTCCTCGGCCGTAACAACTCTGCCATTGCGACGAGCACTGTCGATAATCGTTTCATTATCAAGTGGTTTAATTGTCGGAACGTGCATAACTTCGGCATTAATACCATTTTCAGCCAGAATATTAGCTGCGACTAATAATTGATAAGTCATAGCACCAGTCCCCATCAAACTAACGTCAGTACCATCACGAAGTATGTAGGCTTTGCCAACTTCAAATGGCGACTGTTCTGTCCCAATAATTGGAGTTTTTTCGCGACATAATCGCAGGTAACTTGGTTTGCCATTTTCAGCAATAGCAAGTGTAGCTTTTTCGGCTTCTAAACTATCACCTGGCGCAATAACTATCATATTTGGCATGACTCGCATCATGGCGATGTCTTCAAGCATTTGATGAGTCGCGCCATCTGGACCTACACTAATACCAGCATGTGAGCCAATTATCTTGACTGGCTGTTCATTCAAGGCAACCGTCGTTTTAATCTGTTCCCAATTTCGACCAGGACTAAAGGCCGCATAGGCACTGGCAAAAGGAATATGCCCGGCCAGAGCCATACCACTAGCAACAGCTACCAGGTTTTGTTCAGAAATACCAATTTCAACAAATCGTTTAGGAAAAGCTTCGCGGAACAAACTAATTTGCGTACTATCTGTTAGGTCGGCGCAAAGTGCCACAATCTTGTCATTTACTTGACCGGCCGCTTTTAGGCCACGCCCAAAACCAGCCCGAATCGGCTCTAGTTTGACTTTTCCACTAAATAAATCTGGATTTAGTTGATAATTACTCATTGATTTTTGTCCTCAGACGAACTATTTGCATAAATTGAAGCTAATTCTTGCAACGCATCAGCAGCTTGATTATTATTTGGTGCCATACCGTGCCATTTGCAGTCATATTCCATAAATTTGATACCCTTACCAGGAATCGTATACGCAATAATCATACATGGACGATTTGTAATTGCCTTGGCCATATTGACAGCATCAATAATACTTCGTATATTATGCCCATCAATTTCTATAACGTGCCAACCGAATGATTCCCATTTCAGACGTAAGTTTTCAAGAGGCATAACTTCTTCGGTTGTGCCGTCAATTTGAATATTATTTCTATCAATAAAGGCAATCAACTGTGATAATTTATATTTTCCAGCAAACATAGCTGCTTCCCATACATTTCCCTCATCCAGTTCGCCATCACCCATTATTGTATAGACGAAACGATGTTTTTCGTTATGCAGATACTGTAGTGAATAGGCATAACCAGAAGCCTGGGATAAACCGCTACCAAGTGGGCCACTAGTATTTTCAAGTCCAGGTAGTTTGACCCGTTCTGGGTGACCCTGCAGGCGACTACCAAGTTTTCTGAGTGTCAAAAGTTCGTCTTTTTCAAAAAAACCAGCCTCTGCCATAGCTGCATATTGAATTGGAACTGTATGACCATTGCTAAGTAGAAGAATATCGCGATCAGCTTTATCTGGGTCACTGGGATTGATATTCATAATGTTGAAATAAAGTGCAGTTAGAATCTCGGCCAAATCTAGCGATCCTGCAGTGTGACCGCTACCAGCAGCCTCGAGCATACGAATCACATCAGTCCGCAAATCATTGGCTTTGTGTTGAAGCTGAGATATGGTTAGTTTTCCACCCATTAACTAAATTATTCCTTGTTTGTTTATCTCTTGTATAAGTGTATCATAAACACTATCCGGATTATCGGCATTGGCAAGGGCCCCACCGACATTCAAGACATCAACACCACCCTGAGTTAACGTGAACGCATTATCAATGCTGACACCACCATCCCAACCAATCTCTACATTTGAATTTATACTTTTAACCAACCTAACCTTTTCAAGCTGCATCAAACTTGCCGTGCCACCGTAATGGCCCAAGTCACCAGAGAAAACTAAGACATGATCAACTGCACGTATGTAGCTGGCAACAGTTTCTGGTACGGTTGGCTTTAAAAGCGCTAGACCGGCTTTGATACCATATTTTTTTATTTTTTCAAAAATTGGCAGTAAATCAACGTCTGTTTCAGCATGAAAAATAATCAGATGCGGCTTTAAGGCAATCAGCTTATCAACGTAATCCAACGGATGTGAAACCATGGCGTGAATATCCACTATCCAGCCTTTTGGCCACCATAATTTTTCCGGACCTAGCAAAAATACTGGTGCAAACTCACCGTCACTAATATCTAGCTGAACACGTTGAGCAAACGGCGTATACTTTTCAACCGCCACTTTATACTCATCCTCAGTTTCAACTGTAATACATGGGGTAATTATGCTCATTAAAACTCGTCAATCTGCGCATTACGTCGCTTAAACCGAACCGCGGCGGCAAAAGGAGTGTTCAACCATGTTTCAATTATTCCCTCCCAAGCTCTCTCATCATCCTGTAAAACTCGTGATGGTAAACACAGTACATTACTGTCGTTATCATTCCTGGTCATCTTGGCTTCATATGCGTCCCAGATAACACTGGCACGAATACCACGAAAACGATTAGCCGCTATGGCCATGCCTTGACCGCCACCACATAACAAAATTGCGCGCGGATCTTTGTCATCACTGCCTAGGACTTTAAGTGCAGCAGCTTGGGCAAATTCCGGAAAATCATCACCTGGATCAAGTGTTTGACAACCAACATCTTCGACGTTGTAATCGTGTTTTGCAAGGTAAGCAAATACTTTTTCTTTTAAATCAAAACCCATGTGATCACTACCAAGATAAATTATCATGTATAAAGTATAAGCGTTATGGGGTTAATTACGCAAGTGCGCAGATTGTTTATATTAAATAGAGTTTACT
>JAYTVU010000013.1:0-8831 GCA_043743855.1 bacterium
TCTGGCAGTGAGGCTGTGATTGAGGAGAGTAGGACTAATTATTTGTTGAATTCATATTTTAGTAACGATAGTAATAGTGATGGGCTGGGTGATAATTGGGCACAAGGTTCTCCGTCTTTAACTACATGGACGAGCTCACGGAATAATTCGAGCCCTGTATATGGTACAGTCCAAAAGGTCAAGGCTATACATAACAATGGCGCTGCCGCAACTTGGCCTAACCTTCAGCAGTTATCATCAGTTGGTGCATTTGCGCCAGGCGACTCTTTAACTGCAAGTTTTTGGTACAGAAATCTATCATATGCTGGGGCAGCCCCGGGTATTAATATTAAAACATGGAAATCGGATATGTCAGGCTATATTGACCAAGCGACTACATCCGGTCTAATTGCTTCATCGGACGGGTTATGGCGTAAGTCTTCGGTTACTATTAGTTCAGCAGGGCCATTAACTTCAATAGGCCAGTTTAGTTTCCAACAGTCACAAAGTGTTGATGGAAGTTATTTCGAAGTAGAAGTTGCTGGTGCTCAGCTAGAAAAAGGTGCTTTTGCCACTTCGTATATTCCAACAACTACTGCGACCGCTACTCGAAATCCCGATGCGGTGACAGTACCAACTACAAATTGGAATGCAAATACAGGGACAGTTACATCAGTTATTGGACCACACAGTAGTGATACTACAGGGTCTTCGCCATATGTGTTTTCCTGGATGAATACTGCTACAGAGCGTATACACCTGTTTGATTCAATGAATGTTGGCAATATGGCAATCGCTGCTAAGTCGATAGGTGGAGACTCGGTGAGTGGGGTCGCAGTAATGTCTGCTGGAACATGGGGGGTCGTCTCTGGTAGGTGGTCAAATGGGGGTAAACTAAATATCTTCGTCAATGGGACGAAGTCTTCTGATAGTGCGGTCAATTACTCTACGCCAACTGGGCTCCCAGCGAATGCTGATATTGGCAGGAATTCTAGTAATTATGCGTATCGTAACGCCTCCATTCAACGCATAGCCGTTTATCCTTCAGCCCTCTCAGACTTAGAAGTTGTCACGGTCACCAATACAATAAAAGACGGTCCATAGTTATTAACCGTAACCATATAGTATATAATAGTGACATCTATGGTATTCAAAAAACTACGAAATATCGGTAAAGAACACGATTCAGATGATTATATTGTCGGACTGGATATTGGTACCGAGTATGTTAAGGCATTAATTGCCAAACTTGATGGTGATGATTTAAAAATAGTTGGCGTTGGCCGGGCTCATCAACAGATTAGTGACATGTATTCTGGTGCTATTGCCGATATTGCTGGTGTAGTTCGTAACTGTGAGGATGCATTAACTGAGGCCGAGGAACAGGCTGGATTACAGGCAAAACGTGTTGTTATTGGTATTGCCGGTGAACTAGTCAAAGGGGTTACAAATACAATCCGTTATCGTCGTCCACAACCAGACAGACCACTTGATACAGCCGAAATGGAATTTATTATAGAAAAAGTCCAAGAACGCGCCCAGGGCAAAGCTCAAAAGCAAATTGCTCTTGAAACTGGTAACGCCGATGTCGAAATAAAACTGGTTAATAGTGCACTTGTCAGTATCCATATTGATGGTTACAAAGTTAGTAATCCGATTGGTTTTCAAGGTCACGACGTGGCGGTTCAAATTTATACAGCTTTTGCGCCAATGGTACATATCGGTGCACTCGAAAGAGTCGCCGAAGAATTGTCACTGGAACTTTTGGCAGTCGCGGCTGAACCGTTCGCCGTCAGTCGCAGCGTTTTGGGCAACGATGCCAACAGTAATTTCACCGCAATCCTAGCTGATGTCGGCGGTGGTACGACTGATATTGCAGTTGTAAATGATGGTGGAGTCGAGGGTACCAAGATGTTCGGCATCGGTGGCCGCAGCTTTACGCGCACAATTGCATCAGAACTAGAAATTTCATATGATGATGCCGAGAAACTAAAGGTCAATATTGAAAGTGAAAAAATAAAATCATCTGTAGTCGCTGACGTAAATGCGGCTATCGACAAGACCCTAGAGGTTTGGATTGCTGGTGTTGAACTTGCCCTAAGTGAATTTGATTCAGCTGATCATTTGCCAAACAGAATTTTACTGTGTGGTGGTGGTTCAAGTTTAACTAAACTTGTCGATGCCTTACAAAAACAGGACTGGCACAAAGATTTGCCATTTACCAAAAAGCCAACAGTTCATCACATCCACCCGTCTGAAGTTGTTGGAATAACTGACGAAACAGGGCTAGCTAACGACCACACATTCATCACCGCCATGGGTCTCCTTCGTGTGGGCTATGATACAATAATAGGTAGTAGCGGTAACGATACCATCAAAGAAAAACTAAATCGTATCCTTAGAATTTGACATGAATAAAGACATTATTTACATAGATACCGAAGACGACATTACGGAAATTATCGGCAAGATAAAGGCCAGTAAGGACAAAATTGTTGCTCTTGTTCCACCAAAACGAACAGGTGTATTGCAAAGTGCTGTTAACTTGCGATTACTAGCTAGAATGGCGAAAAACGGCGGAAAAAATTTGGTTATAGTTACTAACAATAAAGCCTTGGTTGCTCTGACGGCAGCCGCTAAAATTCCTGTCGCTAAAAACTTACAAAGCAAACCTGAAATTGCTGAAATTGCGGCCCTTGAAATTGATGACGGTGAAGACATTATTGATGGCGCACAATTACCGATAGGTGAACTAGTCAAGACAACTGATTATACGGTTGCAAGTTCGGATGTGGATGCACCAAATCAAAAGGATGTCGTCGATGATCTAGGTAGTATCAATATTGATAACGAAGGTCCACAATATGTGCCACCTTCGCTTGCAAATTCGTTGAAGCCACAACCAATTGGTGAAAAAACAGTTAAAAGTAAACTAAAAGTTCCGGATTTTCCAACTTTTAGAAAGAAACTATTCTTAGGCATTGCGGTCGGTATTCTGTTTATCATTTTCTTGATATGGGCAAATGTTTATGCCCCTGCAGCTACTGTAATTATCACTACCAAAACTGAAACAGCACCAGTTAGTATGACATTACAACTTGGCGGTGCAACGGCCACTGATTTAAATAAAAACATAGTTCAGACTGTTTCAAAAACAATCAAGAAAGATTTGAGTGTTGATTTTACAGCAACTAGTCAAAAAGACCTGGGGATAAAAGCAACAGGCACAGTTAATGTAAAAAACTGTGACGACACCAATCCAGTTTTAATACCAACTGGTACAAGATTTACTTCAAGTGGGGGGTTGGTTTTCACAAGCACATCAGTAATAACAGTCCCAGGTCTTTCGGGGTCAGCTTCCTTATGCAAGTCTTCTAATGCAACTTCATCAAATAGTAGAGATGTTTCAGTTCAGGCCGAAGAAGCTGGGGCGACTTATAATATTCCTGCTACCTACTATACATCTGCTGCTTTAACTTCTACGCGCGTTCTAAGTATGAATGGCACAGTTATGCAAAATGGGACGTCAAGGATGGCAACAGTAGTCACCCAAGACGATATATTAAAAGCTGGTCAAGCCTTGGTAGATTTATCAACGAATGACGTAAAACAGCAATTAACCAAGCAATTTATAAACGGTGAAAAAGTAATATCAGATAGTTTCAATATTGATCGGGCTGACGCTGTATCAGCACCAGTTGTTGGTGCCGAAGCCATCGGCGGCAAAGCCAAGCTAACCTCGGCAACTACTTTCACACTTACTGCAATTGCCAAATCAGAGCTAGAGGCGTTTCTTCGCAACGCAATCAATAAGCAAATCGCGACTGATAATACTCAACGCGTTTATGATATTGGATATGATAAAGTTATTCTGTCTGGTTACCTTAAAACTGACACAGGGGCAAATGTAAACATTGCGAGTACTGGCAAAATTGGACCAAATATTAACCCAGATAATATTAAAAAATTGGTTGGCGGCAAACAATTTGGTGACGCGCAAGCGCTAATCACCAGAATAAAAGGCGTCAGTAGTGTTGATATTAAATTCTCGTACTTCTGGGTAAATACTGTTCCGACTGATGTAAAAAAAGTTGACGTTAAATTCATACTCAAAGATGCCTAAGTCTAACACTATTGTTTGCTTGGATGTGGGCGAAAAGCGTATTGGTGTGGCTGTTGGTGATATCAATGTACATATCGCTGTGCCGTTTGCAACAATCGAGGTTGATGGTAATGAATTGGCCGCAATAGCTGAAATTATCATCAAACAAAATGCCGAAACCCTAGTGATTGGCTACCCCAGAAATCAATCCGGTGAAGTGACCGCTCAAACCAAATTTGTCGAAGCTTTTGCCGCCAAACTGTCGGATATTGATGTGAAAATTATTTTTCAAGATGAATCATTGTCCAGTGTGATTGCCGAGCAACGATTAGTAAGTTACAATCGACCATACCAAAAGTCCGACATCGATGCCGAGGCGGCAGCAATTATATTACAAGATTATCTGGAGACAAAAAATGCCTGACATTATCATTCAACACAAACAACAACCTATTAATGGCACGCCAAATGGTTTGAAACATCGTAAAAAGTTGTCGATTGGCCAGGTTTGGGGTTGGGCAGGTGGCATTGTAACGACTTTGGTTGTTGGTTTGGCTTTTATCGCAGTAATTTGGTATAACATCCAGATGTCTCCGATTGGCAGTGATATTAGTTTACTTAAAAAAATTACGATTAACCCTGGTACAACCTCTAGCCAGATTAGCCAAGAGTTACAAAAACAATCGATTATTCGTAACGCTACAGCATTTGATATTTATGTTAGGCTATCGGGCAAAAACAATATTCTAAAGGCGGGGACTTATCGCTTGTCGCCCGCCGAGAGTACGTCTCAAATTGTCGAGCATTTCGTTAAGGGTTCAGTTGATCAATTTAGTATTACATTCTATCCTGGTGCAACACTAACAGATACATACACCAAGACTGGAAAGAAAAAATATGACGTGACTACCGTTTTAGAAAAAGCAGGCTATTCTAGTCAGGAAATTAAAACTGCCCTTAATCAAATTTACGTCAGCCCATTATTTGCAGGTAAACCTACTGGTGCTGACTTGGAAGGTTATGTTTATGGCGAAACCTACAATTTTAACACCGGTGCAACAGTGCGTGACATTCTAGAAATGACGTTCAAGGAATTTTACTCTGTTGTTCAAAAAAATGATCTTGTCAGTAAGTTTGCGACCCATGGGTTGAATTTGTATCGGGGGATTACGCTGGCTTCAATTGTCCAACGTGAATCCGGTGGCTCAAATGATCAAAAGCAAATAGCTCAGGTATTTTATTCAAGATTAAGTCTGGGTATGTCACTCGGATCAGATGTAACCTATCAGTATATTGCGGATAAAAATGGCGTAGCAAGAGACCCTAATCTGGATTCAGTATATAATACTCGCAAAGTTACTGGTTTGCCTCCCGGACCAATCTCGGTACCCGGTTTAACGGCGTTACAGGCAGTTGCTGGTCCGGCCAGTGGTAATTATCTGTACTTTTTAAGTGGTGACGACAATATAACGTATTTTGCTCGGACTGATGCCGAACATCAGGCTAATATTGCTAATCATTGTAAGGTAAAATGTAGCACACCATAAATTGACACTAAGAGCAAGGATTGGTATAATGTTACAAGCACATTTGTGATTTGTCTGCAGTGCGGTTTAATTACTAAACATGCGGGTGGGTGAAACAGAACACAGATGAGCCTACCAATAAATGTCGTACGGGTGCAACAAATTCTTTAACCTAATATTATTAATATAATGGTCGACATGCACCCTGTTCTAAGCGAGAAGAAAGACAAAGTAAGGTAGACGCCCCCACAGTAATGTAGGCCGGCGGGAGAACAATAATTCGTAATTTGATCAAAATGAGCCTAGCTCTACGATCGACTGCTGACAATAAACAGCAAACCCCAGCCAAAACGCGTCCAAGGACGAAGGCTAGGATAAAACCATCTGTAATTGCGATATACGCAAGTACGTTTATATTGATTGTTGCTATGATTTTTGTTGGCTATCAAGCGCCGAAGGATACTTCGACGGTTGTTAACGCTACTACTATTAGCACCGTTGGCCAAGTCAGTCAAACCTCTGTTGATAATGTTGTTGCAACCGGTGTTGCCGCGAATGTCGCACAGACGGCTAATCTGCCAATTGCTACATCAGTAGTTAATATGGCAGTTTCAGCCCAGGCTAAAAATGAATTTACTCAGACTGACGGTGTTAGTACCGCAAAGCCTCAACTTATAGGAACTACATCTGTTAATCGTTCTGTCGTAGGCTATACAGTAGTAGCTGGTGATACGGCTGATACTTTGTCAGCTAAATTTGGTATTTCTAAAGATACTATAAAGTGGGCCAATAATCTTACATCCGATGCCTTGACGCCTGGAACGTTACTTAAAATTTTGCCAGTTGATGGGGTATTATATTCAGTTAAATCTGGCGATACAATTGACTCAATTGCCACAAGATACGGTGTCGACAAGACTCGTTTGATACTTTATAACGACCTGGATGTTAGTGGTCTGCAACCCAATACAAGTATTATTCTGCCAAGTGGAGTTTTACCTGGTAATGAACGACCTGGTTATGTTGCGCCTCCGGTTGTTGCAACCTATAACTATTATTATGCTGGAAATGGTACCGGTTTCGGTGGACGCACCTGGAATATTGGCTATGGAACACCAGATGACGGACCATATTCTCATGGTAACTGTACACTTTACGCATTCAACAGACGTATCCAACTCGGTCTACCAGTAGGTGGTGCTGGTGGCTATCCTCAATGGGGTAACGCCGGTTCGTGGGCACCATTGGCTGCTTCAGAGGGGCTGACAGTCAACCATAGCCCAAGTGCTGGTGCGATTATTCAGGACTCTGGTCACGTTGCAATTGTTGAATCTGTTTTGCCAAATGGTGATCTAAGTATCAGTGAGATGAACGCTTACGTTTTCGGTGGTGGATATAATATTATCTCAGGACGAATTGTACCTGCCGGTAACGTTGGCCAATACTGGTTTATTCATTAAAATCCTTGTAATAATTATTTTCGGGTCCTGCCACTCGGTGTGCCCCTAAAAATTTTATTTATCACGACCATAAATAAACATTTTTGGGGCAGCCCCACCGAGCGTCACCCGAACACGGGTATTTCGCCTCTGTTAATTCAGGGGCGATTATGTTATGATACTGGTATATGTTTGTCGATACCGCCAAAGTATTTATTAGCGCAGGAAAAGGCGGCGACGGAGCCGTTAGTTTTCGTCATGAGATTTATGTTGAAAAAGGCGGTCCTGACGGTGGTGATGGCGGTAGGGGTGGTGACGTGGTATTTGTGGCCGATAGCGGGCTAAATACTTTAGTTGATTTTCGTTACAAACCAGAACTTAAGGCTAAATCAGGTGAAAATGGTGCCAAACGGGATCGTCACGGTGCTGCCGGTGACAGATTATTAGTAAAAGTTCCACTAGGAACGATTGTATGTAAAAACGGTGAAATAATTGCCGATTTAACAGAAATCAGCCAAGAGGTGATTATTGCACATGGTGGCGATGGAGGCTTTGGTAACGCTCACTTTAAATCATCTGTTCGCCAAACTCCCAGAATTGCCGAAAAAGGTGAAATGGGTGATACATTTGAGGCAGAATTAGAGCTAAAATTACTGGCTGATGTTGGTCTAATTGGTTTTCCTAATGCCGGCAAATCAACTTTCCTATCTGTTGTCAGTAACGCTAGACCGAAAATTGCCGATTATGCATTTACAACACTAACACCAAACCTTGGTGTGGCCGATGTTGATGATACCAGTATTTTAATCGCAGACATCCCAGGACTGATTGAGGGCGCTTCGGAGGGCAAAGGTTTAGGTGATGCTTTCTTGCGTCATGTCGAGCGTACAGCGGTTCTTATGCACCTTATAGACGTCTATAGTGATGATATTGCCGTTGCCTACCAGACGATACGTAAAGAATTAGCTAACTATAATCTGGATTTATCTGACAGACCTGAAATTATTGCCCTAACCAAGATTGATGGCCTAAATGATGATATTGTCCAAATGCAGATTGATACCCTCAAATCTGTTGCTGGCAAGAGTCCAGTCTTTGCAATTTCTGCAATTGCCCATAAGGGCATAAAAGAGGTCCTGCGAGAGATTAGCAAAGAGGTAATTGAATCGCGCAAGGTAACAGAGTTAATCAAAGATGATGATGACGAGATAGAGACGATATCACTTAGCACTGCAAAAATTGCCGAAAGCTGGGCAGTTGAAAAAATAACTGATGAGGATAGAATATTTTTCTTGGTCATCGGTGAAAAAATCGATAAGTTTGCCAGGCGAACTGATTTTAACAACTACGAGGGTGTTAATCGCTTGCGCGATATTATGAAAAAACTGGGGATTTCGCACGAGCTACGTCGTAAAGGCGCTGAAGTCGATAGTATAATTCGCATTGGGGATCATGAGTTTCCGTTCCTTGAACAGTAGTGGGCTCTTGCGTATATTCAGTCATAGGGCTTATACTTAATTTGTAAATTAAAACTGATTATGAAGACAAATATGGCTCACGAAAATAATAGATTTCCAATTACTAGGCACCGTATATCAGGCGGTTTCACCATAGTTGAGTTACTGGTTGTAATTGTTGTTATTGGAATTTTGGCAGCAATAACCGTTGTTTCATACAATGGGATTCAAGCCAGGGCGCATGATACCAGTGTTTTGTCAGATATTGATACCTTGGACGCCCTAGAGACAAATTACGGTTTAAAAAATAATGTTGCCGGTAAAGCAT
>JAYTVU010000014.1:0-2652 GCA_043743855.1 bacterium
TGGCGAACCAATAAAATATTGTAAATTCCAACAAATTGAACGTTTAGCCAGAATACTTGAAATACCGGTTGAAGCCTTGCCGATGATTGAATAGTAAGATTAACTAGTGACTGCGCTATCGTACAAATTCAGTGCGACAGCGGCAGACTGAGCCTGTATTTCACGAAGTGTATTCCCTGGGGAAAGTGGGTCTTTCAATCATCGCGTTACAAAAAAACTATTGTCACGGCTAATACTTCTTAACTTAATGTTCATAGTATTTTGAAGTTATAAAATAGAGGCACCTTACGTGCCTCTATTTAAAATTTGCGGAAGACTTGCACCTACAGATGTAGCCTACTAACTAAATAACTTAACTTGAACAATTGAACTATCGAACTTGATTGGCTACATATATTTTAACGTGCTGTTTCACTTGGTCTTCCCGATAATTAATTTAGCAAATCTAAAATAAGTCGTCAACACTTTTTTTGAACAAATGACTAATTAAGTATAGAGAACAGATACAATTATTGCTAAAAATACAATAAACAGTGCCCTTCCAGGCTTAGCTTACTGCTCCTAAATTTTTTATCGGATTTCACCCCATCAAATTAATGTTCATGGTTTTATAGGTTTGCTATTAGGACTACGGTTAGTGACACTGTTGCAAGACCGAACAACAAGCCTGTGATAAATCGTTTTGCATTTGTTGATTCATACCTTGTTTTTAGTTGTGTGTAGCCGTCAACCACCATAAGCAGCATAAGAAATAAGCTAATCAGAGTTGGTAAAACAAAGAACCATGTAGTAATCATACCAATAAAAAGTCCGACATATATTCCTGTACACCTAGCACATATTGGAAATTTGCGGATGCCAAAATGAAACGACCGTTCGTCTATTTGATGACATGCTCTACTGCCCCATACCAAAAACTTAGGGTAAATCGTGTTTAATAAAAAATTAGAATTTGTTGCCACAGTTCAAGCACATCCTACCTGACTGCTCTTGCTTTTTACCGCTGCCACAAAAACCAAACAACAGACCAACAGGCCCAAGACAGCAGCACCCGCTACATGCGCCGGTATCGTTAAACCCTTTTTGGGTAACACTATGAATCGCTTGTAAATTATTACTACCACATCTTGGACATTGACCAGAACTTGCTCTGTCATTCGCTAGGTTTTGGGCTTCTGTAAGGGCTTGTTTGTGTTCTCGCCGGGATTGGACGAATTGCTCCCATTGTTGTTGCAATCTTTTTAGAATCTTACCCAACCAGGCCTTAATTTGGGCCCAGATTTGTGGTTTTGGTTTGTTATAAGTTTCCAATTCTGTCATACAAATCTCCTAATAAACACCTGTACTCTCGACTGTCCCACTAACCTTAGCAACTTTCGTATATTCTGACAATGGCTTCTACTAAAACTGTGATCAAACCGAAGAGTTTATTAATAGATTGTGAGAAAAATCCTAATTACCTTGGTTTGATTTTTTTAGCAATAGACATCTTCTCTGCAAATATTAATTTTCGTTATAGTTGAAGACAAAATTCTCTTTTATACGAGGTGGGCACCCTTTGATGTTATCTCAGAGTGCCTACAAACTTCAAATTGGCTCAGCATGCAGGTAACGAACCTTTTTAACAGATAAAAACGAGACAAATGAGACACTACATAGCTTTACTGCAGAAGAGAAAGCTCGCCTTGTGGCATACTTCAATATACTTATTTAAATGGGCGAATCACAGTAAGTAGCTCCATCGTTACAAGCTTTGGTTAAACCCCATGTAGAATGATGACAAGCTAACATTCCTACACAAAAATCGCAAAAGCCTAGATAGACACTAATGGTACAATTATCCTATGGAAAAACAACCTTCGGATAAAAGCCAAGCCAATGAGACTGGATTAGACAAAATGATGAAGGCAATAAAGCAACTAGATTCAATAGATCATTACGACCAGGATTCAATTTTTCTGGAGCTCGAGCATGACTATGAAGTTGCTCTACCGCTAGAGGATGGTGAAGTTATTATGCAAAAAATAGCAGAGCAAACTGACAAAGAGTATCAATGGGTTTATGACGAGAGCACTAGCATATGGAGATATCTAAGTGATAATAAAACTAAAAAAACTAAGGACGAAAAAACTGGCGGCACGTTGCAATATGGCCTTGTGGTTCATCGGGAATTCGAAACACCGTCAAATGATAGCGAAGTTTATTATCATATACACCCCTTCAGCTCAGATAGATATAAAACTGATATACAGACCGAAAAATCTGAAGTATTTACATTCTTAGGCCAACTACCATCCCCTGAAGACGTTGTTTTTTTCAGCACTTCAGGTTATTTAAAATGTAGAATAGTATCAGAAATGGGCGTCACTGAAGCCGAAATAGATCAAAACAAGTTTTACGATTTAATTGACAACCCTAATGCAAAAAGAGACGAATCCGGCAGATTGGTCGGCCTTGACCTATCGTACCCATACCATAGTGATATAGCTAGGCAGATTACTAAAGACGGCAAAGAAGCATCTTTAGTAAGATTACTGGAAAAGGCTACGGATGATTGTGGTGGAATAATTAAATATTCTTTTAGGAAAATACCCGAAGTTAAGCCTAAAAAAATAAATGATGGCTTATTGTAATAAAATTAATTCTTGGCTC
>JAYTVU010000015.1:0-6963 GCA_043743855.1 bacterium
TATCGGCTTTTTCTATATGGTTCTCGATAGGTTGATGCGTCTCTACACTTTGTTCTGGACTGTTTTTTAACTGTTCTGAATTCTCACTCATTTTTTATCCCCTTAGAACTTTATATTGTGCCCGTAGTAACGTCTCGACGGACCAAAACTACTTCTTTTTTAAGTTGTCTGGTATAAGCATAAAAATAGGTAGTTATAGCCAAAACCATACCTGCGAAGATGATATTCTCTGTCGGTCCTGTTTTTGGCAATTCTTTCGTAACTTTTTCGATGACTTTTGGAGCAGGGCAATCAACATTGATATTTATTGAATTACCAAATGTATTCATCATAATACAGTCAAATGAAGTTGGGTCACTAGAACCACTAGCTGTAGCCGGTATGCTGTCTAAGACTTTGATTACGAAAGTTCTTGTCTGTTGCTCGTTTGGTTTTATCGTTATATCAGGCCAAGATAAAATTTTTGTGGTTTCATCAAGTGTCCCACCACCTTTATCTATTAAAGTAGAGTATTCAAGTACGTCTTCAAGGTGCTCGTCTAATTTTGTGGTAGTTGAAACAAGCCCTGTGTTTTTAATTGTAATTGTGTAACTTATTTGATCACTGGCATGAGCAACCACAGTTGAAGCATCAATAAAATTCTGCGAGGTATTAGTAGCAGTTTTTGATTTGATAATATTGGGAACGCATGCTTTGTCATTAATCCAGAGGGTGCTATTACCAGGGCACGGTTTACAGTTTTCATCGCTTGCTAATAAACCATTATTTAAGAGGCATTTTGGTGGCGGTGGCGGTGGAGGCGTGGTATCTGTTACCAGGTTGCCACATGACTTCATAATTCCAAACCAACCTATTTTTGATGATTGTCCACGCCAACCGTAGATTGTCTTATCAACACTACCCCATAATTTAAGAGGTCTGGAATATACGGTAGCAACTGTTTGTACGGTGGAATCCGCTATACTGTGCTGTCTTTCACCTTGTGCATAGCTAAAGCGAGGCGCGAAACCCCATGATAGTCTTTCGCCAGTTCGGAATGTACCATAGGTCATGGTTGATATTTCATTCCTTGTAATCCCTACGTAATTCATCACATCCTTTAAATGTTTTGTATTTGAGTCGTAGGCCGATAGGAAATCGTTCAAAGAGCTAATACCGCCGTTAACCATATCAGTTGAACTTGTGGCATTCGCTGATTCTGCAGGCTGAAATACCACCAGTGACTGTACTAAAAGTGCTAAAGCTACAAATATTAATCCAAGTCGTCTAGTTGCCTCTTCTTTTTTTAGTCTTTTTGCATAAAACCCAAGTTGTCCTACCAAAGCAGGGCTAAAAGGTAAATTTGATACTATTTTCCTAAACATTATTATTTTTTGTTTTATTAACCTCTTAAAGACACTTTAGCATAAGAAATATGTTCAAGCAATAGCTTGAGTGAACACAATTTATTCGTTATAATGGTAACATTGTAAATAGCTAAAACAGTCTGAAACGGATGAGGGAGAGTTTGGTAGTGGTTAAACAAAAAAGTGATAATACATACGACGGATCACAAATTCAGGTACTTGAAGGTCTTGATCCAGTTCGTAAGCGACCGGGAATGTATATTGGTAGTACTGGTTATGAAGGTATCCATCATTTAATCAAAGAAATTGCAGATAACTGTATTGATGAGGCTATCGCAGGCTTTGCAACCAAAATCAGCATTACGCTATTAAAGGACGGTGGAGCAAGGATCGAGGATGACGGTCGCGGTATTCCGGTTGATAAACACCCTAAAACGGGTAAAAGTTCACTTGAAACTGCTCTGACCATTCTTCATGCAGGCGGTAAGTTCGGTGGTGGTGGATATAAGGTTTCATCCGGTCTTCACGGTGTCGGTTCAAGTGTTGTAAACGCTCTATCTACTCATTTAATTGCTGAAGTTGCACGCGATCATGAGTTGTACCATATGGAGTTTGAGCAAGGTATCATCAAGGGTCAACTTCAGAAACTTGGCAAAACCGACAAACTACAGGGAACAATAATTACTTTCTATCCAGACCCAACTATCTTTAAGGAGACGATTGAGTTTGATTATAAATGGGTAGTTAATTACTTACGTCACCAAGCATATCTGACCAAGGGCGTGTATGTTTCGGTTAGTGACGAGCGCACAGGTGACAGACAAGCGTTCTACTTTGAAGGTGGTATCCAAAGCTACGTCAAGCACTTGAATGTCGGTAAAGAAACAATCGGAGGTATATTTTACGTTGAAAAACAGGTTGATGAAACAGTGGTAGAGATAGCTGTTCAGTATAATGACAGTTTTGTTGAAATAGTAAAACCATTTGCCAACAACGTTTTAACTATTGACGGTGGCTCGCACTTAGTTGGTTTCAAATCTGCCCTAACTCGTACAATCAACGACTATGCCCGCAAAAGCGGTATATTAAAGGAAAAAGAAGATAATTTGACCGGTGATGATATTCGTGAAGGCCTAACAGCCGTCATTTTAGTCGGTATGCCTGATCCACAATTTGAGGGACAGACAAAAAATAAGCTTGGAAACCCTGAAGTTCGACGTCAAGTTGAGCAGGTTATGAACGAATACTTCTCTTACTATCTGGAAGAAAATCCTAATGTAGCAAAAGGCATCGTTGGCAAGGCTTTACTAGCTGCTAGGGCACGCAAGGCCGCCAGAGCTGCTCGTGATAACGTTATTCGTAAAGGTGCACTCGATGGGCTAAGTCTGCCGGGCAAGCTGTCAGACTGCTCTAGTAAGAACCCTGCTGACTCTGAACTATATATCGTAGAGGGTGATTCAGCCGGTGGTTCAGCTAAATCTGGGCGTGACAGCAAAACACAGGCGATTTTGCCACTTCGTGGCAAAGTGCTGAATGTTGAACGTGCTCGCCTGGACCGTATGCTGGGTAATAACGAAATCGTTAGCCTGATTAAGGCTATGGGCGTGGGAATCAGTGATCAATTTGACGTATCTGGCTTACGCTACCATCGAATCATTATTATGACCGATGCCGATGTTGACGGTAGTCATATTGCCACGTTGTTACTCACATTCTTCTTCCGATATATGCGCGAAGTGGTTGATGGCGGATATATATATCTTGCTAAACCGCCTCTATTCCTTTTACGGGTTGGTACAAAGAAATATTATGCCTATAGCGATGATGAACGTGACCAAATAGTAGATCGATTAATTACTGAACGAAAAGAAAAAGGCGTCAAGATTGACGAAGAAAGTGATCGCACCAAGCAAGCTGGTATAACTATGCTACAACGTTATAAAGGTCTTGGCGAGATGGACGCAGAACAGTTGTGGGATACAACAATGAATCCTGAAAACCGTGTTCTTGTGCAAGTTAGGGTTGAAGATGCTGAACTGGCAGATGCGATATTTACAAAACTGATGGGTGATCAGGTTGATTTGAGGAAAAGTTTTATTCAAAGTCGTGCGAAGTCACTTAGCTTAGAGGAGTTGGATATATAATTATGAACGATGACGAAAATACATCAATTGATAATATTGAAGAGCAAATAACACTTGATTTACCTCAGACACATTCACGTGTTGTAGAAAAGGAAACAATTGAAGATGTAATGGAGGATAGCTTCCTTCGTTACTCGATGAGCGTTATTATCGACCGCGCTTTGCCTGACGTTCGTGACGGTCTAAAGCCGGTCCATCGTCGTATTCTGTACTCAATGGGCGAACAAGGCCTGCGACCTGGTGGCAAGTTTACAAAATCTGCCCGTATCGTAGGTGATGTAATGGGTAAATACCATCCACACGGTGATACAGCAATTTACGACTCTATGGTTCGCTTGGCCCAGAACTGGACAATGCGTTACACGCTAGTTAATGGCCAAGGTAACTTTGGTTCAATGGATGGCGACCCTGCGGCTGCCTCACGCTATACCGAGGCTAGGCTTGATAAAGCTGGTAACGAACTACTGACCGACCTTGAAAAGGATACAGTCGATTTTCGCGATAACTACGATGGGTCCGAACAAGAACCTGTAGTTTTACCTGCCAAATTGCCAAACCTTCTACTAAATGGACAGATTGGTATCGCTGTTGGTATGGCAACCAGTATTCCTGCCCACAACCTAGGCGAATTGGTTGACGCTACAATTCAACTAATTGATAATCCCGAGACAACAACCTTGGATGATTTGTTAAAGCACGTTAAAGGCCCAGATTTCCCAACTGGTGCAATTGTTTACGGCGGAATGCCAATGCGACAAGCATATCAAACAGGACGTGGAAGTGTGGTTATTCGCGCTGTTACGTCAATCGAAGAGACCAAAAAAGGTCGTAGCCAAATCATTGTGACTGAAGTTCCTTTTGCTGTAAATAAAGCAACACTTATAGAGAGGATTGCTGAATTAGTTAAGGATAAGAAAATTACCTCGATTAGCGACCTTCGCGATGAAAGTGCCCGTGGATCAGTCCGTATTGTGATTGAACTCAAAAAGGATTCATATCCAAAGAAAATCTTAAACCAATTATTTAAGTTGACTTCATTACAAACCAGTTTCCATTACAATATGTTGGCTTTGATTGATGGCATACAGCCACGCATCTTGGGTATCCAAGAAATTTTAAGTGAGTTCATCAAGCATCGTCGAATAGTTGTTCGTCGCCGAACCGAGTTTGAACTACGTAAAGCCAAAGAGCGTGCCCATATTTTGGAAGGTTACAAAATTGCCCTAGACCATATTGATGAAGTCATCAAGACGATTCGTGCCAGCCAGACCAGTGAAGAGGCCGAAGTGGCTTTGATGGGTAAGTTTGGTTTATCGGCTATTCAGTCCAAGGCCATCTTGGCTATGCAGCTTCGACGCCTAACTGGACTTGAGCGCGAAGCAATCGAGAATGAATTGAAAGAACTGTTGGAACTAATTTCGAAACTTGAAGCGATTTTGGCTGACGAGCATGAGATTTTGCGAATTATCAAAGTTGAACTGCTGGAAATGAAAGAAAAGTATGGTGATGCCAGACGAAGTCAGATGATAAATCACGAGCTCGGTAAGTTTAGTGATGAAGAGTTGATTCCTGAGGAAGATAGTGTTATCTTGCTGACGGCCGAAAATTACATCAAACGCACCTTGGTTAGTGAATACCATCGCCAACATCGTGGCGGTAAAGGCAAAAAGGGCATGTCGATTAAGGCCGAGGATATCATTAATCAATTAGTACCAGCCAGTACTCATGATTACCTACTATTCTTTACGAATAAGGGACGAATATTCCGCTTGAAGGCTTATGAAGTTCCTGCTGCTAGCCTAGCTACAAAGGGTGTTGCCGCTGTTAACTTGTTGCAACTGCAGCCAGAAGAGAAAATCACTTCAATCATTCGTCACGAAAAGGGCGCCAGTGATGAAGGATACTTATTTATGGCAACAACAAAGGGGACTGTTAAAAAGACTCCATTAAAGGACTATGCTAATATCCGAACAAATGGCCTCATAGCCATCAAATTAGATGAAGGTGATGAACTATGTTGGATACACAAGACCACTGGTGAAGATGATGTAATTATATCAACATCTGCCGGTCAAGCAATACGCTTCAACGAAAAGGATGCACGACCAATGGGCCGTTCAGCCCGCGGTGTCCGTGGTGTCCGTTTACGACCAAATGACCAGGTTGTTGGTATGGACATTGTTGATGATGAACGAAAACTGCTAGTAATCAGCGAAAACGGCTATGGCAAAGCAACCAAGGTATCAAACTTCCCTTCGCATAAACGCGGTGGAGTTGGCATCAAGGCAGCAATTGTTACATCAAAGACTGGTCCAATTATTGCCGTTCACACACTTGAACCTGATGCTCATGAAGTACTGTTAATCTCAACAGGCGGTCAAGCCATCCGTGTCGGTCTGAAAGATATACCAACTTTAGGTAGAACTACCCAGGGCGTGCGCATTATGCGAATGCGAGAAGATGACAAGGTGGCTTCACTTGGACTAATGCCTGAACAGGATCAAACCAAGGAAGACGAAGTAGAAGGGGAATAGACTATGGTTTTCGAGCTAGTTTCACCATATTTACTATCAATTTTATTGGCCTGGGCAGTTGCTCACCTTGTGAAATATGTGATTAGCACGATGAAAAAGGAAAAGATGAACCTTCGGGGTTACTTGTTTGTGTCTGGTGGGATGCCTAGTGCTCACAGTGCGGCTGTGACGGCTATGACCACTATGATTGCATTACGTGACGGTATTGGATCAGGACTATTCGGTCTGGCCCTGCTTTTCGCCAGTATAACTATGTATGATGCCATGAAGGTCCGCAGGTCATCTGGTGAGCAAGGTATGGCTCTGATATCTCTAATGAAAGAGCAAAAAAGTAAAGTTAAATATCCAAGAGTAGCGAAGGGCCATACGCCACTAGAGGTTGGGTTTGGAATCGCACTGGGCCTAGTAATTGGGCTAGTTGTATTTTTGTCAACAAGATAAAGATAAAATACCCTTGACTGTTACCTAACAAATGAGTTATGATTGATAACAATCTGGTCGCGTTATTTTAGTGCGTCAACTGCGAGTAAAGAGGAGTTAAAACAGATTTACAGTCCTTTGACAATTTAGTTGTGCAAATCATCGTCAGTTTATATTGAGTTATACTACAGCGATTTATCGTATGTAGTTTTTATGGAGAGTTTGATCCTGGCTCAGGATGAATGCTGGCGGCGTGCCTAACACATGCAAGTCGAGCGGCAGCGCGGTCTTCGGACTGGCGGCGAGCGGCGGACGGCTGAGTAACGCGTGGGAACGTACCCCAAAGTGAGGAATAACCGCCCGAAAGGGTGGCTAATGCCGCATATGATCTTCGGATTAAAGGATTTATCCGCTTTGGGAACGGCCTGCGTATGATTAGATAGTTGGTGAGGTAAAGGCTCACCAAGTCTACGATCATTAACTGGTCTGAGAGGATGATCAGTCAGACTGGAACTGAGA
>JAYTVU010000016.1:0-11414 GCA_043743855.1 bacterium
CGAACACGAACCGGGCTTAGTCAATGGGCAACTAGCTAACTATATTGCTTCACGAGCAATAAAAAACCTTCCGCTATTATTGCAAAGCGAAATTGCAGAATCTTTACCAGACTCAGTTCGAAGGCCGGCTCTAGTCATTAATGGGCAGCCTTCAGTATCGATGGGTGGTGAGTTGGATACCTGGTCTGTACTAAGTCAGGCTAGGGAATATATGACTGAAAACAGTCTAAACCAACCGTTAA
This sequence comes from bacterium, assembly GCA_043743855.1. GTDB lineage: Bacteria > Patescibacteriota > Saccharimonadia > Saccharimonadales > Saccharimonadaceae > UBA1547. The sequence goes on from JAYTVU010000016.1 coordinate 243, forward strand.
TTGTCGCTCAGGCCTACCATGTTGGTAGGGTAGCATTGCAAGCTATGCGCCTTGATATGGAGCCTATTGTTCATTATGGATATCCACGGGATTTTGATCCAGAATCCACTCAGTGGTGGACTCGTAACTTGATATTATGGTCAATTCGCGAAGTTCCAGGAATAGCATACCTTAAATTAAAACATAAACTCTGATAATGTCATTTAAAAAAGTTGTATAATAGCAATATGAAGAAACTAGTTTTATTTGCAAGTTTCGTAGCATTATTAGTTATTATTTTTGGCACAATATATGTTGTGGCCCAGCAAACTCAGCGGGCAGATGCAAATTATCCACAAATACAGATTGCCGAAGATGTTGCGGCTTCACTTAATAAAGGCCAGAAACCGAGTTCATTAATCGGCTCGAAAGTTGATATGAACAATAGTTTGGCTCCATTTGTAATTATCTATGACAAAACAGGTAAAGTCGAAGCTGGTTCAGGCCTACTGAATGGCAAGGTTCCAACGGTTCCGAAAGGTGTACTTACTGCTTCAGATGACCAAACCTATCACACCGTTTCGTGGCAACCCCAAGACGGTATTAGGTTTGCTGTGGTTTCTGTTTCTGCCAACAAATATTATGTTTTAAGTGGTCGCTCGATAAAACAGGCCGAAAAGAATGTAACAAAAACTCTACTTTTGGCATTCTCTGGGGGTGTTTTATCAGTAATTGTTTTGGGTGCTATATTCATGCTTGAACGATCAAAATTATTGAAGTGAAATAACATGGGCTGCTAGACGCCTCTGGATGGCTTCCTTTTGTGAATCAAAGTCAGTATGATTATAATATTGTTCGTAAGCTGGTCGTTGGTCTGATTCCAGGATTAGATCGATTAATATTTGATCTGATGGAAGATCGGGTATACCTGAAATCATCCTTAGCTCTACATAATTATCAATCTGCTGTTTACTCAAATCGATCCCAAAGCGTCCAGTCTCATACGCAGCTCGTTCTTCACAAAGTTTTTTAGATTTATCGATTCCTGTTAGTTTTTCTGTCATGTTACCACCTATGGTTATTTTTATTATACACCCATTTCCTATAATGGCTTATACTATAAATATGGCATTTGAAAATTTTCAACAAAAGGATAGTGTCACAGTCGTTTACACTGGCGAGGGCAAGGGTAAGACAAGCGCCGGACTTGGTTTGATGACCAGGGCACTGGGGACTGGTTTTAAAGTTGCCTTTGTCCAATTCATAAAACTGTGGGATGTTGGTGAGCATCAGTTTATCAAAGACATATTGCCACTATACAAAGACAAACTAACTTTTTACAAAGGTGGATTGGGTTTTTTTGATGCAGGCGAACTTAGCGCTGATGCCACAACAGCAGAACACCGGTCTGAGGCTAGGCGTACATATAACTTTGCACATAAGGCTGCAAAATCTGGTGATTACCAGTTGGTGATTTGTGATGAAATCAATAATGCTGTACATGACGGGTTATTGAATGTCGAAGATTTAGAAAAACTTATTGATGACAAGCATCCCAAAACCAGTCTTTGTTTAACAGGAAGAAACTTTCCAAAAAAGCTCATTGAAAAAGTCGACATCGCAACCGACATGACAAAGTTAAAACATCACTTCGATGACAAAATGTTAGCTAATAAAGGTATTGATTTCTAAAATACTAACACTTGCTAAAACCACATAATTCACATTTTTGGCAGCCTTCTATGAACCTCAGGCTGGCCGACCCGCACTCTGGGCAAATATCGGTGTGAACGTATGGTTTTTCTACTTCAAATAGCGAAGCAGTTTCGGGTGCGTCAGATTCTTCTGTTGGTTGTTGTATCGCATCTTTTGTTGCTTGATGTTGTTCGATTGCTTTGGCAACTGCATCAGCTAGTGACCTAACGCGATTGGCACCAAATCCAGTTGAACTAGATCCACCAATACCACGTAGTTGTGAGATTACTTTTTGGGCAATTTGGTCAGATGAATAGCTAGATGGAATGCGGAAGGCCATTGAAATCAAGCGTCCAATTGCCTCGGCGTCAGCAGTAATATCCGATCCAGCACGACCGACATTAATGAATACCTCAAATATATTACTGTCCTCATCTTCGTTAATCGATATGAATGCCTTACCAAGTGGAGTTGTAATTTTGTGAGTACGACCATTTAACACGTCTGGTCTTGGTCTTAACCTCATCAATACACCAGGCGTTTCAAAGACATCAATCGCCTTAGACTTTTCGGCCTTGACTGATGCGTCTAGTTTATCGAAATATGAAGACTCTTTTTTAACTTCTAGGACTTGCTTTTCGCGACTACCGTCACGATAGATTGTGATTCCGCGACAACCAATGTTATGGGCTGTTAAATATGCATTTCTTACATCCTCGATGGTTGCGGTGTTTGGAAAATTAATAGTCTTTGATATGGCATTGTCAACATATTTCTGGAATGCAGCTTGAATTTTTAAATGCCACTCTGGAGTTATATCACCGGCGATAACAAAAGTCTTTTTTAAGCTGTCTGGTATTGAGTCAATATTTTGGATTGATCCACCTTCTGATTGTATACGATCTAACAGTTCCTCGGAATAAATGCCATTCTTTTTTAAAGCCGCAACAAAGTATGGACTAGTCTGAAACATACGTTTACCTTCAATGGTATTTTTGGCGTAGGTGAGTGCAAATAATGGTTCGCAACCACTTGACGCATCAGCCAACATGGCAATCGTTCCGGTTGGTGCGATAGTGGTACGGGCACCATTTCTGGGGCGAATTTCGCCTAGTTTGTCGTAAATAGAACCCTCAAATGCTGGGAAAACTCCACGTTTTTCGGCTAATTTAACCGAGGCAACGTCTGACTCTTTTTGGATAAATTGCATCACTTGCTCGGCCATCTGTAGACCTTTTTCGGTATTATAACCAATTTCCATAGCTAGCAGCGCATCGGCAAAGCCCATAATGCCAAAACCAATTCGACGGATTTGTCGAACCATTAACCTGACTTTTTCAATTGGATATTCGTTCATATCAAGCACGTTATCTAGAAAGTGAATTGATTCGTGAATAGTTTCACGCAGTCCGTCCCAGTCAAAATCATTTCCTTCCACGAACAATGACAAGTTAATACTACCCAGGGTGCAAGCATCATATGGTAGAAGTGGCTGTTCACCACATGGGTTAGTGGCTTCAATTTGACCAAGCTGTGGTGTAGGGTTGGCGCGGGAATTATTAATTTGGTCGATAAATATCATACCTGGGTCACCATATTGCCACGCAAAGCGGGTGATTACATCAAAAACTTTTTTGGCATTTAAACGCCCCATTTCCTCGCCATTGCGAGGGTTGATAAGTGGGTATCCATACCCAGGTTTGTCCTCGTTGCACCAAGACTTTAACTTATTGACGGCAGCATCGAGTCTAACATTTTTTAAATCCATATCCCGAGTTTGGTGTGCCTCACGGACTTCTATAACAAGTGAATCAAAATCAAAATCTTTTTCATAATCCTCGGATAGAAGTTTTTCATCAATTTTAATCTGATCAAAGAAAGCTTTTTCAGTTGTAACTGAAATATTGAAGTTTGTAAGTGAAAATTCATCTAATTTATAACTTGTAAACAGCAGTATGTCAGGATGATTATAATGCAAGATACCCATATTTGCCCCACGTCTAACGCCACCTTGGCGAACGTGTGAGGTAATATCATTGTACATTTGCATAAAGGCAACCGGTCCAGTTGTGGTTCCGCCTGATGATGAAAGAATATCGTTTTGTGGTCGAAGTCTTGAAAACGAAAATCCCGTACCGCCACCTGATTTGTGTATCATAGCCATGTCAGTGGCTGATTCCAAAATACTCTTCAGGTCGTCAGGTACCGGCAAAACAAAGCAAGATGATAACTGTTGTTTTGGTTTAGCAGCGTTCAGTAAGGTAGGTGTGCCTGGTAGAAATTTGCGGGTTGATAAAATCTTGTAAAAACTTGTGGCGGTTGCTATGTGGGTTTTTTCAGTACCACCATATAAACGATCGGCAGTCGCAATATTATAGGCTACGCGCCAAAATAATTCTTTAGGTGTCTCAATTGGTGCGCCAGAGGCATCTCGTTTGGCATATCTGGTTCGTCCAATATACCAAGAATTTTCACTAAGCTTTGGTTCAGCCAGCTTGGCTGGTGGTGGTGGAACTTGTAAACCAATTTTATGTATCTCGTCCAGTTTATCCGCCTCGTCCAAATCTAATATCGGTTGGTTCACTTCTGCCATCTTACCCTCTTACTCCCACTCACATTGTGTTTTATTTTTAGCACTAACGCTATATGTTGCGTGTGGTAATAAGTATAGGCGCTATATATTGCGTATGTCAACGATAATTGTTATTATTACATTTGTCACAAAATAGAAAGGGACGGTGTATGAAGTCAACAGTAAAAACTACATTTGCACAGGACGTTTTGGAATCGAAAAAGGTCGTATTATTAGATATTTGGGCTCCTTGGTGCCCACCATGCCGGGCAATGATGCCACTTCTGGACGATTTACAAGAGGAAGTGAAAGATTGGGCGGAAATCATAAAACTTGATGCCGAGGCTGAACCTGAACAAACTCAAAATCTTGGCGTCAGTAGCTTGCCGACATTTATGGTTTTTAAAGACGGAAAATTAGTCGATTCAATGATTGGCGCAACTTCGAAAGCCAACCTACTTGGCATGATTTCAAAAGCGAAGTAGTATATTAACGGTAGTGTTAGTGCGCTTGTCTTGCTATAATAAGCCAGACGGCGCGTTGACGGAACGGTTACGTGAAGGTCTGCAAAACCTTTTAAATGGGTTCGACTCCCATACGTGCCTCCAAATACCATGCGCGGATGGTGGAATTGGTATACACGAGAGACTTAAAATCTCTTGGCCTTACGGCCTTGCGGGTTCAAGTCCCGCTCTGCGCACCAAATAAAATTACCCCCTCGTGGGGTTATTTTATTTGGTAGGTATATCGGACTTGAGCTTGCATGGAAAAGGCCTTGTGGGTGCGAACTGCCACTGGCAGTTCGCAAGGCAGGAAACTGATTTTAGGCTATGCCTAAAGTAAGTTGAGGCGGGGTCGCCAAAAGGTGACCAAGTCCCGCTCTGCATAATAAACTAGAAATTAGCAGAAAAACAACCGCCTGACCGCTCTGCGGGATATAATAATTTGTACTTATTTTCTCAACTCGTGTCTGTTATAATATAAACATACAAACGATATTTTAAGGAGGGAACTATGCAAGTGCTTTGGATTATTTTAGGGGTTGTAGTACTATTAGCAATCCTGCTGTGGTCAATTTATAACGGTTTAGTAACACTAAGGGTTCGTGTTGATGAAGCCTGGAGCGACATCACGGTTCAGCTTAAGCGACGTTTGGACTTGATTCCAAATCTGGTCGAAACTGTCAAAGGTTACGCAAAGCACGAAAGCGGAGTTTTCGAGGCTGTAACAGCTGCCCGGGCTAATGCCTTGAACGCTAAGGGTGTTAAGGAAACTGCTGCCGCCGAGAACCAATTCGAAGGCGCCTTAAAAAGCCTATTTGCAGTTGCCGAAGCCTATCCTGATCTAAAGGCCAGCCAAAACTTTACTGAGTTGCAGCAAGAACTAGTTGATACCGAAGATAAAATTCAAGCTTCACGCCGATTCTATAATGGTGGCGTTAGGGACCTAAATACCAAGATTCAGGTTTTTCCAAGTAACGTTGTTGCCGGAATGTTTGGATTCAAGAGCCGTGATTTCTACGAGCTAGATGAAGCCGAGCAAAAAGCTGCCGAACAACCAGTTGACGTAAAATTCTAACAAGCTAGCTAATTACTTATGTATAAAGCTATTGCCGCTAACAAACGCAACACCATTTTGATTATGGCTTTGTTTGTTGGTCTAATTAGCGCAATCGGCTGGGTTGTCGGGTATTATTACGGCAACACAAATCTAACTTATTACGTAATTGTTGGTGCTGCGCTTTACGCAGTTTTGCAATATTATATTGCAACCGGATTAACTACTGCTGTGACTGGCGCAAAAGAAATCCAAAAAAGTGATAACCCACGTTTTTATCGAATAGTTGAAAACCTGGCTATTACCACAGGTATGCAGACGCCACGAGTTTACATTATTGATGATCCGGCACCAAATGCATTTGCGACTGGGCGTGACCCAAAACATTCAATAGTCGCAGCCACTTCGGGTCTACTGGACATGATGGATGATAACGAACTTGAGGCTGTTATGGCGCACGAAATGGGGCACGTGCAGAATTATGACATTCGTGTTAGTATGATTACTTTTGGTCTAGTTAGTGCAATCGGTTTATTGACAGATATTGTTCTCAGGATGTTCATTTTTGGTGATCGAGATAATAACGACAATTCACCAGTTGCTATGATAATTGGTGTTATTGTTTTGGTACTCGCGCCAATCATAGCTGTCGTCATACAAATGGCAGTTAGTCGACAGCGTGAATATCTGGCTGATGCAACTAGTGCAATGACAACTCGCAATCCTGAATCACTTGCGACTGCTTTAGAGAAATTACTAAAACAGGGTAAACCAATGAAACGACAGAACAGCACTACCGCGCATTTGTTTATCACAAACCCTCTAAAGTCCGGTTTCATGAACAAAATGTTTTCAACTCATCCGCCACTTGAGGATCGTATTGCCAGATTACGTAATAACCAGAATAAGTTTTAAATTATGACAAAGAAAAAGCTAAATAATAATATCAAAAACAGGGTAACTTCATTTTTAGAACGTCGTCCACATCGAAGTTTTCGTAGAACAAGGAGGCGTGATTACAAACGTTCACTTGAACTGCCTGGGTATATTGCTTTTACTAAATATGTGCTCAAAACTATATGGGCTAATCGAAAAACATTTGCAATATTAGCGCTTGTATCAGCTGTTGTTACGGCTATCATGGTAGGTATTGCGTCTCAGGACACATACACATTATTAAAGAACACGCTTAATCAAACTAGCGGTAGCATTTTTGGAAGTGGTATAGGTGAGGTTGGCAAGGCTGGGTTATTATTACTGACAACGGCTACGGGTGGTATATCTAGTAATCTATCCGAAGTTCAACAGGTATACGCTGGCATTATCACTTTGCTTACTTGGCTAACTAGTATTTGGTTGTTACGTAACATTTTGGCGGGTTACAAAGTTAAGTTTCGAGATGGACTTTATAGTGCCGGTGCGCCAATCGTTTCAACTTTTATTTTAGCAATAGTAGTTGTTATACAATTACTGCCAATAGCATTAGCCTTGATCGGTTATGCTGCAGCCTCACAAACTGGACTATTAAATAATGGCATAGAGGCAATGTTATTCTGGTCTGTCGCCGGTATTTTAGCGCTGCTGTCGATATATTGGATTACTAGCACATTCTTTGCCTTAATTATCGTAACCTTACCTGGTATGTATCCATTTAAGGCATTAAAAACTGCTGGCGACTTAGTGGTCGGACGCAGATTACGTATTTTTTATCGGATTCTATGGATTATTTTTGTTGCTATTATCGTTTGGACAATAATAATGATTCCTATAATATTGCTTGATGGCTGGATTAAAAGCTTATGGCCAGCAATTTTGTGGATGCCGATAGTCCCATTATCTTTATTAGCCCTGGGGTCAATCACAATTATTTATTCGTCTAGCTATATATATTTGTTATATCGCAAGGTTGTTGCCGATGAAGCCCAGCCAGCCTAGTATTAGGGTTAAGGAACTTCGTGAATTACTCGCCGGCTATAGTTACGAGTACCATGCACTTGATAATCCATCTGTCAGCGATGCCGTATATGATAGTTTGTTTGCAGAATTAAAAAAATTAGAATCAGAACACCCCGATTTAATCACGACAGATAGCCCAACACAAAGAGTAGGGAGTGAACTGTTGGGTGGTTTTAAAAAAGTCCAGCATAGTTCGCGTATGCTGAGTCTAAATGATGTTTTTGACCGAGCCGATGTAGAAGCATGGGTAAAACGAACCGATAAATTATTGCCTTTTGCCAAGCATGAATTTTTTGCTGACATAAAAATGGATGGGCTAGCTTGTGCTTTGGTGTATGTAGATGGACTATTTATGCAAGCAATTACTCGTGGAGATAGTTTTATAGGTGAGGATGTAACCGAAAATGTTAAAACGATTAAAAATATTCCACTTCGATTACGACGAGCTGTTGGTTTCGAAGGATTGTTGATAGGACGAACCGAGATTCGTGGTGAAATCGTAATGTTTAAACAAGATTTTTTGAAATTGAACCGAGAAAGAGTTTCAGCTGGCGAACCGGAATTTGCTAATCCCCGAAACTTGGCAGCCGGTACCGTCAGACAACTTGACCCAAAACTAGTCGCTAGCCGTAATCTTCATTTTAGAGCCTACGATTTATTACGTGATAATCCAGCCGAAGTGCCGACTAATATGTTTGCATATCAGGCTTTGACAGCAATTGGCATTACCAGAAATCAGCAAGCAAGTATTTTTTCTAGTGTGGACCAGGTGATGAGATTTATCGATTATTGGAACGAAAAACGACATGCTTTGCCGTTTAATACGGATGGATTAGTTGTTAAGGTAAACGATCGGGAAGTATTTAGAGAACTTGGTGTTGTTGGCAAGCAGCCACGTGCAGCAGTCGCTTTCAAGTATGCACCGGAAGAGGCCACGACAATTGTTCGCGATATTGTTATTAGTATTGGTCGGACAGGAGCGGCAACGCCAGTAGCGGTATTTGATCCTGTCGTAGTTGCTGGCACAACCGTCAAACATGCCAGTCTTCATAATGCAGATGAGATTGCCAGGTTGGATATTAGAATTGGTGATACGGTCGTGATTTTCAAGGCCGGAGACATTATTCCTCAAGTTCAAAATGTTGTAATGGAACTACGACCTAAAAATTCACAAGTGTTTGAATTTGAAAATGCTTTAAAACAACAATATCCAGAACTTCAATTTGAACGCCCAAAAGGCGAAGTTATTTACCGAGTTAAAGGTGCTACCGGTGATTTACTTCTAAAACTTGCGGTTGGTCATTTTGCTAGCAAAACCGCATTTGATATTGATACTCTAGGTGAAAAGAATGTCTATGCACTAGTAAATGCCGGACTCGTTCATGATTTAGCCGACATTTTTACAATAACAAAAGAGCAATTATTAATCCTTGATAGATTTGCCGAGATTTCGGCTCAGAAATTAATTAATGCTATATATGCCAAAAAAATGCCGCCACTCGAAAGGTTTGTCTATGGACTTGGTATCCGTCACGTTGGAGTACAAACGGCGATTGAACTAATAAAAAAGTTCGGTTCAATTGAAGTGTTGCAGAACGCGGATATAGAACAACTACGTTCAGTCGATGGTGTTGGTGAAATTGTTGCCGAAAGTATTATTGCTTGGTTTGCCGACCCAGATAATGAAGCCTTGCTGGAAAAATTCAAGTCTCTTGGAGTTGAACCTGTCTATGAAAAGAAGACAGGCAAATTGGTCGGACATAATTTTGTAATAACGGGAACGTTAAAAAATATGTCACGAGACGAAGCGGCAGATAGAATCCGAGAACTTGGTGGAACTTTTCAGAATGCAATCGCCAAAGATACGACGTATCTTGTTGCTGGTGAAAAAGTTGGTGCGAGTAAACTAACAAAAGCTAAACAATATGGTATACAGATTATTTCTGAGAACGAATTAATTGAAAAGATAGGGGATTAAATATGCCAACTTTCAAGTTAAATAAACTTATTCGCGACAACTTGAAGGATATTTATATCGACACAAATCAAAAAGCGAAATATCGTAAATTAAAATCGAAAGAGCATAAACAAGAGTTGATTCGAAAAATTATCGAGGAAGCTAGTGAAATAAATGCCGATAGTTCAGCTATCGAAATCACAGATGAAATTGCGGATATTCGCCAAGTGTTGGATGACCTAATGTCGTTATGCGGAATTACAGAAGAACAAGTCCAAATGGTCCAACGTAATATTTTCGATAAGAAGGGCGGTTTTGCGCAAGGCACATTTGTTGAAACCCTAAAACTAAAAGATGATGATAAATGGGCCGAATATTACCGTAAAAAACCTGACGTTTTTCCGGAAGAACAGTAATGGTTATAGTATTTATCATTCTTGCAACAATCATATTCACGACGCTTGGCGGATTATTTGCAATCAAGTTGCAAGACAAACTTCATTTGATATTGGGCTTTAGTGCTGGTGCGGTCCTGGGTGTAGCTTTGTTTGACCTGCTGCCGGAATCAATTGAACTAACAAAAGGCACATATAGTATGCAGATTGTGACGGCTATTGTTGCACTAGGATTTGCTATATATATGTTAATCGATCGGACGTTCTCTTTACATATGCATAACGAAAGTGATTGCGACAAGCCGGCGCATAAGGGTAAACTGGGCGCTTCGGCATTAGTGTTCCATAGTTTTTTGGATGGACTTGGGATTGGTTTGGCGTTCAAAGTATCACCGACTATCGGCTGGGTAGTTGCAGCTGCAGTGCTAGTTCACGATTTCTCGGATGGGATTAATACAGTCGGCATGATACTAAAAGAAGAGGGGGGACGAAATTCGATCCTAAAATGGCTAGCGGCGGATGCTTTGGCGCCGGCTGTCGGTATTTTAGTGGCGTTTGTAATCACCGTTTCAGGTCCAACTCTAGGGTTAATCCTGGCTTTCTTTGTTGGTCTTTTCCTATATATTAGTGCTAGTGATTTAATCCCTGAAAGTCATCACCAGCATCCAGTAATTTGGACGACAATTTCTACAATTTTAGGTTTGGCAACGATTTATTTGGCGGTGCATTTTGCAGGCTGATGTAGTGCTGCCTTATAGTAAACTTTAATACTGTTTTTGTATAACTAAATTGTGTAGTACTATATAAAAGGTATGAAATTAAAACAAACACTTATTGCACTAATGTTGGCTGCAGGTTTTGTCGTAATCTTTGTTAGCCCTATCGTGTTTGCTGATTGTGCTGGAGTTAAAACCTCTGTTATTTCTTGTACCCAGCCAGGTGGCGCAGGCCCGGTTCAAAATACGGGCATCTGGGGTATCCTACTGGTAGTCCTTAATGTCCTGACAGCTGGGGTTGGTATAGCTGCAGTAGGTGGTGTTGTCTATGGCTCAATTATCTAT
>JAYTVU010000017.1:0-23273 GCA_043743855.1 bacterium
GTCACAACATATGTTTTTTTGGTGCTATGTTTGTTTTTGTAACTTCGCTTAAATGTACTTTAAACGTATAACCGAAAAAGCGCAAGCGTATTAGCAAAAAAAACAACATTTGTGCATATATTAATCGAGTTGTATGCTAATAGTATGAAAATATTTACCGATGCAGTACCAGCGAAACGACCAAAAACCCGTGAATCTGTCACCATAGCTTACGGATATGCGTTCATACTAATTGTTCTAGTTTTGTGCCAATTATTTACTTTTGATAAATTTCTTACGCTACTTGAGAGTTTTTGGCTGCCTGGGGGAGCACCAATTGCGCATTTAGTCGGAGGAGTTATCGTGACGAGTGAGGTATTTGCACTCCCTTTCCTACTACGTCTAGATTTAAGCCCACTCATGCGTGTTATTAGTATGGTGTTAGGTTGGTTCGTGCCACTGATGTGGTTAAAATTGGCGTTATGGCTGTTACTTACGACCAATACTGTTTCTAATTTTGGCTTGCTTGGAACATTAGTCGTTTTAACGCCTGGATTGTGGATGGTATTTATAAGTATTGCAATAGGCATGTTAGCGGCTTGGGCCAGTTGGGGATTATGGCCCTCTAGTAAAAAACATAAATAAAAAAATATGTTGTATTATTGTCTAGTCGGGATTATTATAGGCTTATAAAGGGGGAATAATGCAATGGAATCAATTCATAAATTTGAGATCATAGTAGAAGGTTGGTTAAAGCCGCTTCCACACTTACCTACCGACTGGCGTAAGTGGCTGGCACATAACGTCTGGTGGTTGACACTTATTGGTGTTATTTTATCGGTATTTGCGATATTTTCATTGGTCGGAGTCTTGCTTGTAGCAATGTCGATTTTTGGCGTTGCGACAACCGGTTTTTACGGCTATGTAGCACCTGTAACGACATACAGCACCTGGTGGATATTGGCATCTGTCGTCTCACTAGCTTTGCTAGCTGTAACGACTGTTTTAGAGGCTATGGCCATTAGCCCACTTAAGGCTATGAAAGCCAAGGGTTGGGACCTAATGTTCCTAGTTTTTGTTGTTGGTATCGTATCTGGTGTCGTCAGTGCAGTATTAAATTTTAATGTATTTTCACTTTTTAGCACGGCAATCAGTGCCATAATTAGCGCATACTTCCTATTTGAAGTTCGATCATACTTTGTTACAAAAAGAGCATAGTAATATCGATACTTGAGCCGACATCCTGAATAGTGTACAATCTGTACTGTTCTTACCTAAATTAATGGGGTGTCGCCAAGTGGTAAGGCACCGGCTTTTGGTGCCGGCATTCGGGGGTTCGAATCCCTCCACCCCAGCCAGATGCGACAGCAGAAATAGTGACCCATGTTCCTAATTCTGATGTGGCACTATTTACAAATCTGCTATTATATGTTAAGTTAACTATGAAACATCAATGTGAAACCCGACTCGATTGGAGATGGTGTACGGATGGAGGCTTCAGTCAATATCAATGACTATGTGTGGGTCAAGCTCACGCTAGATGGTGAGATACACCTCCGCAAGCACTTTGAAGAAGTGTTCAGGAACGAGGATGTCCAGCCCAGCCCGAATGTCGAGAAGACACTCTCGACGATGTACGCGGCAACGGATGGCTGGACAAGGTTCCTGCTTCACGATTTCATGATGATCTTCGGCGAGACGATGTACATGGGCTCCACCAAGCAGATGATCGAGGGCAACCTCATCTCACTGACTGGGAAGCCGTATCACTCCTGATGTTCGGCCCCGCTTTATCGCATTGAGCAATTAGCTCTGCGTTATATACGCGGGGCTTTTGCTTTTCTATATGACAATCGTACCAGACCTATATGCTCAGCCAAGCATTGCATCTAAATAGACCTGATTGCATAAAAACAATTCAAGCCACCTTTTGATGGTGAAGTACTGTTTGTTTTATTTGTTTCATAACCATACTATACCACTATAAGCAGTAGTGTTATATGGGAACTATGACTCGAAAGTAAATGGGTTAATAGCTTTGTTGGCTATTTCATCGAAAAGGGCTCTAGCTCTACTGTCGATATTTGGCTTAACAATCTCACCATTTCTGAAATTACTCGTAATAGCCGACATTCTAGGTTCTTCTTGGCTCATACTATCCAAGCTGATAAATTGGTCCTTCACTGACTCTAAAACAAACTCGAGTGCCACTGCGCACATACCTTCAGAGAAACCAGATTCTATATATTTTATATAATTTAGTAGCTTCCACATCAGATTGACTTTGTCGTACGAGAAATCTTCTTCAATTACTTTTTCTATGTCTGGGTGGAAAATACCTGAACCCTTGGCTGCCTTACGCGACGATTTTAGTTGTACTAATTTATGGAAGTCGTTGTTACCAACCCTATAATCAATCTTTCTTTTTATAGGGTTACCTACGTGCGGACAGTCTTCAGTAGAAGTTGAGGGACTAACCCCATAGTCTTTGCCGGTTAATTGTCTGTACATATTGAAATCGATAAACCAAAACACTTCATGCCATGTACCCTTAAGCTTACCCCATTGCACTCCATCAAGTGCATCGGAGCTGAGGACTTTCATGTAGTATTTTAACATCGGTGCCATAATATCCGTTAAGGCCTTATCGTGATTAGGGTGTAGATTTAGTATTTCAGCCCTGGACCTAACAAGTAGTTGCAGGCTTTGCTCAAAAAGGTCTGAGTCACTAGTCGCTTCGGCCATCTCTAAACACTTTTCGAAAGCGAGAGCCTGCAAGCATGTTGATTGCTCTATAAATTCCATGGATAATTCACGGTCGTTCACAACGTATGGAACATCATGTTGCCTAAAAACACTCAACAATTTTGGATCTTCAACTAACAACCCAGACACATAAACACGTCTGGCCACCTCACTTAGTAAGTCGCCAGCCATAGATACTCGGGCAAAATCACGTTGATCGTGAAAAATACCATTAGCTTTGAGGTTTGGTATCAAGGCCTTGATATTTTCAAGCACAGATATATCGGGGTTCGTTATGCTACCAACGCCGATGTTAAGGTCGGTGTCATCGCTCCCGATAGTATTAGGACTGATCAGGCTTCCTATCAATATTAAGGCAGCGTGCTGGTGGAGTGCACTGTCTTCCAAGAGTGCAAGGTCTGCTATCGCAATGTTTGATATATCCTTGCTACCGGATATAACTGACACGTCTAACTGCCAGGTTTCATCGATAGGGTCGCGAGTACGATACCAGTGAATCACCTCATCTGCACTTGCGCTGTGATTTTTTATCCTAAACTCTGTTTCGCCTAGTGATTGGCTTACTTCTTCGACTGATAGCAAATTATCTAATAGCTCGTCTGCACTATGGTTTTGCCTGCCTTGATTCATGGGAACCTTTTCTTCAAGTTAATTATCGACATATTATAACATATTAGCAAGAGTCTGTTAAGTAATTACTGCCTAGTTAGGGTATTATAAAATATAGTCATTATTGTGTCTCATTTGTCTCATTTTAAACCGTTAATCGTACCAGACCTGTATGCTCAATGAATCGAGTCATATTTGGTGTCGCACGAGTCTAGACTTTCGGGATTTGGTACCAGACCGATACGCTCAGCCAAGTATATATTCGAACTAAAATCAAACAGGTAGCCACGCTACATCTCTGTCTGTTATAATCCCAATATGAACTTGTTAATAATTAACGGCTATTCTGCCTCTGGCAAATCGACATTGTCTTTGAAGTTTGCTAAAAAACATGACTATGCGTTAATAATCCAAGATCACTTCTTGTTCAAGATGAACCCATCAAGTCTGAAAACAAAGAAACCTAATAGTTTTAACCATGAAATTACACAAATAAACTTACTGTCATGCATAGAAAATTATATGAAATACAAACGGGATATTTTAATAGAAGGCGCACTCGTTTCTATCACAAACACTGACCCGATTGATATATCCGATTTTGTTAATCTAGCAAAAAAGTATGAATATACTACTACAATAATAAGCTTAGTAGCGAACGAAAAAGTACGAAAACAACGTCAAAAAAAGCGCGGAAACACATTACCAAAACGGACTGATAAAAAACTCGTTGATGCTGCAGAAAAACAATATTCAAAGTTTAATAATCACAGAATTGATACAACAAAATCATCAATCACTAAAAGTCTTGAAGAAATAGAGAAAATAGTCATTAATAATGATGAAGTAAAATAATCGTATCAGACCCGTATGCTCAGCCAGATGCGACAGCAGGAATAGTGACCCCCATTTCCATAATCCGATGGCGTGAGTTCTGAGTTATAAAAATAAGAACATTTACGTGCTTGTTTTTTGTACTTGATCTTACCAACAGTAAGCGTTGGGTTAAAACACTGAAATGTTTTTAATTATTAATAATATTATCCAAAGAAAAAAGCTAGTTGTTCGGTGTCTTGACAGACACCAGTGACACTAGCCAAGTCACTCGCAGGATTAATGGTTTTTTCCACAGGTTTGCGAAACCTTACTTGTGCTTTAGGCCTTGTAGATCTCGAGCACGTAGATGCCAAGCAACTCCTTGTTCGAGGGGTAAATTTCCCTCAGGAGCTTCAGAGCATCTTCCCGAGTGTTAACCTGGGGGACGATCATCTGCCACGACTCAGTAGTGAGCATGTCAGTGAAATCGCGGTAAACGCGAATCGACTTGATGCGCACTATGCCAGAGGTGCAACTGGTCTCGAGCTGCAATAGGTCACCAGCCGTAAGTCTCTTGATACTGTCGTATCCGACGCGGACCTCGAGGGTCTTTTTGCCAGACATAATCGCGTCAAAATACGGACGCTTAATGCGCATCTTACGCACGTTAGAACCTCCTTCATTGAAGTTGAGCCCCCACTGCTGTACGACGCTTTCAGGCGCATATCCACCAGGAAACACACCCTCCAGTTTCCAGCCATGACGCTGTAGACAGGCTACCTGCCAAGCCTCAGGAACAATGTGGAGATACAACTTGTGACCGTAGTCCACTAGCAGGTTTTGTAAGTCGATCACGAGAGCCTCAAAAACGGACTCATCGGATGCGACCAGTGGCATGAGCTTGATTGGGTTACCCTTCTTAGGGGTAGCCCCAGCAACACCGACCACCTTGCCACCTGACTCGGCGACATAGATGATCTTATACTTGGTGTTGACGTCCACAGACTCGCGTCGGTGGTATCCGGCGAACAGGGCGTCAACCCAGCCGTCATCTACCCCAACGAAGTCATTGCTCATCTCTTGCAGGATCAAACTCCGCACGTCATCGGCGTGCTTTGTCTCGTCGAACGGGATCACTGACACGTTGGGCGAGTCGAAACCCGGCTCATCGATAAGCTGCTTATAGAGCATGTGCTCGTCGATGCCTCGTTTGTAGTGATCTTTCGCCGTTCCTGTGACATAGAACCCCTTACGTAGGAAGAAGCCCAACGCCTTTTGGTTCGGCGAAGCTACTGTGCAATAGAGCTGCCGCGCACCGACACTCCGGGCATAGTCTTCGGCATACTTCAGAAGAATGCTTCCGACACCCAATGTGCCGCGGTATTCGGTGCTCACAATCAGCGGACTGATCTTGACAGTCTCCTGCTTCTTCTCCACTACATGGATAAGACCTACTTGCAGGCCATTTATCTCGGCAATGAACATGTGCTGTCCAGTCGAGAAGTGGCCAACGTGATCAATTCCTCCTTGCATGTGTGTGTCGAAGATTCGCTGTGCGTGTGCACGGTGGTCACCATCGTAGAACGGGCTCAAAGCCCGAACCATGAGATCGGCGACCCATTCAAAATCGCCATTATCCGCTTTGCGAATGATGACGCCGTTGTCGACCAACTGTGTGGTCAAAGTACACCTCCCGATTGTTTGCTACGATTTTTACGACGTAGCGTGGAAAGGACACGCAAATAATAACATTTAATTAAATAAAAAGCAATATCTATACAAGTTCAAACTCGATGCCAATGATACCGTTTTTATGTTGTTCATTTATGCTGTAGTACTCATTAATTTGACTTTCTAACAACCTAATACTTTTGCCACCAAATTTAGAAGGATTATTATGTGTAAACAGATCATGAAATGTTTTATATCTCAGCAGACCGACTACGCGTACCATAATGGTCTGTTTTATGTTATCTCGATTAGTAAACACAATTGTATCTCCTAGTTGGATAAGCTGGCGTTTTTTATCAAAAAGACGAGATTCAATAGATTTTTGTCCACTGACAATAGCTTCAAATGGTTCTGAAGTAAGTTGAAGTGAGTGAGTAATCATATTTACATATTATACCATAATAAATATATTATGGTATTTTAACGGCAATCTAACATCAATCAAAACTATGAATAATGATGGAATTATTATTTTCATACTAGTCCCGCTATCTCATTAACTAAAATATTTAGTAAAACTCGATTTATGTGTAGATGATTTGATAGTAAAGGTTGTCAATAGTGCTGGTGTTTAGTATTGTTAACCCATGGATAAACGAAAAAAAATAAACCTAAAAAAGATAGCAGTAAACTTGTTCGGTGCTATCGGTTATTTTTTTTGCTCTTTGCAATGGTTTTGGGCTACTGCTTTATATTTAAGTGTAATTCAGAATTTTGTAGTATTTATCAGCCCAGAACCCAGCAAAAAAGTTAATATATCAAGCCCTGCTGTTTATCTCAATCCTAATCCACTAACAACTGCTCTATCGGTTATTATTTTGATTATCGTAGTCATGTTTACTTTATATATAACTTTAAAGTTGCCATCAACTTTAGCGAAAACTAGCAAAAATATCGTACATGAAACTGCTGAAAAAATAGCCCCGATAACACTTAAACTACAGCATAAAAAAGATACTAAAAAAATGCGCCTTCAGTTAACACCACGCATAATTTTGATTATGAAAATACTGTTGATACTTGTCCCGATCTTACTGGCATTCATGTCTCAATTTATACAAAAACAATCAATTGATTTTTTCATTGCCATGTATGTTAGCCTTGGGCTAGCCTGCCTGAGTCTGATATTTTTTGCGATACAATATTCACTAGCAAGGTTTTTACCTGTAAAATATCAAGAACTTTGGTAGTGTATTAAAAACCGTATTTATTTCTTTAGTGATTTTAGCTTTTTCTTTAAAATACGCTTTATGTCCGCGCTGTGCCATCTTTTGTGTTTAGCCATGATTTATATAATCCAATCAATTTATTAGTCAACTAATAATACCACACAAGATATATAAATTTACTATTTTATAATATTTGCGACCTATGAACTCAGTATAAAATACACTGGTACATTTTTAAATATTGTTGTATAATATGTCAACAATGAGTAACCCAGAGGCGTACGGTAAGGTTGAACAACCTAAAGGACCATCTGCTGATATTTTGGAAGCACTTGGTTCTATTTACGCTAATCAACCAGAGATTGAACAGACTGGTAATTTGACGGTTAATACATACCAGGAATCAATCGTAGAAATTTTAGGTGAAGCAAAATACACGACTAAGGGTGCCAAACATTTTGCAGCATTACTGCCGAAAGAAATTGATAGATTACACGATTCATTAATCCGATACAATCAACAAGGCATAGATTCTGATGATGAAACGTATGAATTAGTCGATAAGATTAAAGATGTCCTAAAGTACACAACTGCGCTAGTTTCAATATCTACAACCGAGAGGGTTAGTGATGGGTTAGGTTTACGTATATCTAGTATTGTTGAGGAAATGGCAGCAAGTGGCGAAAGTAGCACTCAATATTATGGGTCATGGTATAGTGTTGCTGATAAAATCTCGACACTCCCACCAAAAAATATTAGTTTCTCTCAGATTAATGATCTTATTAAGGCCGGGTTTGAGCCAATTCCTCAAACCGACTTTATGCTTTCTGACGAACAAATACGTGAATATGGTATCGTGAATCACGTGGACATGGCTTCATTGTACGCGGAGTTATTGAAGGAATGTGTCTTTAAATTAAATAAATCTGACGAGGCCGACGTAGTTTATACTATGTCCGAAAACCAGATAGATTATTCCAGGTTGATTAAGGTCTATAGTGCGGGTATGTATCTGCAGTTAGCCTATATATCTCATCATGTGCTTGGAGTCGGTTTAGGCGAAACACTTTTAAGAAAATCTATAACTGATGTTGTTGAGTTAGACAAATAAATATATTTATAAGATTAGGATATAATATCGCATCATGGTCTATTTTAATAAAGGTAATGAAGGCTATAAACCCATCGCACCAGATTCAGAACATATTTTTTCATCATTTGGTTGCAAAGTTGACTCCATAGCCGTTGATGGACTATATAATCTGGTCCGATATGAAAAAGAACTACCAAAGTCATTAACTGTTTCGGCTTACCAAGAGTGGGTAGAAAATAGCTGGAAAGCAAAACACGGTACATACGAGGCGGCGCAGAGGTTTGTTGGAAAATTGCTGGAAGAAGTGGGCGAGATGAAGGATGCCTATGATATTTTTATCGCTGAGGGTGATAGATCCGAAGATGTGGCCAGTGAGTTATTAAGTGAAATAGGCGATGTGTTGTGGTGTACAACAGCTTGTGCCTCTAATTCAACAGCTGATTTAGATGCTGGTATTAAGCTGCGCATGTACGAACATGCCATGGGAATAGCCAAATTCGATAAACAGGATTCTAAGCCGTTTGAATGGCGAAAGAAAATAGCCGAGATGGCAACACTTCAGAGTGATTTAAAATTATCTGATATCAATGAGGCGATTGAACTGGGATACGAACCATTTGATTCAATATTAATGAATATATCCGACGATGGCCCAGAATATTCGATTGACGATCATATCATGATGATTATGACTAACGCTGTCATGCTGCGTGGTTGTGTTGATCAGCAATATTGTTACGGTGAACTCGGTGATACGGTTATTTATACCGAACAATATGATAGCCATGGCGAGAATGTTAGACTATTCAGTTCTAATGTTTTATTGCACGCCTATTATGTCGCACATCATGTTTTAGGTGCCAGTATCGAAGATGTATTGAAAAAGAATATTTTAAAAATTGATGCACGGGTATCTGCCAAAAAAGTCGATAAAACCGACGGTGTTCGTAGCCAAGAGTTACTGTAAAAAATGTAGTTGCTTTGACAATAAAGTGGTATCATGAAATTAACTAATTATGGGGGTTAACATGGCAACAACTTCTAAGAAAAAAGGGATGAGCGACAAAACAAAGTGGATACTGATGGGGGCTGCTGGCTTTTTGGTATTTTTGATTGGTTTTGTTATGGTGTTTGGTACGCCTAGTGCCGAAACGGTTTTTAAAGATATGAACGAGCAAATGCTGAAAACGAAGTCAGTGACAGTCGATCAAACGATGGCAGTTGTTAGTAATGACGGCAGCGCAGCTGATATTAGCGCAAAACTTTATATGAATATGAATAGCAGCACCGAGATGCTGGCGAGCGGTAGTTTTTCGATGAATATGACGAGTGGTGCATCACCAATATCTGTAAGTGGTGACTTAATCAAGATTGGTGATACTGAATATGTTAAATATGGTTCTTTGTCGTCGACTGAGCCTAGCTTGTCGCCAAGTTTTAAGACAATAGAAACGAAGTTGATGGGGAGTTGGATAAAAGTTCGTACTAACGATCAATTTGCTTCCCTAGCTGCTACTCCAGCTAAATTTACATCAAGTGTTATTCCAACACCGTATGCGAATTTAACGGACACCCAACGCAAAGATGTTTTGGCAATTTTACAAGATAAAAAAATGTACACAATTGATGAAAGCGCCAAAGTGGAAACCGGTGGTGTCTCGGCCTATAAATACACACTTACATACAATAAAGATCAATTCAATAAAATGGCCGACGCAATTGTAAGTGACGTTAAATATTTTAAAAACGATTCGAGTACCGATAGTAAAATTACTTCATTTATCGTGTGGGCCAATATTAGTACCAAGCAGATAATCAAAATTGAATATACTGGCAGCTCGACTACGAACGGTAACGTCAGGGGAACGATGTCGTTTTCTGGCTATAACGAAGTTAAGACGGTCGAAAAACCAAACGACTACTTTATTGAATCTGAACTATTAAATTAATACTATTTAGGCAAATTTTGCAATTGCTTCGGTGATAACTGCAAGCGCTATTAGGCACAGTATTAGTATGTCAAAGTTTCCGATGACTATTTTATCGATAATTTTGCGAACTTTTTTACTGACATTTAATTCTTGATAATTTAGTCTAAACCAACTTCCAGTTATAACTAGGACGCTACCATAACAGAAGATACAGTATACGCAAATCGCGCCGACGATAACTATGCTTTGCCAAAGGTACCAAAATCCGAATCCAACAAAGAAGACAGCCACGCCCATAAATACCATTCGCAGTGTCTTGCTAGTAGAACCATCCATCCAGCCGATTAATCCTGCTGTAATCATGATCACGAAAAAGATAATGCACATTAAAGAATTTGGAAAACCAAATACCGAGCTTTGCCAGGTGTTAAGGATATTTGAACAGCTAAAGATAGCGTTTAGGTTACATGCTAATTGTGCACTCGGATTTTTTAGCAGCTCGATTTTTTCAACCATTTGTAAAAATGATGCAATAAAACCGATGACTCCAGCGATTGTTAAAATGCTATATAGCCGTTTTTTAAGTTTATGCTTACTCATATAATTGATTATAGCATTTATTATTCGGTTGATACCAAGTCCTGAAGTACGTGGTATAAATCCATAGCAGACTTTTTCCAGGTGAACTTTTCAGCTTGTTTATGCCCTCTTTCAATTAAATCTGCACGGAATTTAGGATCATCCAGTTTTTTAACTTGGTTTGCAAAATCCTTTGGACTATTAAAATCGAAGAATAAAGCGGCATCTTGTCCGGCAACTTCATGAAAGATGGTGATGTCGCTACATACGACTGGCGTACCCATTGTCATGGCTTCAACTAGTGGTAACCCAAAACCTTCTTCTTTTGAACCTGTCGCTAGGCAGTACGCACCGGCTAGTAGTTTGAAATAATCATCGTCAGTGGTTCCATTATGGAAAACAACATTCACTCCAGGTTTAATTAACTTTGCAAGCTCGGCTTTGCGTTCATCAAGTATCTTTGTCAATAGATGCAACGTGAAATCTTTTGGTAAAAATTCCATGCCACTAATCAATACCTCGGCATTTTTATATGGCATGAAAGCGCCCATATACAGGATGTTTTTTGTCTTTTCAATTTTCCCAGTTTGTTTTGGAATAAATGGGGCATTATATACGACACTTATTTCACGCTTTGTAAGCTTTAGGTCCGAAATATTTTTCTTTGAATAATTACTAACTGTAACGACTTGATCGGCACTATTTAGTAGGAACCTTTGTGGCCATTTAACCATGTGGAATAATCGCCAGACTACTTTTTGTGGAATTGTAATCCAGGTTGGTGCTTTTGGATGTAGATAGAAAATCGTGTCGTGCAGAGTTAGTACTAGTTTATATTTTCGTCCCCAGGTACCAATAATCTGAAAGGGGCTGAAAACTACGTCAGCGCCGAGTTTGTTAAGTTTTTTTGCCAAAAATAGTTCCTTGAACGAGAGAGGGTCATTGACAAGGATATAAGGAATGTCACTAGGTAGCATTTTTAGTTGACGTTTATCTTTGATTATAAGTGTGATTGGTATATTATTTTCTTTAAAACCTTCAATTACACCAGCTCCATAACGACTGATTCCATCATGGAAGTCAATTCTTGTCCATCTTGCGTCAAAAAATATTTTCATAACCATTATTGTAACATGTAGGCTGAATTTTGTGTGTGGCTATGTTAGGCTAGTTGTATGGAACTATTAATAAAAATAGCTGCTGACGGTATGATGATTCCGATATTTTTGATTGGTGCATATGCGCTAGTGTATAAAGTGCCAAAAGAACATCGTTTTCAAACCTATTCTAGAATCCTTATGGCTGGACTGGTTACTTATCTATTGGCAAAACTAATAGGTGCATCTTTTCAGCCAGAGACATTGAGGCCGTTTGAAATTGCAGGAACTTCAGCAGGCGCATCATTTTTGAATAATCCTGGTTTTCCATCTGACCATGTTTTAATTGCTACCGCCTTGACGTGTGCAGTGTGGTTTGAAACGAAGCAAAAAGCCTTAACCCTGATCCTAGCTAGTCTGGTGGTAGTTGTTGGTGTAGGACGAGTATTAGCACAGGTGCATACACCGGCTGATGTTATAGGTGGTGTAGTTATCGCATTAATTGGTTCGCTGTGGTATTTAAATACAAAGCAGTCATAACCAATAGCGTCCACTTAATTTTGCTCAAAAATCAATAACGAAGTATAATATGACTATTATATGGAGGTAGTATGGTAAAAGTTGTTGACAGCAACGTGCATTCACAAGAAATAAGCAAGCATTATTCTGCAGTGCGTTATATGCTATTTGGTGCGACACTCGGGCTAATATACTGGTTGATTAATTTGATAATTGGAAACTATGTTAATTCAATAACTATTTCTGAAGGCATTTCAACAATTTTGGTAGCGACTGTTGGTTTAGCTGTGTTGATTAGATTGCGGGCACCAAGACCAATTATTGTTGTAGCATCTGCTGCACTAACATTGTGGGGTCTGGCAAGTTGGACGAGCGGTTTATCACGCTTTGAAATAATTGCCTGGGATGTATTGTTTTATAGTTTAGCTTATTTATTATTCACTTGGCTATCAAGATATTCCAAAGTTGTGCCAGTTATAATTACTGTTGTTGCGATAGTGATATTAGCGCGCTTAGCTATTAGCTTGTAGTGTTATACTAATGCTATGGAGCAAACAATTCTTATTCTATTACTTTGTGTAGTTGTATTCGGTTTTGGCGTGGTGCTATTTATTCTTAATCGACATCTGCAAGGCCTAAAAGGTTCGGGTTCGGTTGAGTTATTAAAAAGCGATTTAACAGAACTCTCAAGAGGTATAAATAATCTACAACAGACAGTTGGCGATAAATTGGAACGAAATAACTTATCCATGCAAACCTCGATGCAAAAACAACTTAGTGAGAGCGCCAAATTAGTGTCTGATGTAACGCAAAGGCTGGCTAAGTTGGATGAGACAAACCGACGAGTGGTTGACGTGGCTGACGAACTGAAGACTCTGCAAAACGTTTTGCAAAATCCAAAACAACGCGGGGTTTTTGGTGAATATTATTTGGAATCAGTCTTGGATAATATTTTGCCTTCTAAAAATTATCAAATGCAGTACAAATTTAAAGATGGTGAAATTGTCGATGCAGTTGTTTTTTTGGATAAAGGTATTATTTTGCCAATTGATAGTAAGTTTAGCCTTGAAAATTACAATCGTATGGTGGGTGAGGACAAAAAACCTGAACGCGAGAAATTACTTGCAAAAGTTCGAACCGATTTAAAGAATCGTATAGATGAAACTAGCAAATATATCAGGCCAAGTGAAAAAACAATGGATTTTGCTTTCATGTTTATTCCAAGCGAGTCGCTTTATTACGATTTACTTATCGGTGATGTAGGGACTGGTTCTAGCGCTCGTGATTTGATTGAGTATGCTTTTCGCGACAAGAAGGTGATTATCGTTAGCCCGACTAGTTTTATGGCGTATTTGCAAACAGTTTTACAGGGTTTGCGAAGCTTACAAATTGAAGAACAGGCCAAAGATATACAGATTCGGGTTGGAAAACTTGGACAGCATATAGGTAAGTTTGACGAATACATGCAAAAACTTGGTAGGTCGTTGGGCCAAACTGTCGGCCACTATAACGATGCACATAAAGAATTAGGTAAAGTTGATAAAGATGTTATTAAAATTGCAGGTGCTGACACGAGTGTAGACCCTCTGTTAATTGATAAGCCAAGAAACGATGAGTAAAAACCCATAATTTGTGGGCTAGTAATAAACGGTTGAAATAATAAATATCCCCGCAATCGCGGGGATATTTATTATTTCTGTTAGTTTCTACTATTTACAGTCTGCGCATTCACAATCATCGCTTTGGCTATGCAAGAAATCTTGCAGTGCAAATCCGATAACGCCACCAAGTACTGGTGCTAGAACGTAGATTGATAGTGGCCACATATTCCATGACAAGCCGTTTGCAGCTAATGCAATTGCTGGGTTAAGGAATGTCAGGTTGACACCTGATGCGGTCAATAGCACAGTTGTTAGTGACATAGCAATGTAAAGTGCTACCAATAATGCAAATCCAGCTGAGAAAGCCGAAGCAAGCTTATTACGTCGGACACGGAGCGCCGTTGCAACACCTGTTGCAAGAATTGTTGTTCCGAATAACTCTGCAAAGAATACATACCATTCTTTACCAGCTGTTATTGTTGCTGCATGAAACAATGCGGGTGAACCGGCTGCTAGTTGTGCAGAAGTTGCACCATTGTTATGCAAGAATGTGTTCAGTACTAGGAAAGCTACTGATGCACCAATTAACTGAGCTAGGATATAACCGAGTGCATATACCCAAGTCATTTTTCGTGTGACCCAAGCACCGAATGTTACGGCAGGGTTTACATGTGCACCTGAAACTCCACCAACAATTAGGACTACACCGACAAGTGAGAATCCAACGAATAGTGGGTTACCTTGCATTTCTAGAAACGCTACTGTAAGTAAAAATGCTCCTAGAAATTCTGCTACGATTTTACCAATGATTGGCATGTCCTTTAAAGCTTTGCTGACAGCTTTAAAATTTACTAATGCAGGCATATTCTGCGCATTAGGTTTTGATACTGTCGATTTTTTTCTCGACGAAATGGCTGGTTTGGTTGCCATGGATTTTTTCCCTCCTTAAAGTGAAATATGAACATAGTATACCACAATACAAACGAAACAAACACAAGTGGTATAATAAAAAGATATGGCATTATTTATAAGTCAAAATGACGAGAGAAGCGAATTACAAAAACGACTAGCGGCGGAATTACAACGTAAAGCTAATGAAAAAGCCTTACTAGCGGACAGACCTGATGGTGTTGACGATTCTCAATATATAAAGGGTTTAAGATCCACAGGTAAACACGAATGGGTGTGGGCTACGGTCATAGTTTTAATCGTAGCAATTATTATATGGTTGACGGTGGTAACCTCTACACGCTAAGATAAAATAGTATTTATGCAAAATATTGAAAACATACGTAAAGACCTTTTGGCACAAATAGAAACGACTGATAGTCCGCGAGATATCTTGAAAGCGCCAGAATTAAAACAACTTTACGGTGCAATTAAGACTATGCAACCCGATCAGCGCGGTGACTATGGCAAAAGTCTTAACGATTTAAAGTCAGCACTTGAGTCTGCCATATCAAAGCGAGAAGATGAATTAGAAAATAATGATATTGAGTCAATTGATATTTCTGCGCCGTGGGATATAAATACCAAACGGCCAGATTTATTGCCAACAGAGTATGGTTCGCAACACCCATTAACTAGTGAATTGGAAAATGTGGCAGATATATATATTAGGATGGGTTTTGAGATTATCGAGTCAAGGCAAATTGATGATGATTTTCATATGTTCGGTTCTTTAAACTTTCCCGAAAATCACCCAGCTCGAGATGGGTATGATACTTTCCGAACCGAAGAAGGCTTTATAGCACCAGCTCATACCTCAACAATGCAGCATCGTATTCTAATTGCCGGTCGTGAAAAACTTATAGCTAACGGACAAATTGGTGTCGTAGCCCTGGGGCGCTGTTTTAGGAATGAAGACCTAGACGCTACACATGAGCATACTTTTTATCAAGACGAAGGCGTTTTCGTCAGTTGTGACGCCAATCTGGGGCAGATGTTAGGAACTTTGCGCAGTTTTTTTGAGGCATATTATGGACAAGATTTAAAGATAAAGACTCAACCAGCTTATTTTCCGTTTGTCGAACCTGGTCTAGAGTTTGCGATTGAAAAGCCTTTGGCGCTTGGCGGAAAACCTGGTGAATGGCTTGAAATGTTAGGCTGTGGCATGATTCACCCGAATGTTTTATTAGCTGCTGGAATTGACCCAAATAAGTACCGAGGTTTTGCATGGGGCGGTGGCATCGAACGTTTAGTGATGATGAAATATGGTATTGAAGATATCAGGCATTTCGAAGCTGGCAAATTACAATTCTTGAGGAAATTCGCATGATTATTTCATTAAATTGGCTTAAAAAATACACTGATATCGATATGCCAGTTAAAGAATTAGTAACGCTGATTGGGGCGCGTTTGGTTGAAATCGAAGAGGTTATTAATCTTGGGGCTAAATATACGGACGTAATTGTTGCTAAAGTTATTGAAGTAAGCCAGTTAGAAGGCTCTGACCACCTGAGTGTTACGAAAATTGATGACGGCGGGAAATCCTTGAATGTTGATCGAGATGAAAATGGTTTCGTCCAAGTTGTTTGTGGTGCTCCAAATATTGCGATTGGGCAATTGGTTGTCTGGTTACCACCGGAATCTACAGTACCGGCAACGTTCGGAAGTGAAACGCCTTTCATTCTTGGCAAGCGAGAACTACGCGGTGTAATCAGTAACGGTATGATTGCTAGTGCCAAGGAACTAGATTTATTTGATGAACATGATGGGATTTTAGTCCTAGATAAAGAATTACAGCCTGGAGAATCATTTGCCAAGGAGTATGAGCTTGACGACTATCTACTTGATATTGAGAATAAATCCTTAACTCATCGACCCGATACTTTTGGAATTATTGGTTTTGCCCGGGAAGTCGCAGCCATTGCAGGTAAACCATTTAAAACGCCTGAATGGTTGATAAACATTAAACCTGATTTTACTAGTGTTCAAGTTAATGACGTTGAACTAAATGTAACGATTGATAATCCTGAATTATCATCGCGTTATTTGGCGATAGTCATGTCAGGTGCGGACGGTAGTAAAAAATCACCTCTGCAATTTCAGACTTATTTATCTAGAGTTGGCATTAGGCCGATAAGCGCAGTTGTTGATGTAACGAATTATTTAATGATGTTAACTGGCCAGCCTTTGCACGCTTTTGACTACGATAAATTAGTTAATGTATCAGGTGGTAAAGCGGATATTCATGTTCGCGCTGGTTTGGAAAAAGAAATACTTGAACTTTTGGATGGACGAGTCATTGAGTTAACACCAGACGACATTGTTATTGCCGCTGGTAATACCGCAATCGGCTTGGCCGGTGCGATGGGTGGTGCTAATACTGAAATTGATGAAAATACTAAAAATATAATCATTGAATCAGCAACCTTTAACCTCTATAATTTACGTGCGACTCAAATGCGTCATGGAATTTTTAGCGAAGCGATAACTCGTTTTACTAAAGGCCAACCTGCTGGCTTGGCTGCTCCTGTACTTTTTGATGCAGTAAGGTTAATGATTGAATGGTCGGGTGCAAAGTGTGTCAGTAATTTAATAGAGTCGTATCCGGTCCCGCATGAAAAAATTACTATTGATTTTGGTGTTGATTCGATTAATTCAATACTAGGTAGTGGATTTTATGATAATGAAATGATGGATACTCTTCAGAATGTTGAGTTTGAAATCACCCAAACAAATCCTAAACAATTTAAGGTAACCGTTCCATATTGGCGAGCAGATATACATATTGTTGAAGACTTAGCCGAAGAAATTGGCAGATTACGTGGGTTTGATAATATTACACCGACTTTACCAAAGCGAGATTTTTCAGCTATTAGAATAAGTGATTTTGATAATTTTCGTGACACAATTCGTAAAACATTAGTTCGAGCTGGTGGCGACGAGGTATTGACGTATAGTTTTGTTCACGGAGATATAATTTATAAAGCAGGGCAAGATATCAATAATTCCTATAAGGTCGTAAATTCGCTCAGCCCAGATTTACAATATTATCGTCAAAGCCTGACACCAAATCTAATTGATTTAATACATCCAAACATTAAACAAGGTTATGATGAATTTGCTTTGTTTGAACTGAACAAAACACAGTCAAAACAAGACGGTCTTGATGAAGAAAATGTCCCCATAGAATCAGACATGTTGGCTTTAGTGGTCGCGAATAAGGATAAACAGTCGGGTGCTCCATACTATAAAGCCAAACGAATTATTGACTATTTATTAGACGAAGTTGGGGCAGCGGTTATATACGAGCCCATGAATCGTGAGCCAAATAATCCAGTGACTTTGCCTTTTGAACCTCTGCATAGCGCCAAGGTTATAAGTAAAACTGACGGATTATTAATCGGCTATGTTGGACAGTACAAAAAATCGGTTGCAAGGGGATTTAAGTTGCCGGAATACACAGCTGGATTTGAAATAAACATTCGGGCGTTATTAAAAGCTACACATGGGTTAGGTAAAGATTACCAACCACTTAGTCGTTTTCCTTCCGCTGAGCGTGATATTTGCTTTCAAGTTCTAAGTGATGTGGTTTATAGCCGAATTATTGCTGCGGCAAACATAGCTTTGGGTTCTATCGGGCTAGAGGCCCAAATTACTCCCATTGATATATATCAACCAGTAAATGGTAAAACAAAAAATATAACTATCCGAGTTCGATTGACATCACATGATTATACACTGAATAGCGAAGAGGTCACATCGGTTATTGAGTCGGTTTCAAATAGTGTAATTTCTGAAACCAACGCAACTGTTATTTAACACCATTTAGCTAGAGCAATAAATTGTTCTTTGCTATAATAGATATAACTGAAATAAATTGAGAGGGGAAATAATTTTATGGCGACACCACGTTCGCAACGGATTGGTATTTGGATTATTGCAATTTTAATGCTGCTGGGTGTATTTGGCACATCGGCCGCTATGATGTTGAGTCCAAAAATTCAATCTATTGATCAGGCTCAACAGAAAAAAGATTACGAGAAATATTTAGAACAACAAAATAAGGCTATACAAGCTAATGCAGACAATTCTGAACCGCTTGCTGGTTATAGTTCTAGAATATTCGATGCAAACTCTGTGACTAAATTGAATGTAGAGGTATTAAAGCGGGGTACTGGTCCAAAAATAAAGGAAACCGATTCCATCAGCTCGAGTTACTTTGGATGGACGTCAAACGGTAAAATCTTCGACAGCAGTAAGAAGAAGTCGGCCGATGACAAGGCAATCTCATTTTCGCTAAGTGGAGTTATACCTGGCTGGACTAATGGGCTAACTGGTATAGAAGAGGGTAGCGTAGTACGGCTAACAATCCCTGCCGATTTGGCATACGGTCCTCAAGTATCTGTCACTATTCCCGCAAATTCTCCGCTTGAGTTTATTGTTGAAATTCATAAGATTGTTACAAATGTATAGCTGGGGGATATAATATTATTATGAATAAAACTATTGCAGAAATTCAGGATTTAATTATGATTGGCGCCGGTCCAAGCGCTTTGGCGGCGGCAGTTTATACGACACGCGAAGACATTGGTACTACTTTATACGAAAAATCTACTGTCGGAGGCCTGGCTGCGATTACCGATAAAGTCGAAAATTACCCAGGTTTTCCTGATGGCATTGAAGGTTATGTATTAGCGGAACAACTCGAAAAACAGGCCAAACGTTTTGGCGCAAAAATTGAATATGGCACAGCCACATCTATTCGCGACGAAGGCAAATACAAAGTAGTAGTCGTAGACGGTCAAGAAGTCAAAGCCAAAGCAATTTTAATTGCGACCGGTAGTTCATATGGCAAAATTGATGTCCCAGGCGAGGCCGAATATTATGGTAAAGGCGTTCATTACTGCGCGACTTGTGACGGTGCTTTTTATAAAGGTAAACGACTGGTTGTTGTTGGCGGTGGCAACTCGGCTATCCAAGAAGCTATTTATCTGGCTGGTTTTGCATCTCATATTGATTTATTGGTAAGAAGTACTGTGAAGGCTAGTGATGTCTTGCAAAAAAAACTGAAAAAGTTTGAGGATGAAGGTAAGATTACCATTCATTTAGAAACTTCAACCGATACGATTGAAGCTGATGACGGTAAAGTGACCCACGTTCATGCCACAAAAAAGAACCAACCAATCCAAGTTGATGTTGACGGCGTATTTATTTTTGCTGGCCTTAAACCTAACACGGCATTTCTGAGTGACAGCGGAGTTGAACTTGATGAGGCTGGATTTGTAAAAACCGACAAGAAATTACATACTAGTATGCCTGGTGTCTTCGCTAGTGGTGATGTGCACAGTGGTGCGACTATGCAAATTGCTTGTGCAGTCGGCGAGGGTGCCACAGCGGCTCATAGTATCCGCGAATACCTACAAGACTTAGAAAAATAAATCAGTATACAAACCCATAGAAAATTATGGGTTTTGCACATGTTATAATATACAAAGTTATATGCAAAAACTAAGGAGATTTCTAGAACATGACAGATTTTAACAAAGTACTTACGCCCGGTGATGTTGAAGATGGTTTCGTTAACGTTGTCATTGAAATCCCAGCCGGTAGCACTCATAAAATTGAATGGGACCGTGAAAAAGCAATGTTTATGCTGGATAGGGTAGAGCCAGAGATTTTTGCAAAACCATGTAACTACGGTTTTATTCCTCAAACTTTGGACGAAGATGGTGATGAGCTTGATGCACTGATTCTTTGTGATAAACCTTTAACGACGGGTATTTATCTAAAAGCCAGAGTTATTGGTGTAATGGTTTTCGAAGACGACGGTGAAATTGACGACAAAATTTTGGTTGTTCCAGCAGATGATCGCAGCACAGGTGACGCCGTAAGGTCGCATAATGATATTCCAAAGCAAAAGCTTGATCAAATTTCTCATCATTTTAATCACTACAAAGACCTTAAAAAACCAGGTAGCACTCATGTTAAGCACTGGGGCGATGTTGAAGAAGCAAAAGAAATCATTCGCAAATCAATTGAACGTTGGAATAATAAATAGTTAATCGTGCATAATAGCAACGATAGCGTATCTGCCGTCTTCTTGCTGCATACCTTTTAGAAACTCACTGTGAGAATAATAGTCGTGGTTTTTTGTCGTGTCGGCCGAATTGTCTGTAATGTTGTCTGGGTTTATACCAGCTGACTCCAGCTGTTGAAGCGCCACACTTTTGATTGAACGGTCATGGAATCTGTACATTGGATATACATCTGGCCCAGGTGATGGAGTTAGCCAGACTTTAAGTTCACTCGGGTTACATCCATAATATTTGACTAAAAAGTTAATCGATTTGAAGCCACCATCCTGTTCTAGGCTATGTCGGCCAAGGTGAGAAAGCATCAAAACATTTTTTTTAGGATCAAAAATAACAGCCCCAACACAGTCGGCAATAGGTAGAAATAGTGCATGATTAGAGGCGCGAGTCACCAAAGCATCAGCTGCGACATTATCATCGTACAGCATCCCGTTACCTTTATGAGCTTCTGACACCTCATAGTAACGGTGATAATCATCGCCGTCGTAGACAATATTGACGCAAGTAGTTTGCTTGATGTCTATGCCATTATCAGCTAAAAAAGAGGCTCGGTTAGATTGTATTTGTCGATTAGCCATATCGCCACGGATAAGCATATTGCCGTCATTAACTGTCGAGATAGCGACTTTAATGTTCATTTTTTTGCCTTCTTTCTACGAATTATGTTTGCTGCTGTAGTGATCATTCCAATCACACCAGATTTTCTGAGTTGACCATATAATTTGTTTCGGGCATGTGTAGTAGTTACAAGTTGCAACCAGGCTTGTTTAGGTTGCGACAGCTTATTCGTAACAACTTCTACAATATCACCGTTTTGGAGTGGTTTATCAAATGGGTGAATTTTACCATTTACTCGGAAGCTGTAAGCATTTTTGGCAATATCGCTATGAACCAAGTAAGCAAAGTCTAGTGGCAAGGCGCCTTCTGGTAAATCATATATATCGCCTTTTGGCGAGTGTACAAAAATCCGTTTTCCAAACAAATCAATATTTAACTGGTTTTGAGATATTGTTTCGCCATCTTTCAGTTTTTCAACCACCTCTTGCAACTGATTAATCCACATCATACTTTTTGGCAATGAAGAAACACTATTTTTTTTAATATATTCTTTGGATACTTTCTGATCATGATAATGAAAACTTGCGGCCAATCCGCGCTCGGCAAATTCATGCATCTGTTGTGTTCGAATTTGAAACTCAACGATTTGTTCGTTAGGCGTCATAACTGTTGTGTGTAGGCTTTGGTACCCATTTGGCTTTGGTGTAGAAATATAGTCTTTAATCCTATTAATCATAGGCGTGTAGAGGCTATGCAGGATTCCAAGCACTATATAGCAGTCCTCTTTTTTTTCGACAACGATGCGCAAAGCCATCAAATCATAAATGTCATCGATATTACCCTTAACCTTAGCAAGTTTTTTATATAGGCTGTAAACACTTTTTAAGCGACCATTAATCTCGGCTTTGATACCGTGTTTTTTTAATGCATTTTCGACCTCGATGCGAATTTTACCAAGTTTACGAGTACTTTTGCCAAGCCGTTTCTTCATAAGAATTTTTAATTTTTTAAATTCCTTCGGATCAAGATAACTAAAAGCTAATTCTTCGATCTGCATCCTAACTCGTCCCATACCTAGGCGGTCAGCCATTGGTCCAAAAACTTCCAACGATTCGCGAGCAACTTTGACTTGTTTTTCGGATGATAAATATTTTAATGTCATTAGATTATGTAAACGGTCGGCAAGTTTGATAATGACGACCCTAACATCTTGACCAACGGCAATAAGAAGTTTTGACAAATTATCCTTGGTTTTAGGCAAGTAATTTTCCAAATTCTTCATTTCCGAGCTGGTTTGGGAAACTTTTGTGACTCCGTCAACTAGTTGACTTACATCACTACCAAATAACTCGCCAATTTGCTCGAGCGTGGCATCCGTATCTTCGACAGTATCGTGTAAAATGCCAGCAAGAACGCTATCAATATCCATACCCCAAGAAATCAAAGTATCAGCTACAATCAGTGGGTGGGTGATGTATGGTTCGCCACTTTTTCGTTTTTGGCCAAAGTGAGCATTGGTGGCAAAGTCAATAGCGCTACTCAGGGTATTAATCTGTTCGTCACCGTAAAATTGTCTGGCGTGCTCGATAATTTCGGTATTTTCCATATATTTATTATACGGTATTTTTATATTATGTTTCACCTTTAAGGTGTTTATGCTAAACTAAAAGCATCTTGAATAAACCATTTAAGAATGGTTTCACCATCGTCGAGCTCCTAGTAGTCATAGTAGTAATTGGTATCCTAGCTGCTATAACAATAGTGTCGTATACAGGTGTAACTCAA
>JAYTVU010000018.1:0-5896 GCA_043743855.1 bacterium
ATAAACCTAAGTATGTGCCATCGATTGAGTCACAAGAAGATTTGATTAGAATGATTGAGGAAAATGTACTCAGTTTTACGGCAGCAAAAGATGTATATTTTGAAATGTATCTTACCGGAAAGTCACCACGCGAAATCGCGACTGATAAAAATCTAATTCAGGTCAGTGACGAGGGTGAGATTATGACACTTGTCAATGAAGTCTTAAATGACATATCAACCAAACAAGCTGTCGATGATTTGAAAAATGGCAATGAAAAAGTAATTGGATTCCTGGTTGGTCAGGTAATGAAAAAATCTGGTGGCAAAGCAAATCCATCATTGGTGCAAAAGTTAATCCGCGAAAGGATAAAATAAAAATGAAACAACCGACAAAGGCTATTATTTGTGCCGCAGGTCTTGGAACTAGGTTTTTGCCACAAACCAAGGCGATGCCCAAAGAGATGTTGCCAATTATCGACAAGCCAGTGATTCAGCTGATTGTAGAGCAAGCCGTAAAGGCTGGTGTTACGGATATTATTATTGTTACTGGTAGCACAAAACGCTCAATTGAAGATCATTTTGATAGGAGCGATGAGCTGGAGTCTGAACTGCGTGAAAAAGGTAAAGGTGATAAAGCTGATCAAATTAAAGCTATTGCTGAATTGGCTAACTTTATTTATATACGTCAAAAGGGTGTTCCAAAAGGAAATGCTAGGCCAATCCTAAATGCCCAGCATCTAATCGATAGCGATGAACCGTTTTTTGTCTTTTTTGCTGATGATTTTTTTCGAAGTGAAGTTGCTTGGCCACTACAACTTAAGGAAGCCTATAATAAAACTGGTAAATCTGTTATCTCGTTAATAAAAATTGATAAAAAAGATGCTGATAAATACGGTATGGCCGAGATTAGCGAAGAATTATCTGACAGAGTATTCAGAATTAAGAGTTTGGTCGAAAAACCGGGTGAGGCGAACACGCCATCCTCTTTTGCCTCGGCTGGAAGTTACTTACTAACGCCTGACATTTTACCTTTAATAGCGCAGGAAAAAATTGGTGTGAATGGTGAAATTATACTGGCGGACAGTATTAACGAGCTTGCCAGTAAAGACTTGGTTTATGGATGTTTTATAGATGGCGTATGGCATGATACCGGCAGTCAGTTAAGTTATTTAAAGGCAGTTGTTGATGTGGCACTTGAAAGCCCAAAATATGGTGAAGCTTTTTCAGAATACTTGAAAAAGCGCATATGCTGAAGTTTGCTAATTTGCCAATTACGGTGTTATTATATAGTAAGAGGGTCAGAAGTGATTAATTGACCACGAAAGGTAGCTTATGAGTCCAGCAGCAGAAATTCTTGTCATATTTTTATCAGTCTTTCTTGCCATATTTTTGGCACTTGGGATTACACTGTTAATTTATCTAATTATATTGACTAAACAGATACGAAAAGTTACTAAATCGGCCGAGAAAACAGTTGAGAATTTTGGTTCTGTGATTTCAGGAATTTCTAAGGTGATATCACCAATGTTTATAGCCGAAATGGTTTCTAAATTTATCAATAAAATTAAGAAAGAAAAGAAGGAGAATTAGTTATGTCAAAAGGTAAATTCGCACTAGGAGCAATGTTTGGAGCAGTTGTTGGCGCTATCGCTGGTGTGCTTGCAGCTCCAAAAAGCGGTAAGGAAACCAGGGAAGAGTTAAAAGCCAAAGCTAAAGCAGCTAAAAATACCGCAACAGAACAAGTAAAAGTAGTTGCCGAAAAAGCTAACGTTGTTGCAACTGACGTTAAGGAAAAAGTTCAAGCAACAGCCGAGGATGTAAAAGTGCAGGCTATTGATTTAAAACATCGAACAGAAAACGCAGTCGAAGCCGCCAAAAAAGGCTTTTATAAGAAATAAATAACAAATTCAACCATTAAGGGTTAGTGATGTTCAATAGTACTTCAGATAAACTAGATTTTATAAAAAAATGGGGCTTGTTGATTCTAGGAATCATTTTACTTGTATCAGCTATTTGGCAGATTATTGGAGTATCAATAGGTGCTTCAGCTTGGGATGCAGCCGGAGCCTATAACAGGATGCAAATCTTGGGAGGTGCATCTTGCTTTGCTATCTCATTCTTTGTTTTTAAGCTTACGACTAATACATTTGCTTATAAAAGTAGTAATCGTGAAAAATTCTTTTGGTTTATTGCAAGTATAGACATCATTACTGTATTCGTATCCGTCTCTTTACTTTTATTTGTTTTATACTTAATGTCATCAGCAATTGGTGTTGACGGTTTCAGAGCAGATTCTATATTTTCAGATATTATTAGCGTATGGTTATATATTCTATTAATGTTTGTTTCAATATATGGGGTTAGGGTTTCATTTCGTGCATCAAGATTTATGATGAGCAAAACGAAATGAATAAATTAGTTGAAAAAATGAAAGTAGCTAATGAAAACGGGGCTCGACGCGGAATTATTGAAGATTTATTTTATGACTTTAACCGAAGCAGGGCACAAGTTTATTGGATGAATTTTACCCGTGGTATATTCTTTGGTTTCGGGACAATCTTGGGTGGCACTGTCCTGGTGGCGTTAATTGTTTGGTTTTTGGGACAATTTGTTGGATTCCCGTATGTCGGCGATTATATCCGACATATCGTTAATGCTATGCAGCACGTCAAGTAATATTAGCAATAGTGATATACCTTTTTTACTACAGACAAGAGGTAGCGACCGGGGTATACTAGAGTTTAGATATGGGAGTTCAGCTTAAACCGTCAGATTTTGTCCATCTGCATAATCACACACATCATAGTTTGCTTGATGGTCTGACAAAGATACCTGATTTAGTGAACCGTGTGAAAGAGTTGGGAATGGAAGCTGTAGCTATAACAGATCACGGCACGATGTCTGGTAGTATTGAACTATATAAATCGGCCCTAGAAGTTGGTATTAAGCCAATTATCGGCATGGAAGCCTATGTTGCGTCTCGTTCTAGGCATGATCGTGACCCGGCTAAGGATAAAGCCCGTTTTCATTTGACGATACTTGCCATGAATAATCAGGGTTATCAGAATCTGATGGAGTTGAGTACCATCGCCAACCTAGAGGGTATGTATTATAAACCAAGAATTGATCACGAACTTTTAGAAAAGTATAACGAAGGACTGATTATATTATCCGGCTGTGCTAGTAGTGAAGTTGGTGACAAGTTAAAAGGTGACAACTACGAAGCCGCTAAGGAAATAGCTATTTGGTACAAGTCTATCTTTGGGGACAGATATTACCTAGAGATGCAGGATCACAAGTGGTCCGAGCAAGTCAAAGTTAATAAATACTTAACAAAAATGTCTAAAGAGTTGGATATTCCGCTAGTTATTAGTAATGACGGTCACTATTTAGTCCACGAAGATCAGGACGCTCATGAAATCCTGTTATGCGTAGGTACGGGTGCTTTTTTGAGTGACGAAAAGAGGATGAGCCTAAAGGAATTCGACTTGCATGTAACTGATCCCTTAGAGATTATCGAGGGTTGGGGGACAGATTTTCCTGAGGCAATATTAAACACCAAAATGATAGCCGACAGATGTAATGTCGAGCTGACACTTGGTGGTATTCTGATACCAACATTCCCAACTCCATCTGGTGAAGACGAAAAATCATTCCTAGAGGAATTAGTATTTCGCGGTATGGCCTGGAGATATGGTGGATTGGAACGTGACAAGACAAAAAATATGAGTATTGCAGAGTCGAAAAAATATATCCCGAAGGATGTCTTAATACGTGCTGATTACGAGCTGGGTGTTGTTGAGGGTATGGGTTTTAACGGATATTTCTTGATTGTTCAGGACTTTATTAATTGGGGTAAGGACAAGGGAATAATTTTTGGACCGGGTAGGGGAAGTGCCGCTGGTTCCATCTTGGCATATGCTCTACGAATTACCGAGCTGGATCCCTTGAAATATGACCTACTCTTTGAAAGGTTCTTGAACCCAGATCGTATTAGTATGCCCGATGTCGACATCGATATCCAAGATACCAGGCGTGACGAAGTAATCGCCTATTGTGCTGAAAAATACGGTGTCGGTCGCGTAGCTAATATTGTGACATTCGGTCGGATGGCAGCCAGGGCTGCTGTTCGCGATGTAGCCCGTGTCCTGCAAGTACCATATTCCGAGGCAGATAGGTTTTCAAAGATGATTCCGCCACCGTCGCAGGGTAGGCACACGCCACTAAAAATAAGTATTGTTGAGAACGCGGATCTAAAAAAAGAATACGAATCAAATCCGATTGCTAAGCAGGTTTTTGACTTTGCAATCAGGTTAGAGGGTACAATTCGATCCCACGGTGTCCATGCCGCTGGAGTTGTTATTGCACCCGATGACATAGTTGAATATGTTCCACTTGAAATGGCTCAAAAAGGTGTAATTACAACTCAGTATCCGTTCTTGCAAATTGAGGATTTGGGGTTACTTAAAATGGACTTTTTAGGGCTATCTAACCTGACGACGATTAACAATGCGCTGCGTATAATTAAAAAAGTCTATAAGGCCGAGATAGATATTGATAGTTTGCCACTTGACGACAAGGAAACCTATGAACTGCTACAACGAGCGGACACTACAGGTGTATTCCAACTGGAATCGGCTGGTATGAAACGCTACTTAAAAGAATTAGTGCCAACGAAGTTTGATGACATTATCGCTATGGTCGCTCTGTATCGTCCAGGACCTATGCAGTTTATTAATAGTTTTGTTAAACGTAAACATGGCAAAGAAAAAATATCATATTTACATCCAAAATTCGAGGCATCGTTACAGGAAACATATGGAATCTTGGTTTATCAAGAGCAATTTATGCAAATTTCCAAGGACTTTGCTGGTTTTACTGGTGGTCAAGCTGATACATTGCGCAAGGCCGTTGGTAAAAAGAAAATCGATATAATGCGCAAGGTTAAAGCTGACTTTGTTGAAGGTGCAGTCAAACATAGCGGTGCTGATCCGGCACTGGCTGAAAAGTTCTGGGCTCAATTGGAAGAATTTGCAAATTACTGTTTCAACAAATCTCACGCAGCTTGTTATGGGTTAATTGCATACTGGACTGCATATCTGAAAGCTCATTATCCCGAAGCCTTTATGGCCGCCCTGATGACAAGTGATCAAAATGATATCGATCGTCTGGCGATTGAGATTAATGAATGCAAACATATGGGTATCAAGGTTCTTCCGCCAGATGTAAATGAAGGTTTTGTTGAATTCGCTATTGTACCAGGTAAAAAAGAGATTAGGTTTGGTATGGCGGCCGTAAAGGGCGTTGGGACTGGTGCAGTTGAAGAAATCTTGCGTACACGTGATGCGGATGGTAAATTTAAAAATGTTGAAGATTTCGCAAAACGGGTCTCGACTGGAAAATTTACTAAAAAAGCTTGGGAATCATTAATTAAATCTGGTGGCTTTGATAGTCTTGGCAACCGTTCTGATCTGTTATTTAACCTGGATACGATTCAAGCATTTGCTAGTAAACTTCAAAAGGAAGCCCTTAGTGGTCAAACGGATTTATTTGGTGGTCTAAGTGATTCTACTCAGATTCAACCAACTATGACTGTTCAAATTTCACCTGTCAAACATACCGATCGTGAACGTTTAGCATGGGAAAGGGAACTGATGGGATTATACATTAGTGCTCACCCATTAGACAATTTTGATGCCTTTTTCGAAGAACAAACAGTGTCATTATCACAGGTTACGCCTGAATATGATGGTAAAACAGTTACTGTCGGTGGTTTGATTTCAACCGTTCGGACAATTGTCACAAAAAATGGTTCAAAAATGGCTTTTGTAAAGATTGAAGATAAAACAGGTGAGACTGAAATTATTGTTTTTCCTAATCTTTTTGAAAAACATAGTGCAAACCTGATTCAGGAC
>JAYTVU010000019.1:0-3221 GCA_043743855.1 bacterium
TATACCAACCTAGCTGGAGCAACCAACAGCACCTATACCCTTATTACAGCTAATGTCGGTAAGTACCTTAAAGTTATAGCTACTGGTACTGGTAGTTACTCAGGTACCCAAACATCTACAGCCACAACCCAAGTCATAGCTAATGGACCACCAACCGTTACAATTGGGTCCCAGGTTTGGATGCAATATAACTTGAATGTAGGAACAATGATTGATTATCTTGCAGCTTCTCAAAACGACAACAGCATAGTTGAAAAGTTTTGCTACGGAAATATTGCGAGTAACTGCACAACCTATGGAGGACTATATTCTTGGGACGAAGCAATGAAATATATTAGCACTGAAGGCAGTCAGGGTATCTGTTCCGTAGGTTACCACATACCCTCCTACTCGGATTTCACGACGTTAATCACTTTTCTTGGTGGTACGAGTGTTGCAGGTGGTGCTATGAAGGCGACTGGTACCACTTATTGGTCCGCACCAAACACAGGTGCAACGAACTCTAGCGGCTTCAATGCTTTAGGTGCGGGCTTGGATTACGACGGACCTTTTGGTTTTAAC
This sequence comes from bacterium, assembly GCA_043743855.1. Lineage (GTDB taxonomy): Bacteria > Patescibacteriota > Saccharimonadia > Saccharimonadales > Saccharimonadaceae > UBA1547. The sequence goes on from JAYTVU010000019.1 coordinate 562, forward strand.
ATCAATACGCATTTTTGGACAAGTACCAGTGGTTACCCTAAGTTTGTCGGTCTACAGAATAACTCAGCTGCTGTTACTCGTAACGAAGACTTTATCGGCGGTAAATCAGTTCGTTGCCTACATAACTAAGCTATTGGCGTATTTCTAACTTAATTTTGATGCCGCGACTCGTACGGCCTCGCTCCAACTAAGGAAGGCGTGTGGAGTATCAGCCACTTGGTAGGAAGTCAGTCCGTATTTAACAGCTAATGCTAGTTCATGAATAATCTCGGCAGCGTGTGGGGCGACAACGGAAGCGCCCAGAATGACACCTTTTTTATCAGTGACGATTTTAACAAACCCATCACGAAAGTCGGCAGTATTACTGCGGGCCACAATACTAAGGGGTGCGATTGCCTTTTTAATCGGTAAATCACGTTTCAAGCAGTCGTCTTCGGATAAACCAACTGTGGCAATCCCAGGGTGTATAAAAATAACCTCAGGAGTTGCAGTATAGTCTGGTGCTACTTTTTCGCGATGAAAAATATTATTAGCGACTATTTGACTTTCTAATAGGGCGGTATGCGTGTTGCTATTGCGCCCCAAAACTTCACCAGTAGCATAAATATGTTTAACGTTGGTTTGCAAATGGTCGTTAACCATAATGCCTGATGCAGTATATTTTACACCGGCATTTTCTAGCCCCAGATCGACATTTGGTCCACGACTAGTTGCGACTAATATCTCGTCAACCCGAAGAGACTTTTCAGTTCCACCGCGTGAAATAACAACTCGTTTAATTAATCCATCTTTTTCAACAGATACGACACGTGATTGAGTTAGTACGGTCACGCCTTTTTGTTCACTCATGACTCGTTCAATCAGAGTGCCGACATCGCTGTCATGGCGGGGAAGTAAACGACTTGCTTTTTCAACGATATAAACTTTTGTACCAAAAATTGACATCAACTGGGCAATCTCGATACCTGTATTATCGCCACCAATAATCAACAAACTTTTAGGTGGGCGAAGCGTTTCCAAGATTGTACGAGGCGTCAGATATTTAATTTCGCTTAGACCTGGGATTTCAGGAATAATCCAATTTGCACCAGTTGCAATTAGAAAGTAGTTGGCTGACAAGTGGCGACGATTTACACTGATTTCGTTAGGTGATAAAAAGTGGGCTATACCACTATATGCGCTAATGCCAAGGTTTTCATAATAGTGACGATTTCCACCAGTACCAGTGCGCTTAACGGCTAATTCTTTCCAAGCACGAATTGATGGGTAGTTATAACCAAGTGTCGAAGATCGCAGGCCAAACCTGGTGCCATGCCTGGCTTCGTCATACAAATTTGCAGCGTGCAATAGGGCATTAGTCGGAATTTCACCCCAATTAGGTGAATCTCCACCAAAGGTATCAGATTCAATAATGGCAACCCGCTTGCCTTCACGGGCAGCAATCGTTGCAGCCGCACTCCCGCCAGGTCCACTGCCGATAACGATCAGGTCATAATCAAATTCGTATTTTTTTGCCATTTTTGTCTCCTTTTAGGATTAAATAATCATCCTGTGTTGTTCGTATAAATATGCCGCCTCGGGATGATGAATTTTCAGGTGCTTGGCGGCAACTAAGCGAATATCGTTGCTGGTAACTTCGGGACGTATTTGTAGCCAGTCGATGGCTGATTCGCACACGCTGTTGGCGATCGTCTCGGCTTGACCGTCTGGTACCCGCACGCTCAAACAAGCTGCTATAATACTGGCGTATAGTTTTTCGCGCATAAAAGTCTCTGATGGACGCTTTCCACCGTGTTTAACAATGTTCACTACTTGTTCCATCCTATCTAAATCCAACAGTACTGCCTAATATCTCGATAACATAGACGAAGAATGCCAAAACAATTAAACCAGCCCCAGCTATAAATTGCAGGAAATACTTGTTTCGTTCGCGCCACTTCTGGATTCGCCCTAGGTTGTGCCCACTGCCAATTAGAACCCATACGACCAGCAATGATATTAGGGAAATTACAGAATAAATACCAATACCAGCCAGCTGCCAGACTGCTGGTAATTGAATTAGCACTAGGGCGGCCATAAATATAGGTGCTATGATGAATAAAATCTCGCCGATGACACTGCTCATACCCAAACCAAAAGCTTCGGCACTTAACTTTGTTAATTTGGTGCGTGAATTTAAATAGCCGGCAAAACTACGGGGGATCCATAGCGCAGTTCCTTTATTTTTACGATAATAAAATAACCAAACCGATATTGCTATACCAATCAACAGTCCACAGCCAGCCGCCCAAACGACTTGTGGAGTGTTGTCGCCAAACAAGTGTAAAAGAACTAACGAGACAGATGACAATAATAGTACCGTCATCACAAAGGCGCCTAATACGAAACTGGTTGTTAGTCGCATTAATTTGGCTTGCGAACGCTTAGCACCAATAGTGTGACTACTGAGTAACGTCAAAACACTGACACTCAACTGAAAGCTGGTGTGTATCAGCGCGGCAAGAGCGACGATTGCGAGGGAGCTGGGTATGTCCATTTGTTTATTTTTTACTATCCTCACTCTAATTTATACCATAACCGCTACTATAGAGTCAAAGTATAATCCTCGGCTCCAGTCTAATATCCCCTAGGCAACCATCGCATCACATTCCAAGGTGGAA
>JAYTVU010000020.1:0-6202 GCA_043743855.1 bacterium
ACCATTTCGACGTTTCTGGGAACGTTTTCATCGCCTGCAGCTTCATAACGGCGTAGGACGTCCAAGATATCACGACTGGATACTTTGACCATTAAATACCCTTAGGTCGCAGACCGACGGCCTGTTGAGCTCGTAATAAGGTTGCATTGGCAATTGGTTCCAGCTCACGTTCAGATTTTTCTAATTTAGCCAATATCTGCTCGTCTGTGATACTATTCAGCTTGTTTTGGAAATCTGTCAAGAAATTACGAACGGCATTTGCCACGGCTAATTTAAAATCACCGTAACTTTCTTTACCAACCCACTCGTTATTTATATCTGACTGTTCACGACCTGACAAAAGGGCAAAAATTTGCAATAGACTAGTAATTCCAGGCTGATTAGCCCAATCAAAATTGATCTTTCCAACACTGTCAGTTGTAGCGCTCATTATCTTTTTCGCAGCTAAATCAGGGTTATCAACTAATAAAATTTTAGATTTCTCATCAGTAGAGCTTTTACTCATTTTCTTTGCTGGGTCGGTTAAACTACGAATACGAAGGCCGTTATCTCGATTCATAAACTGTGTTTGTATCTTTGTAGATTCAGGTATAGTGAAAATGTCGCCAAATTTGTTATTAAAACGAATTCCAATATCCCGGGTAATTTCAAGGTGCTGGAATTGATCCTCACCGACTGGAACGTATTTTGCACCATATAACAAGATATCTGCAGCCATTAAGACGGGATAGTTAAATAAACCAACTGTGACGCTTTCACTATGTTCGGCCGACTTCTCTTTAAACTGTGTCATTCGACTCATTTCGCCAACATACGTAAAGCAATCAAGTATCCAAGTCAGTTCGCTGTGAGCTGGGATGTAGCTTTGGCGATATATATATGTGCTTTCGTTATCTAATTCTAGGCCGGCAGCAATAAAGTATTTCAGATTGTTCAAAGTATTTCGATATAGAGCACTGTGGTCAACCGGCGTTGTAAAGCTGTGTAGATCTGGTACAAACATATTGATTTGGTATTCACCAGCATACTTTCGTTGCATTTCAATAACAGGTAAAAACATACCTAAATAATTACCAAGTGTTGGCTCTTCGTTCGACCGTAGGCCAGTTAAAATTACTTTTTTAGTCATGATTACCTTAATTATACATTGCATGTGGTAGATGGTAAATGGTAGGTGGTATTTGGTCGTAAAATACAAACTGACTAATCACAGAAATAAATAAGTAATAAGATAACACCTCTAGGGTTAACGCTAGTTAAGTAATTTTATACAATGAAAAATGGTAGCTGAAAACCAACTACCATCTATCATATACCAACTACTTACTCTAACGCTTAGAGAACTGTTCGCGTTTACGAGCGCTGCGTAAACCGTATTTCTTGCGTTCTTTTTCGCGGGAATCGCGTTTAAGAAATTCAGCTTTTTTAAGTACTGTACGAAGATCTACAAAACCAACTGTGATTGCCTTGGCAATAGCCAGTTTAATCGCATCAACTTGACCAGATACACCACCACCTTTGACGACAACAGTGATGTCAAAATCTTTTTGCTTGCTAACAAGTGCCAAGGGATCAGTAATTTCAGCCAAATGAGCCTTATTCTTGCTAAGGTATTCCTCGGCAGGCTTGTCATTAATCGTGATTTTACCCTTTCCCTTATAAAGACGTGCACTAGCAGTTGCGCTTTTGCGACGACCTAGTCCGTATAGATATTTAGATTCAACCATTACATAACCTCAACTTTCTGTGGTGTTTGTGCTGTGTGAGTATGGTCTTCGCCAGCAAAGATACGTAGGCGTTTTAGGCGCTCGGCAGCAAGTTTGTTACGTGGAATCATGCCTTTGACGGCTTCTTCGATGATTCTAGTAGGATCTTTGATGCGTAATTCGCCCAGGGTTGCCTCTTTGATACCACCTGGGAAACCAGAGTGTCGGTAATATTTTTTGTCAGTCTCTTTGGCGCCAGTTACAACCAGATTTTTAGCATTGATAACCACTACGTAGTCACCGGCGTCGATATGAGGTGTGTAAGTTGGTTTGTATTTACCAATCAAGTACTTGGCAACCATTGTTGCAACTCGTCCAAGTGGTGCAGTCGATGCATCGATTAAAATCCATTTGCGTGTGACTTCGCTGGGTTTTTGTGAGTAAGTTTTTGAATTAACAACCATTATTTTGTCTCCTTAATAGCTTTTAGAGGCTTTTTGGCGACTGGTGTCTTTTCAACTTTGACTTCTTCAGTTTTAACTGGAGTTTCAACAATCTCGTCAACAAAAGCAATTGTAGCCATCTGTGTTCCATCGCCAACTCGGATTGCAGTACGTTCCACGCGAACGTGACCGCTGCTACGTTTGGTTAGCTGAGGTGCGATTACGTCAAATAGACGAAATGCCGCTTCTTGCGTGCTAAGACCGGCAATAACGCGACGGCGGTTAGCCAAATCACCTTTTTTAGCCTTTGTAATAAGCTTCTCAATATACCTAACCATTTCCTTGGCTTTTGGATAAGTTGTTTCAATTTTGCCATGCATAACTAGGCTTGTTGCCAAACCTTTTAGTAATGCGCGTCGTTGGTCGCGACGGCGTCCAAATTTGCGTCCTATATATCCGTGTCGATGCATGATTAAAGTTCCAATTCCGCCAATTTTTCGTTAACTTCGTCTAGCGCCTTTGAGCCGAATCCTTTTAGCTCACGTAGGTCTTGCTCACTTAGAGTGACAAGGTCATGAACGGTGCGGATATCGTTATTAATCAAGGCATTAGCAGTTCGGGCTGTCAGGTTTAATTCCTCGACTGGTGTGTTCAATTCGTTCTTTTCATTGTCCTTATCCTGTCCTAGGGCCGGTGCAGCTTCTATAACGGTTGATCCAGCCAATGCTGTGTATTGGTTTACTAAAATAGCGGCAGCTTCTTCAAAGGCCTCACGTGGGGTGATTGAACCGTCGGTTTCGATGCTAAGTAGTAATTTATCTAGGTTAGTTTCTTGTCCAACACGAGTATTGTCAACCTTGTAACGTACACGAAGTACTGGGCTAAAAATAGCGTCGACAGCAATCATATCGCTGTGGACACGTTTAGTGCTAGATGTTTCGATAGTCTGGTATCCACGACCAGATTCAACCACTAAATCAATCAAAATTGATTTCTTTGGATCGTCAATGTTACAGATAATCTGTTCTGGGTTGATTACTTCAACATCGGCAGTTGTCTTGATGTCACCAGCAATAACTGGACCGGCGCCTTTTTTCTCGAGGCGAAGTTCAACTGGTTCGTCGCTGAATGATTTAAGACGAATATTCTTGATATTTAGCATAATATCGATGACATCCTCTTTGATGCCAGGGATAGTAGTAAATTCGTGGCTAGAGCCTTCTATCCGGAAAGCGACAACGGCTGCACCTTCGATACTGGAAAGCAAGACACGTCGTAGGCTATTACCAAGGGTATTGCCGTAACCAGCGTGAAGTGGTTCGATATCAAAAGTTGCGTTAGTCGCATTAAGCTCTTCAATATTTGCTAGTGCTGGGTTGTAAATAACTTTTGTCATATTATTAGGCTCCTTTACCCTTTAACGTGAGTAATACTCTACGATTAGCTGTTCTTTGATATCTGGTTCGGCTTCTTCGCGTTTAGGCAAGCCGGTTACCTTGATAGTAAATTTATTAATATCACCAGCAATCCAGCTTAATGGTGCTTGAAATGTGTTCTTAGCTATTTCGTCCATTTGGCTGAAGTAGCCTGATTTGGTGCTTTTAGGTCGTACTATCAGTTCATCACCGGGTTTAACTCGGATTGATGGAATATCGACACGTCGTCCGTTAAGTAGGAAGTGTCCATGTCCAACTAGTTGCCTGGCAGCGCGTCGGCTAGTTGCAAAACCAGCCCGATAAACTGCGTTGTCTAGACGAAGTTCGAGCAGTTGTATCAAGAATTCACCTGGTAGTAATCCACCACGGTTCTTTGACCGATCAGCCTCTTGCATCAATTTTGCAAATTGCTTTTCTAGTAGGCCGTAAATACGACGAACTTTTTGCTTTTCACGAAGTTGAGTCAAATATAGACTTGGTTTACCTTGCCTGCCATTGGCGTGCATACCAGGAATACCGGTCTTTTTCGCCATAACTTTGTGAGCCTTAGGATGTAAGGCGTAACCCTCACGTCGGCTTTGTTTAACAATTGGAGATCTATCTCGTGCCATAACCTATGCCCTTCTCGCTTTGCGTGGTCGTACACCACCATGTGGTACACCGGTTACGTCTTTGATACTATCGACTGAAATTTCGTAATTACTCATTGCGCGGACAGCCGCATCTCGTCCTAGGCCAACGCCCTTGACGAATACATCGACTGATTTGGCACCGAATTGAGTTTTAGCCATCTCGGCAACTTTTTCGCTGGCAACTTGGGCTGCATAGGCAGTACCCTTTTTGCTACCACGAAAACCGGTTGCACCGGCGCTTGAAGCAGCTAGGGCGTTACCTGACTTGTCGGTAAAAGTTACGATAGTGTTATTAAAAGTAGCTTGAACATGCAGCTGACCGGCAGGAACCGATCGGCGTTGCTTTTTCTTGGTGGTTGTAGTTTTTGCATCTGCCATAATCTATATTCCTTCCTACGTCTTAGACGCTGCTTTCTTTTGAGTTCCGCCTACGGCAACACCTTTACCCTTGCGAGTTCGTGCATTCGTTCGAGTTCGTTGTCCGTGTACAGGTAATCCGCTCTTGTGACGAAGGCCACGGTAAGAGCTGATGTCCTTTAGACGTTTAATATTATTTGTTACCTGACGCTGCAAATCGCCTTCGACGGTATAATCGGCATCGATTATCTCGCGTAAACGTTGTTCTTCAGCCTCGGTGAGATCTTTCACCCGAGTGGTCGGCTCAATCTTGGCCGCCGCAAGGATGGTCGATGCAAATTTTGGACCGATGCCGTAAATATACGTCAATGCGGTTTCAACTTGCTTTTCAGAAGGGATTGTAATCCCAGCTATTCGAGCCATGCTTAACCCTGCCTTTGCTTGTTCTTAGGTTTTTTCTTGTTGATGATTCTTAGAATGCCTTTACGGCGAACTAATTGGTCATCAGGACTGATTTTTTTGACACTTGCACGAACTTTCATAAGTGTTAAAAACTCCTGGTTCCGTTAATTTAATCTTTTAAGCGGAAAGTGATTCTTCCCTTACTAAGATCGTAAGGAGTCAACTCGACTTCCACTTTATCGCCCGGTACAAGTCGGATGTAATGCTTGCGCATTTTACCTGAAATGTGAGCGATAATACTATGACCGTTTTCAAGTTCGACCTTAAATTGAGTATTAGGCAGTGATTCCACCACCTTACCTTGCAATTTAATTACTTCTTTTAAACTAGCCATAAGTTACAGTACCTGATTATACACCAAACTAAAGTGTACGTAAAGAGTTAATTCAAAAGAAACCAAACGCCTGAACTCTCGTTCCCGCGTTATTTAGTAGTTCTATTATATCGCACGGAAATTTTGTGTCAAATTAGTTATGCAGACAACGGACTGAATAACCTATATTTTTAAGTTGATTTACTGATATTACTATACTCATTGTATATGTCATAACAATATTATAAGCATGAGTTCCATCAATTTCAGTACTGGTCCAGAAATAACCCATTCCTAGGCTACTAAACGAACCACTATAAATCTGACCCGATCCCAGTGCGGTAAAGCCACTTGAATTGGTAGCTCCAGTGTTAGGTGATGACCAGTGTGTTGTACCAACTTCTTTAAGTGAATTTCCGGCTACAGCGGCTCCACCCAGATAATTTAACAAGTTTGTCCAATCTACGTAAGTCGGAATGTGGAATCCACTCGGACAGATACCTTGGGAACCATCTGTAGCTACATATTGCATAGCTTCATCCCAAATGTAAAGACCGCCATATATATTACAGTTTGCAGGATCGTCATTGTAACAGTATTTTTCAAGAGTTGAGTTATTAGTTTGGCTGGCTGCACCAGCAATCATAGTCCCAACATCCATATTGCTCTGCATCCAAACCTGAGAGCCGATTGTAACTGTGGCTGGGCCAGACGCTGCTACTTGTGTGGTGGCACCACTAGTTTGGGTACCGTTGTAACTACCAGTACCAGTAGCTATAACTTTAAGGTACTTACCGACATTAGCTGTAATAAGGGTATAGGTGCTGTTGGTTGCTCCAGCTAGGTTGGTATA
>JAYTVU010000021.1:0-10927 GCA_043743855.1 bacterium
ATTGTGGTGGAATAATTAAATATTCTTTTAGGAAAATACCCGAAGTTAAGCCTAAAAAAATAAATGATGGCTTATTGTAATAAAATTAATTCTTGGCTCCGCATACCGGTCTTGATTAATACTACCTGAGCTTAGCTATTTCGCTATACTCGTATATCTTTCGTTCCGTAACAAGATTCGAATCCTTAAAGCTGTAAGGTTTTACAAACTTAACTTCGTCTCCATCTTCGCCAGGGTAAAAGCTTAGCGTCTCAGGTTTTACCAAAAAAGTCAGCCTCATTTGATATAAATTGTGATCTGACAGATACCTTGGATCTTCCACAAGAATCGGCTCGTATGTAAAATTACACGCTAGAGACACTTCTTCGCGCAATTCACGCGCAAGAGCATCATGCACAGATTCACCATGATCCATGCCACCACCTGGTAAATCCCACCAATCCCTACCGGATTCTTTCACGACTAGCACATCGCCTAACTCATTAAAAATAACAGATTTTAATGATACTCGAAATAAAAAATCTTTTCGAGTAGGATTATTTACGTGAGACAGCTCTCCATTTATAACCTTATCTATGTGCCTATTCATATAATTATTATAACAAAAATAAGAAAATCCAGTAGCGTCAATGCTTACTGGATAATCTGTAAAATATATGTTCTTGGCTCCGCATACCGGTCTTGAACTATGAAGAGCGAAAAAGGCTTGTTCGTACTTCAACATACTTATCGAGATAGATAGGAGTTTAACTGATAAAAACGAGACAAATGAGACATAAAATAGCTATATTTAGATATGTCTTATTTATGCATAGACATATTAGTTATAATATGTCATTGTATGACCTATAGTAATAGAATCTTAACCTAGCAATAGTTTGACATAGGAAGGCTCAGAGTAGTTTAATTAAGTATCATGCAAAAGATACTTGGAAGATGGCTTATTGCCTCTAGCCCATCAAAATATAATATAATGAGCGCTTTTGCTACTTACCCTACGATTACATGGGGGTTAACAGTTAAAGTAAGTGTCGGCGATATAATCTATATATACGTATCTGCTCCTTATAGTAGGATCGAATATAAATGTATAGTTGAAAGAATAAATGTGCCTACAAATGAAAGACTGGCGTCTGAATTTTGGTTAGATAAGTTTGACCCGAACAGAAATCTCATTGACCTACGCCTTCTATCTGTCTTAAGTGATGACAAGCTACAATTAAAAAATCTTATTGATGACAATTTGATTTCTTCCGCGCCACAAGGCCCAAGACGATTAGACAGTAGACTCGAAACGTTTCTTGAAAATTTATAACATTACTTCTTAAATATTGTCTGGTTAGATATAACAACCCATTCATCTAATTCGCGTAGTTGCTCCGAAGTTAGTGGAGTTTTCTTTCTTTTTAGTTTTAGCAAATTGATTAGTTTTTTTAATATACCCATATAGTTTAGCCAGTCAATGGGTTAATACTAAATCGACCTTTGCCGTCAAGGTACATTTTAGTCGCTATGCGCTGGCAGCTTGCATGCTGCATATTACCTATTAGCTCAGTAAATACGCCAATAAACTTATAATATTTTTCCTTAGAAACGGGGTCGATAAAATGAGCGAATATTATGCGCTTGCCAGGTTGATCTTCGGGGAAAGAGTTCATACCTATTATTAAGGAACCTGGCAGCTGATTCATCTCTACAATCTTACCGCCATCAAGTAATTCGTTAACGAAGTCACCGTTTCTATATAGCTTCGGAAACCATACTCGCCAGTCCTCGTCCAATTTATAAGTGGCTTGCATATGAGCACGGAAACTCTTGCCAAATAGTTTTAGGACATCAACATGGGTGTGAAATTGATAGTCATCATCGATTGAAATTGAGCTTATATTATTAGAGTTAGTCGCATCCATGTTTTTATTAAACTTTTTTACCATCTCAATCCTTTCTTTGAAACTCATTTTTATAATTATTCCCTCTTTCTCTCTAATTGTCTTACCTTTAACATTCTTCATAAGAACATCGTGCATTGATCGCTTAAATTCAAAACATCGCCAAAACTCTGCTACCGTGGGGTCTTTTACTCCTATTAGCTCGCTGATATCTCTTTTTCCGCTGGATTATTATCGCCTAATATTTTACATATGTATTCGTAAACGGTTAGGCTACCTTTATGATTTTTCATCGCCAAAACCTGTTCGTGCTCATCTTGAGCCAATTTACTGTATGGCGTGATAAGTATTTCCTCTATAGATCTCACCGTTATACTCCAGACTTTAAAGATTGATTCTTAGACTCATCTTATGATTATAGTCTAGATGGTATTTAGTTAAAATAAAACTGGTCATATATTGGATAGTATTAATAAAGTGCTATGATGTTAAATATATTATGAAAAAAATAACCACCAAAGCTATAATTACCGCTCGTAAAGCAGTAGAAAAAGACCGGAAGTATGGCTCCTATTCAAGCATAGAAAAAATTATCTATAAAAAGTATAAGTACAACAAAGATCCGGCCATAGTTGCTCTAAAGATTGCATATATAGACCAAACTAATTCTACGAATCTTAGGATGGATAAAAATATAACAATAGCAAAATTAGCAGAAAAGATTATGAAAATAGACTTTGACAGACGTATCCGCAAAGGTGATTTAACTCTTGTTGATGAAATTGCGAGCATGGGTGACAGAAAACTATTATCATTTGCTTCAAAATACTGCCTATATCACAACCACAATGGCTACAACAAAGATGACTTTAGCATCTATGATAGTATCGTTCGCAACACCCTGCCTGGACTACTTAAAGACATTGGTATAAAAAAGACAAAAACTGAGTTATGCGACTACACTGAATATTGCAACGCTATAAATTCTTTAATAGAACATTACGGATTAAATTCATTGGAGCACCCGAGACGAGATTTAGATTGGTATATTTGGTGGAATTATCGTAGGCAGGCATCACCGACTCTCAAAAATGAGACAAAATAAAATACTATTTATCGACTCTCACATACTGTGTCGTAACATATAAAAAGTCTTGACCATTTAAGGCAGTGTACCAGTCCAGATCGGAGTATTCATTTTTGTCAGCTTTCATCAGCTCACCAAGGTAAGTAACACTTTCGTTTAGTATTTGATACTTTTCACCTTGCGATAAACTCCCAGGTTTATTAATCTGGCACAGCTCAGCAACCTCCTTAAGAAGGTTGTCTCTATAAATAGAGAATGAATCACAATTCTGTGCTGCTAAAAGATAGGCATAAGTTGAAGGGCTAAACTTCTTATCCATGAGTAAGTTAGACATACTGTTTGCAGCGTCTATGGCCTTTCCGATGTTTTCAGGCGACTGGCGCCAAATCTCGCTGAAATTACTCGAGTCTTTACAGATAGATTATTGAATCAATTATATAGAAAAAACCACTAGCTATTGTTCTCGTTTGGCGGTACCTTTACCCTTGCAATGGAAAATACTGAACTAAAATACTGTCTATACGCACGTAAATCAAGCGAGTCCGACGAGCGCCAAGCAATGTCTATTGACTCGCAAATCAATGAGATGCGAGCTATGGCTCAAAACCAAGGATTAAATGTTGTGTGCGAGCTCAAAGAGAGCCACTCAGCAAAAGATTCGGGGCAACGACCTGTATATAATAAACTTTTGAATGGGCTGCGAAATGATGAATATAACGCAGTACTTACATGGGCACCCGACCGATTAAGTCGTAATGCTGGCGACCTTGGGTCAATCGTCGACCTGATGGACCAAGGAAAGTTATTACATATCCGCACCTATTCTCAAACGTTTACTAATAATCCAAATGAGAAGTTTCTACTGATGATATTGTGCTCACAAGCAAAACTTGAAAATGATAATAAAAGCATCAACGTTAAACGTGGTATTAGGTCAAAATGTGAGATGGGTTGGAGACCAGGAGTTGCTCCACTTGGATACATCAATCGAACATTTGGTGGAGTAAGCGATATCATACCCGACCCAGAACGAGCAGAGATTATAACGGAGATGTTTTATAAAGCATCGCAAGGATGGAGCGGTCGTCGTCTTAAAGGATGGTTAGATGAACAAGGCGTTACAACAAGAAGTTGCAAATCAGTGCCAGTTAGTAGTTTACTAGCCATGTTGCTAAATCCATTCTACTACGGAGAATTTCAATATCCCGAAAGTGCTGACGCCAGGTGGTATAAAGGTGCTCATAAACCATTAATATCACGAGAATTATGGGATGAAGTACAGCAATCGCGAGGTACTATCAAAGGAATATGGGGATCAAAACAATTCGCCTTTCGAGGATTAATCAATTGTGGGCAATGTGGAGCAATGTTTACAGCACAAGAGAAATTTAAGAAGTTAAAAAGTGGCGAATATAATAGACACGTTTACTATAGTTGCACGAGACGAATTGACCCTAATTGCAAAGAAAAATACATTAACGAGGAAAACCTATGCATCTCATTACAAAAATTCATCGAAAGCCATTGTGACGAAATTCGCATCAGCGACAAATTACGTACAAGAGTCGAGAAGCATTATGTAATGACCAAAAAACTATTGGATTATTACATAATCGAAAGAAAATTAGATAAGCCTTTTGTTGAATACTCAAGATACGTCTTGTCAAAAGGAGCTAAATGCGAGAAAGCTACCTTTAGTGAAGGAATCGCGACAAAACTATCGATAGAAAATGGGGTGTTGAATATAAAAATACCTAGACCATAACCACGTCAGAATAAAAGTAGCTTTCGTGTTAAGTGTTAGTAATATACTTGTTATGTTAATATAGATTCATGATGGGTAACAAAAATAATTATCCAATTTGCGATATGATTACTAAAAATAAACAGACCCAATTCAAAACTAATGATCGCCTCATTCGAGAGGTTCTTATACAGGACCTTGGTGTTCGTCATGCAAACGACCCCACTGTTAGAATAATTGAGGAACTAGGTATTAACCACGGCTCTGCAAGGGTTGATATTGCCGTTGTTAACGGTGTTATGCACGGTTATGAAATCAAAAGCGACTTAGATAATTTATTACGCTTACCAGAACAGATAGAAGCATACAACGCAGTATTCAATAAAATGACATTAGTGGTCGGATGGACGCATATACAAGAAGCCATCGAGCTAATACCCGACTGGTGGGGAATAACTATCGCGAGGACAAACAGTGAAGGTAATATGATTCTTAATTCTATACGACTTCCCGATTACAATAAATCACAAGACAGCGTTTCGATTGCTAGATTACTATGGAGAGACGAAGCACTTAATATACTAAAGGAGCTGGATAAAGCAAAGGGTATATTATCACAGCCAAGAAGCATCATATACGAAAAACTTGTCGATACTTTAGATAAAGACACATTACAAAGTAAGGTCAGAGAGACTCTATTTTTTAGACCATCTTGGAGAGTTGATCAGCAACTACAGATAAATGGTGGTTTATGCCAGATCTGATCCATTGTTCAGTGTTCCCTGTGCCCTTAGCTTTTTTAGGATCTTGTTTTTTCTTTCGTGCGTATTCTTCGTAATATTTGCCTTTGTCTGATATATATTTATCGCCCGCACTGAATTCCTCTCCATAGAACTCTTTATTGGGGCTATCTATAAGCAATTTTGCATGCCCTAAAAATTGGTCAAATCTTTGCTTCTCACCCTTTAATATCAACCAATTATCTTCAAGTGCATATTTAATGCTTGCCGTTGGGTGAAACATCTGAAGTGATTCATTATAAATAGGATGGCGGATTGTGTAGTCTGCATAAGTTGGGATTCGGCTCATCCACTCAGTTTTAACCTGTTTATTCCAGTTCTTCCAATCATTACGTGGGATTAAGTTATACTCATCTTTTCTGCAATTTGATAAGTCCTGCGGGTATGACCCGTCAGCAAAAATAAAACTATTCCATTCTTTAAGGTTTGAAATTTTTTGACTTTGTTGAACAGCTGTCTTATATTTATCAAACTCCGTTATATCTTTGAGATCAACCAATAAATCAATGGCTGATGCGCTGAAGCCATAATCACTGAGAAACTTTCGCAATTTGGTATCTAACACCCCTATGTCTTTAAGATCAGATGACGTAACGCGTAAGCAAATACCCGTATTATGTTCCTTATTTATAGAAGCTACTAATAATTTGTAATTGTCATCATCACTAAGATTAAGGACAGGTACTGGACTTAGTCTTAATATATGACAATTCCTAACTATATTCTCCATTCCGAAAAGCTTTAAGTCAGATGGGTATATTAGACTCAGGTCAACAAATATAGGATCTTCCCCCCATGATTGTAAAATCTCTTTTGGTATCTCCAGTGTTCGTACGTCCTTAAAAATTACTACGGCATCATCCAAAGAGGCAACGCTACTATCTTTTGGCTTAGGCATAACAACCTCTATTAGCGGCATCATTAATGTCTTTTGATCTTCACGTAAATCTTTTAACGCACCCTGCTCAGCACGTTTCCATTTTAAAATTGGCACGTAATGTCTCGCGGTTAGCATATTCTTATTCCCATACCTTTCCTGAAAAGAACTGACGAACTTTAGATTCACCAACCACCTTACTTAATGATCCCCATTTCCCACTTTCGTATCTTATTTTACCAGCGATAATCGCCATGTGAACTCCAAGATCGTTAGCTAGGCTAGCCGCCGCCATAGGGGAAGGGATAATGCGAGCAGGGCTAACCTCCCATTTATCACCGGGTACGAGTGCCTCACCTGCAAGCTCATCTGCCTCTAGCTCCTTTTCACTCACAACAATACCTTTAATGTCTTCGAGTTCGTCGTAAAAGAACTCAATCCCTTCGTCATAATGTAACGCTACGTGCGCAAGTTCGTGCATAAGAGTGAACCAAAAATTATCAATTCTATCAAGCCTTAGAGTAAGACCTATGACGGGGTTATTTGAGTCATTTAATATAGCTGCACCATCTAGACGAGTCCTAGAAAGTGGTGGTTCAATAATTAATATGATACCAGCCTGCAACAAAGCTTTTTGAGCTTGAATTGGTCCGTCATCTTTTACGCTTAGTCTGGCGATATTTTGCATAAATTCCAAATTCACTGTACCTGTAGAATATTTCTTTAGAGGCGTAATCTTATCAGCCTGGTTTAACACATATCTAGACCATGCAACTAGCGCGTAAGGATCGGTTGTAGGTGCAGACCTATAGCTTGACTGTCGTAATAGTACATTTAGTTTCAATGGATTCGAAGTTGAGACAAAAAAGCCTTTAAGCAATCCGCTCAATCCACCATTAAGTACTGCATCCCCAAAATAACCACGTTTATGCATTTGCTTTACCAATCTTACGTCCCAGCCATCAAACTCATCATCATCACACGGTGCGGGTTTTTTTAGTAATGCGTTAGTCGGTATACCTAACCCACCTCCAAGCTCTCGTATCATATCAACCGTAAGTGAACGTTTACCAGAGAGGATTTCAGAGACTCGGCTGGCACTTCCTACATATGGTACAAGATCGGCAGGTCGTAAATCTAATTGTTCCATACGAAATTTTATTGCATCTATTGCACTAGGTAAGTCTTGGGGAAATACATTTGCTTCATAGCTTTCAACTAGTGTTGATAAAATACTAAGTTGATCCGCTTCTTCAGAATCTATATCAGGATTTTTATTTAAGAGCTCACCAAGTAATACGAGTGATTCTTCGTAATCTTGGTTATTTCTTATAGCTTTGATTTTACTCATTACTTTATTCTCCATTTATCATATTTCTTATGTATATCAACTGCTTTTACTAAAACTATTCCGTGTTGGTAGCTTATTAACGTAAGCAACCTATACCGATTCCCGCATATATTGAACACGACTTGCTGATCACCCAAAATACTCGCTTTTGGATATCGCTGCTTCATTTCGTGTGGCGATTGCCACTCAGAAATCTCAATTTCGGCGATCCATGCATTTATATTTTCCTGTGCATCGGGATGGACACGAGTGAAATCCTGAAGTTCTTTTCGGTTGTGAAGTTTCATGCTGGTTTGTTGCTATGCATTAATAATAGTTACCATATTGGTAATAATACTCTACCCATTACAATAATGCAATAGTCATAAGACCACCCCGACCACTCATATAGGAACCCTGTCGCTTTTTCAACTGCACAGCTACCTACGGGGCGACTAGTCAAGATTAGAACCAAACAACAGAGGTGAAATGAAAGAACCGCTACAATGTAGCGGTTCCAACATTTTCAAGGGTTGTTAGTCCTCTATCATTTCTTGTCTGACTCAAGAGGTAAATTGACATTTCGGTCAGGGAACCCGGTCTGGGTTTTTACCTGCTGAGTCTGGCTCCGGCGACTGGACTCGAACCAGTAACCTCGAAGTTAACAGCTTCTTGCTCCACCATTGAGCTACGCCGGAATACTAGAGTATTATACCCGCTACCACTTGCGTTAGTCAATAATCCAATTACTTTTGATTTTTCAGATAATCAATTAGTCGCGTTTTCATTGCAACGTGCGCCCCGTCCAAGCCTAACACTTTTAAGGCACCCACCAGAACGTATAATTCGTCCAAAACTTCCTGACTATCTGCCTTGTCCAACAGGTCAAACTTGGCCGTAACGGCATTAATTATCCATTTTTCCTGCGCCGGAGTCGGACCTTGATGGAGTGGCGCATCATCCAAATGAGTCGTAACGACCTCCAGTGACCTAGCTGAACGGTCACGTTTGCGGATATAACCCTTTACCATTAACCCGTCGATGTGAACTGCGACGGTTGAAACTGATTTGTAACCTAGGGCGCGCATAATTTCGCGGTAACTAGGGCCATAGCCATGGCCTTGGATAAAACCATCGACAAAGTTCAGCAGTTCCCTTTGTCGTTTACTAGACCGTTCATTCATATTTTAATTATAGTCCTTGTTATTAGGGAAAAGTGCAATTGCTGCCAATCCCCACCAAATTATAGATACCATGTCATCGGTCAAAATAGGCAGAACCAGACATATTAAGGCAAGGCCTATGCCACTGGCAAAAACGCCCAACGCCAGCCAATCGTCCCTTAATTTCCATAATCTCACCAAAACCGAGACAAAAATAAATAAGAATAGTGCCAAACCTAACCAGCCGACTTCGTGCGCAATAAATAAGTACTGATTTTCAATAATTTCACCTTTGCCGACTAGCATTGAGGCCGATCCCGTGCTGCCAATGCCAGCACCCATAGGTTGCTTTATTAATTGGTTTACACCGTCGCTTAGTGAATTTATATGGCCCTCGTTTGATTTATTCAAACTGCCGCCGGTTGGATTTACATGCAGAATGACGTTAGACACAAATGAAGTATCACGTGTAAGATAGATCCCGCCAGCCGTAATAACAACTATTACGCCTATTGTTATCCACAACTTTGGAAACAACTTTTTGTAAGCTGCCAACGCTATAACGATGCTAATTGCTATTACAGTTGCCAGTAATGCACTCCTGGAATAGCTCGCCCACAACGCCACTACTCCCCCAGCCGACAGAACAACAGCAATAGTTAACGGCCACCGTTCCTTTTTAATTTTGTGTTTAAAAATAGCCGCAGTTAACAATGTTAAAACCAGACCGGCATATGCCCCCAGCGGATTTGGACCCCTAAAAGTGCTGTTTATACGTATGAAAGCATTATTTTTATCAACTGTCAGATATGGATTAATCGTATTAATGCTATAGCCAAGATACTTCAAAATATCTTTGGGTAATATAAAAACTTGTAATATTGCGAAAATAAGGACGATTAACGCACCGGCTATACCAACTTGGATAAACATCTTCCGTTTGTTGGGATATAGACACATGGCAATATATACCAATGCAAAGAATAAAACGTAACGTAAATCAATCGCTAGCCCGGCGATGGCCGCCACAAAGCTCTGTGACATAAAACCCAGCAATGACAGATGGAGGATAGCGTATGCGGCAATCGCAATTATAATTAGATTACGTAAAATTTTGAACTGATGGTTTTTATTCATCAAATACAGCGACATTAGCCCGGCAATCAGCATTAGAATTTCTTTCCAGGATTTAATCAGTAGGTTAAAGTTTGGCCATAAAGTACCTAGTGCAACACTTAGCGGTGCGTGAAAAATAATGCCAGCAAAAATAACCAGCAAAATGCCTATGTATATTTTCCCGACAGTTGATATTGTCTGACTCTGTTCCACTGCCTATTATTGTACCTCAAAGATGATATAATTGGGTTACTTATGATAGGTAAGAACACCAAATTTTACAGCTTGATACTCATTGCAATTGACACCCTAGTACTACTTGTTGCCTTTGTACTAGCCTACGTTATCCGAGTTCAATATGATAATCGGCCTCTGCTTGCTAATGTTTACGCAAATGACTATTTGCATGCTTTTATCTTTATAATTCCGGTCTGGATTATTATTTTTGTAGCACTTGGATTATATCAATCCAGCACCTATAACCGTCGGCTGGTTGAGTGGTCAAAAATAACCATTGGTTCATTTATCGGGATTCTATTAGTTATTGGTTGGCAATTTGCCAGTAGCAAAAATATCTTACCCGCTAGGCTGGTAGCAGTTTATGGGTTTATGGCTGCCCTTTTACTAATTATCATCGAACGCGAAATAATGCGCTTCGTAAGACGATTAATGTTTCGTTACGGCAAGGGAGTCAGCCGAGTTCTACTGATTGGCGGTTCAAGTGCAACTAGTGATATAGCTTGTGGCCTAGCCGACACCATAAACAGTGGCTATCACATAGTCGCAATAGCTGGTCCCAAAAAAGTCGTACCAAGTGAATTAAAAGTTATGCATTATTCGGCAGTTGAAAATGCTTTGCGTGATATCAGAATTAATAAAATCACAGCCATCATTCAAACAGATTTATATGATTCAGCTGAT
>JAYTVU010000022.1:0-20643 GCA_043743855.1 bacterium
TCACCACTACTGACAGCAGCAAGCACCCATTTATCTTCAGCAATAAATTCACGTGCGGTATCAACCATTCGCTCAATGGTAACATTTTTGATCATTTCTGGTACTTTAGTATAGTCTTTGATAAAACCATCAGCAAAGTACCTACCGGTGTAAAAACCACTAATTTGCGACACTGTCTGTGCCCCCATTTGATAGCGACCAAGTGCAAATGATTTCGCGGCCTCTACCTCTGCCTCATTTATTTTGCCATTGAGAACATGTTTTAACTCGCGCGTAATAATATCAAACAACTCATCGGCTGCTTCGTGATTCACTTGACCAGTAATATCCCAACCACTGTCGTAAAAACCAACGTCAGCGTAGGCTTCGATATTATAAGCTAGGCCTTTTTTACGAGCTGCTCCGAATATTCGTGAATGCATTGTTCCAGTTAAAATATGATTCAAGTAGTGCATCGCATCCAACTCTTCGTCATTTAACTCTCTAGTAAGCACCATAAACAGACCAAAGGTTAAATTTGTTGCATCTTTGCGACGGATAAGACTCGGGTTTGCTTTGACTAAATCATCACGTGGTACCTCAAAACGTTCACCTTCTGGCAACTGAAAGTCTTCGATTTGCCTACGTATTTCAGTCTTACGACCTTTCATTTTGCCAGCAATAACAAAACGCATGTTATTTGTGGTGTGTGTGCGACGATGATGCTCTCGAACATCAGACAAAGAAACATTACCAATGGTCGGTAAAGACTGACGGAAAGTTAGCACGTCTTCACCTAGTAGCTGTTGAACTTTTGGCCAAAGTATTCGTTGATGATCGTTCAAGTAATTCGTTAGTTCACTCCGTACATTACCTTTTTCGGCATCAAGCTCTTCTTTGTTGAACTTTGGTTGGCAAATAGCCAGTTTCTGTAAATCAAGAATTCTATCCCATTCAAAGTCTGCACAATCCGCCTCATAGACCATAGATAGCCCACTTGTATATGCATTACGGTATGCACCGTTTTTTGTAAATTCAAATTCAAATTGTTCTGTTGAATAACGTGAATTAGCGCCGAACGCCATATGCTCCATAATATGGGCTACCTGTTCAATATCCTTTGACTTGGTATAACGATTTCCAGCACGGAAATGAAATTGCATACTCATCGTCGTGGCACCAGGTACGTCAATCAACAAACCTCTTGAACCATTTTTCAATCTAATTTCTTCAACGGTGTGATTCATAAATTTTTCTCTCTACCACCCGTTATTTTCTATTTTTCTTACGATTCTGACGCTCAGATTTTTTTTTCTTACGCGTTATATTCTTTTTTTGGTTTGAAAGATTGATTGAGGGTGCTTTTTTTTCAACAAAGTCACTGTCACGATTGAGTTCACCGTCAGTAACTTCGTTAACACCACGTTCGACAGCACTTTCGGCCAAACGAGTCAGTTCGGTTTCATATTCCTCACTGGATTTAGCTACAACGTCAGTCTTGTGAACGTGCATGATAGCTCGCAGCACTTCTTTACGCAAAGTTGCCTGTAAACTATCGAACAGATTTTGAGATTCGCTGCGATATTCTACAAGTGGATCACGCTGCCCAACACTCCTCCAATGTATACCTTCACGCAAATGTTGCATGTTCTCGAGGTGTTGCATCCATAGCGTGTCCAAAACTTGCAAATAAACCTCTCGTTCAACTTTTCGAATAATCTCGATATCCAGTTCTTCCTCTTTGTCTGAATACAGTTTATTGGTTTGTTTAAGGGCAAATTCAAGTCGTGCTTTATCTTTCTTTTCTTCACCAATAAGCTCGATTCTTTTGATCGACATTGGGAAAATAGCCTCAAATTCCTCTTTGAAGTCCGGATTATTTTTTGAAGGAAGTGCAGTTAATGATCGGACTTCTAAATCTATTAACCTTTCAATTTCTGGCTTTATATCATCACCCTCAAGAATTTTACGACGCATAACATAAACTACTCGACGATGACGATTAATAACATTGTCATATTGAACGACATTTTTACGTGTATCAAAATTAAAGCCTTCAACTCGCTTCTGTGCAGCCTCTAGTGTTTTCGAGACCGCCTTGTTTTGAATTGGAGTATCCTCACCCACACCCAACCTATCCATTAGCCCAGCGATGCGATCGCCCTGGAATATGCGCATCAAATCATCCTCAGTTGAAACGTAAAACTGCGTTTCACCTGGGTCACCTTGTCGTCCACCACGACCACGTAACTGGTTGTCGATTCGTCTTGATTCGTGTCTTTCCGAGCCAATTACAACTAACCCACCTAGGTCAGTAACACCGTTACCTAATTTAATATCAGTTCCACGACCAGCAATGTTTGTCGCTAGTGTAATTGATCCTTTTTCACCTGCTTTTTCAATAATTGCAGCTTCGCGTTCGTTATTCTTGGCGTTTAATAGTTCGTATGGAACACCGGCCTTATCTAACCAAGACGCAATTAGTTCATTCTTGGCGATTGATGCTGAACCAATCAGGACTGGACGACCCTGCGCGTGATATTCAGCAATGGCACCAGCGACAGCCTTTAATTTCGCCTTTTCGGTTTTGAATATTAAATCCTCTTTATCGTTACGAATTAGTGGTTGATTTGAAGGAATCTGAATAACGTCAAGACTATATATTTGTTGGAATTCCTCGGCTTCGGTAAATGCCGTACCAGTCATACCAGATAATTTTTTATACAAACGGAAGTAATTTTGGAAAGAAATAGTCGCCAGAGTCATACTTTCTTGCAGTACTGGGACACCTTCTTTGGCTTCAATTGCCTGGTGTAAACCCTCGTTATATCGACGGCCCTGCATCAAGCGCCCAGTAAACTCATCGACAATAATTACTTCACCCTCTTTTGTTACGACATAATCTTTGTCCCGTTTAAATAGAACTTGCGCTCGCAAAGCTTGATCAATATGATAAACTGGGCGAACATAATCTGGACTATATAAGTTTTTAATGCCCAAAATCTTTTGAATTTTTTCCGTTCCTTCATCACTTAGTGAAACAGTGCGATGTTTTTCATCAACAATATAGTCCTCAGGTACTAATTTGGCCATGATTTTAGCAAATTGATAATAGCTATCCGGATTTTCGGCAGCTGGTGCACTAATAATTAGCGGTGTTCGTGCTTCATCAATTAAAATACTATCTACTTCATCGACTATCGCAAAGTTTAATTCGCGCTGCCTTAGTAAATCTACCTCGTTAACCATGTTATCGCGCAAATAATCAAAACCAAACTCGTTATTTGTTCCATATGTAATGTCAGCAGCATATGCTTCTTTACGGGTTACAGGCCTAAGTTTCTTGAGTCTTACATCTTCATGATGCTCATTGTTATATTCAGGGTCATAAATAAATGAGGCATCATTGATAATAACACCAGTCGAGAGACCAAGGAAATGATAAATTCCCCCCATCCAACTGGCATCGCGCTGTGCCAGGTAATCATTGACTGTAACGATATGTACACCCTTTTCTTCAAGCGCGTTCAAGTAAACTGGTAAAGTCGCAACGAGTGTCTTGCCTTCACCGGTTTTCATCTCGGCCACATTACCTTCATGAAGTGCCATACCACCAATTAACTGCACATCAAATGGTCGCATCCCCAACACTCTATCACTTACTTCACGTACAAGCGCAAAGGTATCTGGCAAAATACTGTCGAGAGTTGTTCCCTTTGTACTTAGACGTTTTTTTAGCACTTGAGTCTGCTTTTTCAATTCTGGCTTTGACATTTTTTTATATTTATCAGACAAAACATTAATAGAGACGACCTTTTTCTGAAGATTCTTTAGTAGGCGTACCTGAGGGTCACCGAATATCTTGGTCAAAACCTTAGTGTTACTTACCATAACGAAAAACTGTTGCTCCTATCCCTACCCATAAAGTTCTAAAGTGAAATACTCGCTTTATTATAAGACGATAGAGGTAAATATACAAGATATAAAACGCTATAATTCGCGTTGAAAACTCTTTTTAAATCGGCTCAAAATACGACGTCTGCCGATATGACCAATATTTGCCTGTTTGTAGTCACGAAGCTGAGCCTTAATTTTTGCCTCAATTATATCAACTGCGGCAAAAATATTACTTGTTGAGTCTTTGGCGGTTAATAATTTTCCAGGAATATGTAAAATAACTTCTGCTTCATATTTGTTACCATGGTCATGATTGACTTGTTCTAATTTAACTTCGGCGGATACACTTTTACGCGCGTGTCTAGGTAGGAAGCGATCTAAGTGTCCAATCCTTTTCATGATGTACTTGTTGGTTGCTTCATCGACTTCGTAAGCAATGCCAGTAACCTTTATAGGTGCAATCATATACCCTCCTTATGTTTGGTTGGTCACTTCTATTATAGCAGTTTTATAGAGGCTATTATAGTACGGTTCGACCAGCTAGATAGGGTTGTAGCACGGTTGGTACGTTAACTTTGAAATCTGCAGTTTGATTATTTTCGATAATCGCTATCATGATACGCCCAAGTGCGAAAGCAGTCGCATCATTTGTATGGATTAACTCCATGGTACCCGCACCACGACGGACACGAGTGTTTAGACGACGTGCCTGATAGTCTGTCATGTAGTCTGCAGTATGAGTTTCGCGATACTTATCTTGACCTGGCAACCAGGTTTCCATATCAACTCCACTGGCATTTGGTTTACCAATGTCGGCTGTACATTTTTTTAAGACTCGGTATGGCAACCCAAGTTGTGTCAGCATATACTCCTGAATTGCGATAAATAACAAATGCTCATTATGCCCGTCCTCAGCACATGTAAAACTTTCTATTTCAAGTTTATCGAACTGATGCATTCTTAGGATACCTTCCATGTCCTTACCATAAGTACCTGCTTCACGTCTAAAGCTAGTCGCATAACCTACGTATCGAAGTGGTAGTTCAGCCTCGTCGAAAATCTCGCCAGCATGCATACTACCCAGTACGTGCTCTGCACTACCTTGTAACCATAAATCATCGCCTTCAAGTTTATACCTATCGTCGCGAGGCTCTAAACGGTCCATAGCATCATACATCTCGGTACGAATCATATACGGAGGCAACACAGGGATGAATGGTTTAGTATTTACTTCAAGGCCAGCACCTTTGGCAATTTTAGCGATTATAGCCTCATCACTTAATGTTTCTATGACAAATTGAATAATTGCAAACTGCAATTTAACTAAATCACCCATTATATAAGCAAAACGACTACCAGCCACCTTCGCTGCGCGGGTTTTATCAATCCAACCACGCGTATTCGCAATTTCAGCATGATTACGAGGTGTAAAATCAAATTTGGATATATCACCTATTGTTTTTACAACAACATTATCGTCTTCGTTTTTACCCAATGGAACATCACTCATCGCCATGTTTGGGACTTGCTTTAAGATGGTTATATACTCGGAATCTACTGCTTTCAGGTTGCCTTCAGCACCAACCAGCTCTTCCTTGATAGCCTTACCTTCGGCAATTAATTCATCTGACGGTTTGCCACTTTTTGTTTGTGACACTATATCGTTTCGTTTTGCTCGCAGTACATCTGCCTTGTTTAATAAATCTCGGCGTTTAGAATCTAGTTTGAGAAGATTGGAAATATCAACATCATATCCCTTATTTCGAGCATTTGTCTGTACTAATTCAGCATTATAACGAATGAAACGAATATCTAACATGTCATTATTGTAGCAGACTACGTTAGTTAAGAGATAGATTTTTTTATTCAGTTCTAAGTGCGTCAATTGGATCAAGTTTAGCTGCTTTTCGTGCCGGTAATATACCTGAGGCTACCGAAACAATAACAAGTCCAACAACCACAATCAATATGCTAATCGGGTTAAATATTAATAGACTAATGTCACCTATATCAAGTGCTTTACTGATAATTGGGTTTGCAATGGTGCCCACAATAAACGCTAATCCACTACCAATTACTCCACCCAAAAATCCAATCCAAGCCGCTTCCAACTTGAATAACCTACCGACATCCCTTCGCCTCATTCCAAGCGCCTTCATCAACCCAATCTGCTGAGTCCGCTCTAGCACGCTAATATACTGAGTATTTATGATACCAAATACAGATGTTAATATTGCCAATGCCCCAAACCCTAGTAATATTCCTTGCAGCACATTAATAAAAGTATTAACGACGCCTAAAATATCAGCCGCAGTCTGTGCCTTATAACCCATACTTGTTAATTTATTTTTTACAGGTTGGGCTTTATCAGCGCTACTAACCCTGACCGATGCTACAATAAAGTGGTCATAACTCCGTGTATCAATATTAATATAATCATATAGTGCCTTTGCTGAAGTGTTCGAAATTAATAGCGAGCTCTGAGCCCTAAATGCTAATCCAGACTTGCTACTTACTGCTTTTACTATATATTTAAACGTTGCTGTCTCGGGTGCATAGATTGGTGCTGATAATTTATCGGCTACGATTTCAACAGTCTTGCCAATAGCATCATTACTGCTCTTAAAACCCAATGACTTAACATATTCTTCAGTTAAAACTATTTCATTGTCCACTAAATCCCCGCTAATAGAACCCGCAGCAAATTTTAAAGTCACACTAGGACTAAATGTACTGATTGATGCAATATACTTATCCTGACCTGACCTAGTAACATATTTGACTTGTGGGTTATAATTTGGTGAAACAGAAACGACATTTGTAACCTTTGAAATACGATTGATATCGTCTTGAGTCAATGCATTTGTTGAACCTAAGGCAGTTGTAATTGCTGAATTATTTATAAAACTTGAATATTTTTGTGGACCTTGTTGATTTATGGGAGGTTGAACTGACACGCTCAACTCTTTTGCATCAGTATTTGAGCTAATAATTTGATCGGTATATGATCGCCCACCAGCACCAGCTGCAAGTGATAATGTGATTGTAAAAGCACCAACACCAATTGCAAGGCTAGTTAATAATGTTCTGGCCTTTGCCTGTTTTAGGCTGCGACCAGCACGTATAGTTATATCTCGAAGTTTCATGACTTGCCGCCTTCTATCGATTCAATTTTACCGTCCTTAATATGAATTTGAATGTCACACCTATTAGCTAAATCCTCATCGTGTGTAACGATTACAAGTGTAATTTTATTTTTCTTGTTGTAATCAAATAGTAAGTTTTCAATTACCCCACCCGTAACGCTATCTAGATTACCAGTAGGTTCATCAGCAAAAAGTATGTCTGGACTATTTACAATTGCCCGTGCGACGGCTAAACGCTGTTTTTGGCCACCTGATAAATCACGTGCACGAGATTTTCTCTTTTCCAATAGTTCGACAGCAATTAAGGCATCCTCTATTTTCTTTTTTCGTCGTGATGATGGTATATCTGCAATTTCAAGTGGCAGACTAACATTATCATAACAACTCTCGTTTGCTTGCACAAAAAAGCTTTGAAAAATAAAACTCATTCGTTTAGATCTGAACTTATCAACGTCCTTCTGGTTTAGTTTAAGTATGTTTTTACCATCAATAATAATTTCACCAGACTCTGGCCTGTCCAAGCCACTCATAACGTGCATCAAAGTTGACTTTCCACTGCCGGATTTTCCAAGAATTGCAACACTTGCACCGTCTGGTATTGTAAAACTTACATCGTCTAGAGCAGTAAACTTGTTGTCTTTTTTACCATATACCTTCGTAACACCCTTTACCTCAATCATAAATCTATAATAGCACTAAGTTTATAGCGATTACTAGTCACAACTGTTTCAATTGACCTATTATTTACTGTCGAATTTGATATCGGGATATATTTCACGTGTTGTTGAGTCAATTTCTGTACGAAGCTGTGGGAAAGGCACTCCCTCGCGAGCCGTAACATCCTCAAATATCCAGAAAACACGTTCACTATATCCCCAACCACAAGCAGGCGGCATACCGTACTCCAGCATTTCGATATAATCAATATCCAGCATCATAGCCTCGCTATCCCCCGCTTCGCGCATTTCTTGTTGTTCGATAAAGCGATCTAGCTGGTCAATCGGGTCATTTAGCTCTGAAAAACCATTGCCAAGTTCTGTTCCTACAATAACTGGTTGAAAACGTTGAACGGTTCGGTCATCACCAGGGTTACTCTTTGCAAGCGGACTAATAAACTTAGGCGTATTAATCAACCACGCCGGACCAATAATGTCTTTACGGATATTTTTCCATAATTTATCAATTCCACGAGCGCGGTTCTCAGTCTGTTGAACTTCGAGTTTATTATCTGACAAAGCTTTTTTAACATCATCCAGCGAACTTTCATATACATCGATACCATAACGTTCCTTAATTTGCGTAGCATAATCAAGCACCGCCCATTCAGTGCTCATATCAATATCTTTGTCATTGATATGAAATTGTAACTTACCGAAAGCCTGCTCTAATACGTATCTATACATATCCTCCATGAATTTCATGCCATCTTGCCAATCGGCGTACGCCCAATACCATTCCATAGCTACATGTTCGGGCAAATGCTCGTCGCTATAGTTTTCGTTTCTAAAACGAGGTCCGATATCATAAACTTTTTCGAATCCGGCGCCAATAAGGCGTTTTAGGGGTAATTCGTGACTAATCCGCAAGTAAAAATCCTGATCAAGCGAGTCCATATGGGTCACAAATGGCGTTGCGTCAGCGCCACCTGTAGTATGTTCTAAAACAGGTATATTAATTTCTATAAAGCCATTATTATTCAAATAATCACGTGTTGCTTGCCAGAATTTGCTACGTCTGACAAATCTGTCGCGGACAGCTTGATTGATGTTCATATCAATATATCGACGCCTCAGACGCTCTTCCTTGTTAGTAAAGCCTTCAATCGCACTTGGCATAGGTCGCAAGGCTTTCGTCAGCAGCCGCAGGTTAGACACCTCGACCGACACTTCACTTGTCTTACTTTTGATAACTTTTCCATTTGCTTCAACAAAATCTCCAGTGTCCAGTAGCGGCAGTTCTGCAATTCCTAATTGATTACTAGCTGAATCTAGTGCACCCATCACATCAGATGTCATAAACAGCTGGACATGGCCGGTATAGTCCTTGATAACAATAAATGCCAGCTTTCCAAACTTACGGATACTAGTAATACGGCCAACGACAGTTACCTCATGACCTTCTAGGCGTTCAAACTGTGAAGTAATATCATAGGCAAAGTCAGTGCGATGTGACTTTGGTGGATAAGGATTTATACCCATATCCCTAAGGGTTTTGAGTTTTCTTAATCTTTCGTCACGAAAATCTTTTAGTGTTGCCATATTTGCCAATATTATAGCATAATCCACCCCTACGAAGGAGTGGATTACTGTATTAAAAATATTTCGAATATATTATGCGATACTTACAATTTCGTAAGAGACAATTCCCCGTGATGTTTCGACAACGGCCTTATCACCGACTTTTTTACCGAAAATTGCTCCACCAATTGGTGATTCATTACTGATTCTGCCCTCGAGTGGATCAGCTTCAACCGGGCCAACAATTGTATATATAACTGTCTTTTTACCTGATTTTAATTCAACTTTGTTACCCAGGGCTATTTTGGACTTGCTGCCATTTTTAATAATCGAGGCATTTTGCAAAATTTCTTCAATTTCAGAAATACGGGTTTCAATTAGACCTTGTTCTTCACGAGCAACATCATATTCAGCGTTCTCGCTAAGATCACCAAAATCTCGGGCTTCTGCTATCTTGTCGGCAATACCACCGCGACGATCCTTAAGACTCTTGAGTTCAGCTTCAAGTTCTTTTTTGCCAGTTACAGTAATTTGATATATCTTGTTCATAAATTTTCCTTATTTAAATATAAAATAGCGCCTAATACACAAAATCGTACGCTATATGTAGCGTACATTCAAACTAGTTTAGCAAGCAGTTGATCATATGTCAACAGTTTTTTATCGCCATTTTTTCTTTCAACTACTTCAAACTCGCCCGCCTCTATTAATCTGTCACTTATTGTAACACGAAATGGTATACCCAACAGCTCACTATCGGCAAATTTTTGGCCAGCGTGAACGTCACGATCATCATACAGCACATCTACGTCCTTAGAAGCTAGCTCATCATACAGCTTGTCGGCCGCTTCAATAGACGTATCACCGCCAATTCGCACCAGGTAAACTTTGAATGGCGCAACATTCTCGGGCCAAACTAAACCTTTCTCGTCAGAAAAATGCTCGGCAATTAAACCCATTATTCGACTTGGTCCAATACCATAACTACCCATAAATACCGACTTAATAGATCCGTCTTCATCTGTATATTTCAAATCAAGTGCATCAGAGAATTTCGTACCAAGTGTAAAGATATTACCAACTTCAACCGCCATTTTTTCAATTAACTCACTACGTTCAATTCCAAGGTCAGCCAAAACTTCGTCGTTATAAACTTCCTCGTTTATTGCCAGTTTTTTACCTTCATGAACATATATTTTATCTTCACCTATGTCACTGATAGTCTGGAATTCGTGACTATATTTCGAGAAAGAACCACCGCTAGCAAATGTTTTATAAGTGATATCACCCAAACCAAAACGTCCGTAAACTTTGTTGTATGCTTCAGCCATTTTTTCGTAAAATACTTCATGCTCGTCTTTGTTGCGACTAAAACTATATAAGTCCTTCATCCAAAATTCACGGCCCCTCATCAAACCACTTTTGCTGCGAAGCTCGTTTCTGAATTTAATTTGGAATTGATAAGGATAAACTGGTAAATCTTTGTAGCTATGTATGAAATTCTTCATAAGTTTTGTTAGTGGTTCTTCATGAGTTGGAGCTAGACCAACCTCACTACCGTTTGCTAGCTTGGTTTTAAACCAAACATCCATAACTTTATCGTCCCAGCGCCCAGACGCTATCCAAGTATCCTTGTGTTGCAAGGTTGTCATACTCATTTCGTTGCCACCAACAGCGTTCATTTCTTCTCGGATTATTTGGATAATTTTATCAAGGACAATTTTTCCAAGCGGTAAATAAGTGTAAACGCCTGCCATTTCCTTATGGATATACCCAGCCCTTATTAACAGTTGGGCATTTTTAGCCACTTCATCAGCAGGAATATTCTTGCTGGTCTTTGTAAATAATTTTGATACGCGCATTATCTTACCAGTGTAGTTAATAATGTCGGATAAATAAAGAGCAAATAAAAAGCGATACTATTTTTTATCATATGTAGAAGGATTGATGGCCAGATACTGCCTGACATCTCGCGCAACAGGCAAAGAATAACACTCAGGGAAAATGTATCAATACCAACCTGCCACGAACCGTGCACTAAACCGAACAAAACACTAGTCGCTATTATGGCAGCCCATACTGGAACATATTTTTTTAACCTGCCAAACAGATAGCCACGGAATAGAACCTCTTCTGCCACAGGAGCAACTATCACAAGCGTGATAAATGCTAATATATATTCAAAATTTAGACTTAGATGTCCAAAACCAGTATTTTGAACTTGATTTGTGTTAAAGCCAGGTAAAATCTGGGTTGCCAACATTATTAAAGCTGTAGACAGCAAAATGTAAATTACAAAACCGGCAGGTGCCAAAAGTATATCTGTCCAACTGGGCAGTCTAGGTAATCCAATATCTGATAAACTAATCTGATTTTTCCGGATTAACCATGGCAAAATTAAAACTATCACCAGAGTTATTAGGTATAGAAT
The DNA here is from genome assembly GCA_043743855.1 of bacterium. Classification (GTDB taxonomy): domain Bacteria; phylum Patescibacteriota; class Saccharimonadia; order Saccharimonadales; family Saccharimonadaceae; genus UBA1547. The sequence continues at coordinate 11,691 of JAYTVU010000022.1, forward strand.
TGCAGCCAATAATGTATTCAGTACCGATTCATTAAGTGACTTCAATGGTACACCAATACTTACAAGAACCCAGGCTAACCCCGAAACTATAATTTGAGCAGAAAAAAAGCCAATAAATACCCAAACAGGCAGTACGACTAGCATCAACCAATTATGCTTACTATTAGGTTTTTTTGTACCTATATTATTTTCGATGATCGAATCAGAATAATCTTGCAACATCAGCAATCGTTACCAAAATTACTAATCCCATTAAGAAAGAAAAACCTACGGTTTGAATCTTTTCTTCGCGTTCTCTGGTTAGCTTCTTTTTAAGTACTTTAAATAAAGCCATAGTAAACCATCTGCCACCATCAAGCGCAGGAATTGGCAAAATATTCATTACTGCAAGTGAAACCGAAATAATGGCTGTCAAGAAAATAATTTGGGTTATACCAGATTGCTGAGCCGCTGGAAAAACAGTACCAAGAATTCCGATTGGGCCAGCGACACTGTCACCAACTGTTTTTAGTTCGGCTGACGCGTTTTCTCTGACACTAATGTTTGGACTAAATTGAGATATCAAGCCATTTACTAGGTTACATATCAATCCTCCAATTCCTTGTAGGGTTGCCCAAGTAAATTGTGTTGTTGTAGCAATGCCAACTATTGGCGCAGACCATGTAGACTTTTGTAGCTCGCGCTGACCTAGACCGGCCCCAAAAACGCCACCTTTAACCTCGTTGCGCAATATAACATGTGCGCTATGCTCAACACCGTTTCGGTTGTATATAACCTCAATATTCTTGCCTTTATCAGCCTTAGATATCTCAATCAACCTGGCGGCATTTGGGACTTCGTGACCAGAAAATCGAATAATTTTATCACCTACTTTTAGGCCTGATTTTTCAGCCGGAAATCCTTTAGTAATAACAGTTATCTCAACAGGTTGATTTATCATCGTTACATCACTTGGAATTGAGAATTGATTCGGTAAAACCTTTGGTAAACCGGTTACAGCAAGCCCTGTTAATAATATTGCAGCAAATATCCAGTTAATAAAGACGCCTGATATCAAAATCTTGGTTTTTTGCAAGAATGTTGCTGATCCATAATCACCTTTTCCATCAGCTGCGTCATGTTCACCCTGCAATTTAACAAAACCACCAAGTGGCAACCAATTAATTGATAATACCATGCCGTTTTTTAATTTCTTTTTCCAAGCGCCTGGTGGAAAGCCTACCCCAAATTCTTCAACTACAACCCCACTTCGCCAAGCAGCCACAGCATGGCCTGCTTCGTGCATAATCACTAATATAACAAGAATAATAAGTCCTAAAATAATTCCAGATATTAGTCCCATTATTTTCCAATCCGCCTAGAACGCTTGGCATATTCTTTAATAATAGTTGTAACGTCGTCTTTCGTCATATCTGGTAAATTTTTGTTGATGAATAGTAATTCGCTATAGTCTATTCGCCAGAGCATGAAATTTGATATTCGATGTTCACCACTTGTTCGCACTACAAGATCAAGCGGAGGTATTTCAGGTGCGTAGAGGTTTTGAGATATTAACTCGGTAGTTATTTTATCGGGTTTTATACCTGATTTTACGATTTTCTTAACTGCATCGACAATTTCAAGTTGGCCACCATAATTAAAACAAAGGGCCAGGGTTCCAGCGGTATTATCGGCAGTTCTAACTTCGGCATCATCAATCGCCTTGAGTATTCGTTCATTTACATTATCACGTGATCCTAAGACACAAAGACGTATATTATTTTCCTCAAGGATATGCAGGTCGGTTGTTAGCAATTTCAGGACAAGTCCCATAATTCTTTTAACTTCATTTTGGTTGCGCTTCCAATTTTCAGTACTAAAGGTATAGATTGTTACAAACTTAACACCGGCTTTAAAAGTTTCAATCGCAATTTCTTCGATTGTATTATAACCGGCCATATGGCCTTCATAAGCAGGGAGACCGTGTTGTTTTGCCCAACGACGGTTACCATCAATAATATAACCGACATGATTCGGTATGGCAGCTTCAGACATTATACTTTTAAGATATCCCTTTCTTTTAATAAAAATAATTCATCAACTTTATTATTAGCTTCTAATATGTCACCGTCTATACCTTTTTCGATACGCTTTAAGTCGTCTTCTGACAATTCTTTGGCGTCTTTTTTACGTTTGGCGTCCTTAAGAGCATCTTGTCGAATGCTCCTAAGTGAAATTTTAACTTCTTCTACCTTTTCACTAGTCTGTTTTACTAGTAATTTACGACGATCCTCCGTAAGTGGTGGTACAGGCACGCGTATAGTATGCCCGTCATCACTTGGGTTAAATCCCAGACTCTGGTCAGATCGGATAGCAGAACTTATGGTTTGAATATTGCTTGGGTCAAATGGTGTTACCTGTAACATTTGAGCTTCTGGTGCAGTAACATTGGCAACTTGATTTAATGGAAGCAATGTACCATATACTTCAGCTTTTATGCCGTCAAGTTGACTAGGGTGTGCTCGTCCAGTGCGGACTTTTTTCAATTCTTCTTCAAACCTGGCGATGGCTTGATTGAACTTCTCTTCGTAAGGTTTTGTATCAAACATTGTGCCTCTATTGTAACAAAATAACCACGTAATCTCTACGTGGTTATTTTGTTATATGATTATATATCTATTCAGTAACGCCCAATTCAATGCGTTTAAATTGTCGAATGATCAGATTCTCACCGGTTTTAGAGATGTTTTCTTTAACATAGTCAGCCACAGTTTGCTTTTCGTTTTTGAAAAACATCTGACTTAGTAACACCTGTTCAGCAAAGTGTTTTTTAACCTGGCCGTCAACAATTTTTTCAATCATTCCGTCCGGTTTACCATCGGCTTTTGCCCGTTCCACGGCTTCATCGCGAACACGTTTTAGTTCACCGGCTGGGATATCAGCTTCGCTAATATAAATTGGGGCCATCGATGCAATTTGTAAAGCAATTTCATGAACAAATGTTTTAAAATTATCCGTCCTGGCAACAAAATCAGTTTCACAGTTGACTTCGACAAGAACACCTATACGACTACTGTGGACATAGCTATCAATTATCCCTTGACGTGCTTCGCGATCACCTTTTTTCTCGGCTTTGGTTACGCCTTTTTTACGCAAAACTTCAAGCGCTTTATCAAAATCACCCTTAGCTTCAACTAAGGCTAGTTTTGCATCTGTAAGACCAATACCAGAAAGTTCTTTAAGTTTTTTAATGTCATCAATTGATATGCCCATATTATTCCCCTTTTTCGATTGTCGTTTCTTTATTTACTACTTCAGATTCTTTGACGACTTTTTTAACAGCTGAACCTTTTGAGATAGCTGAACTTACATAATCCAAGACTAATTGAACACCCTTGATTGCGTCGTCGTTGCCTGGGATTACATAGTCAACCAAGGTTGGATCAGCGTTAGTGTCAACAATAGCAACAACTGGAATAGCTAATTTTTTTGCTTCTTTTATAGCATTCATATCACCAATGACATCAATAACCAATAGTGCGCCTGGTTTGCCATTTAAATCTTTGACACCACCATATTTAAGATTAAGGTCATCAATTTCTTCTTGGAACCTTTGAACTTCTAGTTTAGAATAACGTTTTTCCAAATCGCCAGATACCATACGTTTTTCAAGGTCTTTCAGTTTTTTAATCTGTTGAGCAACAGTACTAACATTCGTCAATGTACCCCCAAGCCATCGTTCTGTAACGTATGGTTGGTTATTAGCAATCGCTGCTTCACGGATAATATCCTTGGTGTGCTTTTTTGTTCCAACAAACAAAATTTGCTTGCCATTGGAAACCAGTTGAGCCAAAAATGGCAAAGCCGACTCTAGGCCGATAACTGTTTTTTCCAAGTCGATAATGTGACTTTCCTGTCGTTTACTGTGAATATATTTTGCCATTTTTGGGTTCCAATGGCTGGTCTTGTGACCGAAGTGAACACCCGCTTCAAACAGGGCTTTGATATCGACATTAGCTGTCATATTTCTTGAACTCCTTTTCCTTCACCTGTGCGCCTAAGTAAATCAGGAGTTTATCGCACAAGTTGTTTCATTAATATAGTTTACTAGTTAATTATAACTCTTTAAAATGAATATTTCAAGAGGTTAGGATTATTTTTTTGTGTAGATTGTGATTAAAGGATTATCCCGGATTTGTTTTAGCTGATCTTTACACCACCATGAAAAATTATTACTATCATCTGACTCGACCTCTAATACATAATCTTGCCATTTTACCCAGCGTATCGCCTCGACTTCATCAGGGTTTATTTGTGACATAGTTTCCAGCCTGGCGATGTATACTGGGCAAATTTCGTTTTCAATAATTCCATTATATGGTGGCGTTTTATATCTATATTTCGGTAACATAATTCTAAAGTCACCTGCTGTCATCCCCAGCTCTTCCTTTAAACGGCGTTTTATAGCATCAATAGTTCCCTCACCCGGTCCTGGATGGCCACAAACGCTATTTGTCCACACTCTGGGCCAGACTTTTTTAATTAAAGCCCTCCGGGTTATTAAAAACTCACCTTTTTCGTTAAATACGTAGCACGAGAATGCTAGGTGTAGTGGCGTATTTTTATTGTGCGACAAATATTTGTCAGCAGTACCAATTTTATTGCCAATTTGATCAACTAGTACAATTAGTTCTTCCATTAGCAATAATTATAACTTAAAACAGTCATCAAACAATTTTCTAACCTTTGACATTTAGCTTAAAAACAGATACAATTATCAGATTATGAAAAACAATTTACACCCAACCGATTATCGTCCCGTCGTATTTAGCGATGACGTGGCTGGGTTTGCGTTTCTGACTCAGTCGACCGCGCAGACCAACGAAACTATAAAATGGGAAGATGGCAACGAATATCCACTAGTAAAAGTGCACATTTCATCTGCTTCTCACCCATTCTTTACAGGTGAAGAAAAGATTATCGATACCGAAGGTCGCGTTGACCGATATAAGGCAAAATTTGCTGCTGCTGAAGCTAGAAAAGTTGCACTTGCCAGTAAAGCAAAAAAAGCTAAAGTCCAAAAAGCTAAAAAAGCCGAACAATAAAAGTTTCAGTCTTCTAAAAACTTATAAACTTGAACATACTATTGCCTGAGAGCGGTTTGAATAACCATTTTTCCGGCACTTTTCTTGGCGGTTGCTATTCCAACCTGGGCCGCGTCTTTTGCAACTCCAAGTAAAACAGTTGGATTTTTCCAAGCACGGATTGCACCTCGTGCTAGCTTACCAACCTTAATATCTAGCTTGCCCTTTTTCACTTCAACGCCAAACTGCCCTCCTGCTTCCTTTAGCATATCGACAGCAACTGGCACGACGACCTCACCGTAAACATTTTTGGCGACATCAATCACTTGGTCACCGTGTTCATCCCAAACTTCCTGGGCCTTATCAGACACAATATCGTAGCCCTCTATAACCTTGTCTGAAACATTTCCAGCAATTACTCCGGCGCGTTCTTTAATTTCATTAGCACTTTCGACAGCCTGACTCAGTACAACACCAGCCATCTCTAGGACATGTCGCCCCATCGGTCCTCTAAGTCTATCCAAAAGACTTTCGCGTTCCGGACTATCAGAGATTATCTCGACCGTTGAAATAGTCGGATTCAGGTTATTCTTTTCTTTAGGGTTTTCCATATTGTTATATTTTTATTTCTAAGTTAATTCAATATGTACTCTACTCTATTTTTTACTATTTGTCAATATAGTTTGATTATATATACTAATACACCCAACCTGGCAACATATTCGACCGATGTTTGGTATAATGTAAACTAAATCATGAGTAAAATTAATCTAAATATTAGTGAACTCGAATCCGAGAGAGACGAGCTTAGTTCGTTTTTGTCCTCACCCTCCGCCTACGCTGACCCGGAATATACCACAAAAAATAAGAGACTGACCGAACTGGATAGTATCCTCGAAAAGGCAAACCTACGTCAAATGCTTGAAAGTCAATTGGATGAAGCTAGGGAGCTCACCAACGGTAGCGACGAACTGGCTGAGGTTGCCAAGCAAGAAGTCGATGATATTCAAATTAAATTGCAGAATATTGAAGATGAACTATTTACGATGTTGGCGCCAAAAGATTTGAACGACGACAAAAATGTCATTATTGAAATCCGTGCCGGCGCCGGCGGTGATGAAGCTAGCTTGTTTGCGGCAGAACTATACCGAATGTACCTAAGGTACTGCGAATCACACCATCTAAAGACCGAATTAATTAGCGAGAGCGCCAATGACACAGGTGGTTACAAAGAGGTTATCTTCAGCGTTAAAGGTGACGCCCCGTATTCACGACTTAAATTTGAATCAGGTGTTCACCGAGTCCAACGTATACCCACTACCGAATCACAAGGTCGCATTCACACCAGTACCGTAACAGTTGCAGTCATGCCCGAGGCCGAAGAGACTGATATTACAATCGATCCGGCCGACCTGAGGATTGATATCTTTCGAGCTAGTGGACATGGTGGTCAAAGTGTTAATACGACTGATAGTGCCGTACGAATAACCCACATTCCAAGCGGTATGGTAGTTACGAACCAAGATGAAAAGTCACAAATTAAGAATAAGGATAAAGCCCTAAGTGTTCTACGCAGTCGACTTCTCCAACAAAAGATCGATACCGAACAAGCGAAGCAAACTGCTACACGCAGAAGCCTCATTGGCTCGGGTGATCGTTCGGAAAAGATTCGCACGTATAATTTTCCGCAAGACCGTATTACCGACCATCGCATCGGATATTCTCGCAGCAACGTGCCGGGAGCAATGAACGGTGATATTGACGATTTATTCGAACACTTACAAAATTACGAGCGTGAACTCGCTGCCGCCAATGCTAGCAATTAAGGTCTGGCTAGATGAAGCCCAGATTCAATTGAATAATTCGTTCATCTATAGTGCTAGACTGGACGCCGAGTTAATGCTAGCTTTTGCTCTCGTTAAAAACCGCACTTACCTGCATGCTCACGCTGATGATTTGATTATTGATAGCGACCTACATAAAGTCAACTTACTGCTTGAAAAAAGGCTAACACACGTTCCAATTGCATATATTATCGGATACAAAGAATTCTATGGTCGACAGTTTTCTGTCACACCCAATACACTCATCCCCCGCCCTGAGTCTGAAGTTATAATTGAAGTTTTAAAAGATATATTTATAAAATCTCGATTCGATTCCAGAAATAAAATTAGGCTTTTTGATATTGGGACTGGAAGCGGATGCCTTGGCATTACAGCCAAGTTAGAGTTTCCTGTGTTAGATGTTACTCTATGTGATATAAGTAGTAGTGCATTAAAAGTGGCTTCAGAAAATGCAAAAAAATTATTAGCAAAAGTCTCGATTACGAAAAATGACTTGCTTAAGGACATTAAATTGCACCCTGACATTATTATCGCTAACCTGCCCTACGTTGATAAAAACTGGGAAAGATCCAAAGAAACTAACTATGAGCCGCCGCTTGCTTTGTTTGCTACAAATGGTGGAAAATCATTAATCAAAAGATTATTAATCGAATCCGTGAAAATTATTAGGTTTGGAGGTTACGTGATTATAGAAGCTGATCCTATGCAACATATTCCGTTGATAAAATTTGCAAAAAAAATGTCACTAGACTTGGCCTACGAAATCGACTATATCATTGCTTTTAAGCGTACTAAGACTACTTAAATTTTATTTTATACAACAACATTGAAAGCTAGCAGTAATATGCTAATAATACCAACCGTAAACACAAGCGGTAAAACAATGTCATTAAACCTAACTTTATCATGATGATAATAAGAGTCATAAGACTTATATGCCAAAAAAGCAAAACACGTTGCTATGATAGAAACCTGCGGTAATAAAAAGTTTTTCAATATAGGTAGCGGATAAGCGATTGTCCAGTGATATGCCAACCAACTAATCTCGGCTAGAACTAGCCCCCAGGTTAGGCTTAGAAACTCGGTATGGCTTTCTTCATCATAACTACTCAGTATGTGACGGGCTGTTGCATATCCAACTAACCATGATAGCAAAACAACTGGTGTTGCCATCCAACCGTATGACATTGAAAATAATGCCGTTATACCAGTAAAAAGAGCTGCACCAGCCTGAGCAACTATGTATATTCGCTTCGATTGAGATTTTAGAAATAGCAACCAACAAATATCTATCAATACTAATATACTTTGCAAGATCAAAGACTGAGTTGATCCAATGTTCGCAGAGTTTACAACGTACAAGAACACTACGAAACTGACGCTGACGATAACGTTTACCAGATTAGCTTGAATGTTTGCGAACCAAAACCTTGGTCTAACAGCAAAAATACGCCATTTGCTTAATAATACCAATATGAACGCTAATGTCAGAGACCCAGTAAACCGAATTATCAACATCAGCGAAACCGCCAAGCCAATGTTCAAAGCAACATAAACGACTTCGTTTATAAACGATCGTCTTTTAATAATTTTCAAAAACTCCATATCATTTACCAGTATACCATGTTAGTTTTACTAGTTAGTTGCACCGTAGATAATGACGAAGCGGACATCGCCATTAACGGACACTGGTGGTGCAGTTTTTTTGATTTTAACTTTATATATATCTACAAGCTTGGTGGCCGTGGCCGTATTTCCGGTACCGATTTGATATATCTCAACCTTTCCATACATACCATCTGGGGCAGTGTCAGTATGAATTACGTTGAATCCATCTTTTATTAGGTTGTCCGCTTTTGTCTGACCAAACCCAGCTTGACCTGTACCATTTAATACAACGACCGGGGCTGCCTCCCTGATTACAGGATTGCTACTAAGGTTCTTTGCAATATACGCCTGAATATCATCGTAGTTAAATACCCCAGCAGAAGGATTGCCATCACCCTTCATAACACCACTTTCAAATAAGTCTAATGAGTGTATGTC
>JAYTVU010000023.1:0-24260 GCA_043743855.1 bacterium
CAATTCAAACCCAACGAAAGACATCGATTGATTGGTTGTGACAATGCCTATACGATTGTTGCCGAGGTATGGCAACACACTGATTCTGAAAAATTATCTGACGAAGATGATATTGTCAGATTGATTGACGACTATTCTCGACTATCAAAAAAAGAACTATTTCTTGCCAAGGCTTCCGAGTTCATAAAAGGCAGCTTAAAAAGTTTTAAATGATAAAATGATTACCTGCTAATTTTTACCAGTGAAAATTTTACGTAATTTACGTAGCCCGGTTTGATCTGGTGGTAGGTCTTTCCAGATAATACTTTTAATATATTTTGTAGTCACTCGTTTATTTTTTTGGATTAACTGACGTTCGCCAAGCTTTTTAAATCCAAGTATAAAACTCATCCAAGCGCCTTTTATGGCAAATTTGCCATGACCTTTACTGATCGCGTTGAATAACATCATCCAGTATGCAAAATAGAACTTTATCCCAATCGGTAGTAATAATCCTGACGGAACGTTTTTCATAAATAACAGTGGCAGGTTCTTAAATGTTTGATATACGGCAAAACCTGAGAGTTTATCACTGGTGGCGCCTCTTTTATGATAGGCTATTGCATCTGGAGTATAGGCGACCTTATAACCGGCCAGTTGGGCGCGAAAACTAATATCGACGTCTTCGTAGTATGCAAAAAAATCCTCGTCAAACAATCCAATATCTCGCAACATCGAGGTTTTATAAATACTGGCACCACCGCTGCCACTAAAAACAAACCCGTTTTTTGGTGCCTTGTTGGTTTTGTCATTTCGATTCCTCGGGAAAGGAAGGCCCCAGTTTGTGTACCAGTCACCAGTACTGTCGATGGTTTTTCCACCTTCGTGTAGTAATAAACCAGTAACAATGCCAATTTTTTTGTTGTTTGTTGCTTTCATTAAATTTTTAAGCCAATCTTTATCTGCCGTCGCATCATTATTAAATAGTGCAACATAGTCAAAATCTTCGTTTAATACCCATTCGATACCAGTATTAACACCGCCAGAAAAACCAAGATTAATCTTGTTATATATAACCGTAACGTCCTTAGTGTGTTGTTTCTGATAATCACTTAATAAAAATCTTGAATTATCGGTTGACCCATTGTCAATTACAACAATATGGAAATTTTTATAAGTCTGGGCCAACAGTGAATCAAGGCACAATAAAGTGTCATCAATTCCATTCCAGTTTAATACAATAATTGCAACTCTACTCATAAGCTTCAACCTATTATATAATGGTTTACATATCTTATGAAAGTTTCAAATGTATTTAGTCGCCGAAATCGGATATTACTGCGTGAGTTGGTGGTTACTGATTTTAAATTACGTTACCAAGGTTCTATCCTTGGATACGCCTGGTCTTTGCTCAAACCTCTTTTTTTGTTCGCAATAATGTATGTTGTATTCGGTTTGTTGATAAAAATCGGTTCCGTAGAGCATTACCCCGTTTATTTGTTGTTTGGTATCGTTCTTTGGACGTTTTTTTCAGAGACAACCAATCAAGGCATGGGCTCTATCGTAGGAAGAGGTGATTTACTTCGTAAGATTAGCTTCCCGAAATATATTGTCGTTCTGTCGACGTCAATATCTGCACTTATCAACTTGACTCTAAATTTAATAATTGTTGCTTTTCTTATGCTTATAAGTGGTGTACAAATACATTTATCAATTTTAATGTTGCCATTATATATTATTGAAATATATATTCTGGCGCTTGGTTTGGCATTCTTTTTGTCAACCCTTTATGTTAAATACCGTGACACGAGTCATATATGGGAAATAATTATGCAAGCTGCATTTTATGCCACACCCATCATTTATCCACTATCTGTGGTAGTTACAAAGAGTCAACTTATTGCTAAATTTTTGATGATGAACCCGCTTGCCCAGGCAATACAGGATGCCAGGTACAGTTTAGTTACGCATGAAACTGCTACTGTGGCTACTTTATTTAAAAATGGTTGGTATGTTATTATCCCGATCAGTATAGCCATTCTGGTATTTTTGACTGGCTCGCTATATTTCAAAAAGAACTCTAAATATTTTGCGGAGAATGTGTAATGGCAAAGGAAAATGAAAACGCCGCAGTTGTAAAGGATTTGTATAAATCATTTAAATTACCTCACGAACAACACAGTGGTATTAAACAGAAAATTATTAATGTATTTAAAGGCGTCAAGGGATACGAGACACTTAAAGTTCTTAACGATATCTCGTTTGAAGTAAAAAAAGGTGAATTTTTTGGAATTGTTGGACGTAATGGAAGTGGAAAGAGCACACTGCTTAAACTGTTGGCTGGTACGTATGTTCCAGACAAAGGACTAATTGATATTAAAGGTAGCCTAACGCCATTCATTGAATTGGGCGTGGGGTTTAACCCAGAGTTAACAGGCAGAGAAAATATTTTTCTGAACGGCGCTCTCCTTAGTTTTAGTAGGAAAGAAATCGAAGCTATGTATGATAGTATTGTCGATTTTGCTGAACTAGAGCCATTTATGGACCAAAAGTTAAAGAATTACTCATCTGGTATGCAAGTGCGTTTGGCATTTTCGATCGCTGTTCGCGCAAAGAGTGATATTTTGCTGTTGGATGAGGTTTTAGCTGTTGGCGATTCGGCCTTTCAAAAGAAATGTTATGACTACTTCTATGAACTAAAAGAGAGTAAGACAACTGTTATTTTTGTATCTCATGATCAGGGTTCACTGGAGCGTTTTTGTGATAGAGGTGTGCTGGTTGAAAAAGGAAAAGTAATTACTTACGGTTCAATGGATGATGTGTTGAAAAGCTATAGGAGTATAGTGTTGAATCAGCTAGATAATAATAAATCTAGAACATCTTTCTCTCAAAATTCTTCTAACGTTGAATATGCAAATATAGTAGACGTTGTCTTAGAGAATGAAAAAGGTGAAAATTCAACTAAATTTTTATTTGGCGATAAAATTAAATTAAAGTGTAAAATAAAAGTGTTTAGAACCATAAGTGACCCGATATTTGGTGTAACTATTTGGCAGAAAGATGCAGACAAAGCTGTGTTGGCGGTTAATTCATTGATAGATGGACATAAAAATACCGGTATATTTGGTCCTGGTGATGATATAGAATTCAGTATTGAATTGCCAAGAAATCTTAACAGTGCCGAGTATATAGTTGAGCCAGCAATAGCTAATAACTCGGCGACTGTTTTCTTCGATCAACAGCCTGCTGCTGTGAGATTTTTCATTGAAGGCGGGAAAAACCCTCATTCGATTTTTTCCTTTTCGGATCATATGGCTATAACGACAAATAGGAGTCGAAAAGATGCAAAAAATTGACTTAACAGACTTATCGCCGATTATACCAAAAAAGATAAAAAAACTTGAAGCATCCTATATCACTCGCTATGTGATTACGGCAGAATTAATAAAAAGGATCATTTCTGGTAAAAAATATGAGCCTTTAAAGATTCTTGATATTGGTGGGTATAATGGTGCTCTAGTTGATCTACTACCCGAAGCACAAATAACGGTTGTTGATATTCAAGAAGATAGTAATTTAAAAAATTATTTAAAAGTTACAGAATCTAAATTACCGTTTAAAGATAATACTTTTGATTTCGTGATTAGCTGCGACACACTTGAACATGTAAAGCCTGGCGAGCGTGATATTTTTATTAATGAGGTTATTCGAGTTGCGAGTGAGTATATTATTATAGCTGCACCTTTTAAGTCAGAGGCTAGCGAATCGGAAGAAGCCATTAGTAATGCTTTTTATCAAGGTATGACTGGTTTTGGTTATACATGGCTTGAAGAGCATCGTGACTATATATTACCGTCAAAACAATGGCTCGAGAGATTAATCAGAAAGCATAAGGGAATATACTACAAATCAATTGACCATACATCTATTGGTTTATGGGGTAACATGTTACGAAATAGCTTTTTTTTACCCGGTAATATTGGTGAAGTAAATTCGCATATAGCTAGTAGTTTGGTTGCTTTTAATGATATTTATGTGAACAATTTTGCATTCAAAGATTTTCCAAAAGAAGGCTATCGAACTTTTTATGTGATTTCTAAGATTAATGATATTGATATAGTGTTACCAAAATATGACATAAAAAAACATACTGAAATGACGGCTGAATATATGAGATTACTAGGATCTTCAATCCAGGAATTAACGAAACAATATGGGGTGATGTCTAAAGAGATAATTGAACTTAAAGTAGCAAAAGAAGAGAAAGAAAAAATTGCGTTAGAATTAGCAGGTATTAAAAGCCATATTATATATAGAATATATAGAAAAATTCGTAATTTATGGAATTTTAATATGAATTCGATGTGATAGGTTGTTATTGTGTATAGAAAAAGTAAAAAATGTATTAAGAATGCTTATCGAATTTTGCCATCTTTATTAGAGGAGATATCATATACTGAATCCATAAACGTATTGAAAGTAGCGAATAATAAGCATAAAAAAATGGCCGTAATATTACATTTATATTACGTGGATTCCTGGCCAATTTTTTTTAAAAAAATAAAATCATGTCTATCTTATTTTGAATATGATTTGTTTATTACAATGCCCGAAAAAAATAAACCATTTGTTAGTAATATACTAAAAGATTTTAATGATGCAAAAGTGATACTAATTCCAAATAGAGGTAGGGACGTTTTGCCATTTATAAAAATTGCAAATATATTACAAAAGGTAGGTTATGTTTATATCTTAAAACTACACTCCAAAAAATCAACTCATAGAGAAGATGGTCAGAAATGGCTAAACGATATGTTGGATGTATTGCTGTCAAACGACCGAGATATAATGTATGAGGTGGTTGATAAGCTTGAGAATATTAAAACTGGCATAGTGGGGCCTGCTGGAGTGTATTATCCATTAACTGTTAATTTTCCTGCTAATGGTGAACATATGACCGACGTACTTAAGAAAATGTATGGGAAAAGGAACGCAGATTTATATCTTCAAGTTGATCGAAGCAAATATGGGTTTTTTGGAGGAACAATGTTTTGGGCGAGGATTGATTCAATAAATTCGTTGCTAAAATTTCCTATATATAAATTTGAGCCTGAAGCAGGACAAATAGATGGTACTTTTGCTCATGCTTTAGAGCGTCTTTTTACTATTGTACCGGAAATAGACGGTAAGAATAATTATGAAATTTCCATTGATGGCGTAATTGATCGTCCATATGAGTCTAATAATATACCAGAGTGGTCACAAGATCATATAAAATAGATTAATACAATCTATTTTTGTTGTTTTCTGCTGGACTCAAGTGATATCTTTTGTCTCATCTTAGGATTATTTATATATTTTCCAGCATGATATTTGCTAAGATTAGACATGAAGTTATATCCAAAAGACAGAATTATATATTTAATTTTAGTCTTTCTCCCGTATTCACCATCGTGACGAATAAATTTAAGGTCAGCAATGGTTGGCTTAATCCAGCCCAGAAGTAACAGTTTAATAGAAGGAACGATTTCATAATTAACACTTTCTTGTAGTCCGATATATTCATCGAACTTTCTTTTATAAAAGTCCCTCACGCTGTAGTTATGAGAGTGCCATACTGAACCTTGAACAGAATAAGCCTTTAGGTAACCAGCAGCTTGCATATCTTGCGCAAGTGCTTGATCTTCTGCGTATCTTACATCCCTAATAGGGATTTGTTTTATCAAGTCTTTACGTATAGCTGAATTTACGTCAGAAAAGAATGTATTAACCGTGTTCATTAAGTAGTTATCGACCAGTGACTTATTACGGTGTAAGGTAATTGAATCTGGTGCACCAAAGTTTCCAAAAACAGTTAAAATCTCACGTTTTATAGTGGGAATTGCATTTGGTCTTGGCATTTGACGACCAAAAACACAACCAATTTTATCACTAATGAAAAATGGCTCAATCATATTTTTTATCCACCTGTTATTAGATGGCGTTGCATCTTGTGTTAAGTATAGGATAAAATCACCTTTTGCTATTTCTGCTGCATATTGACGGGTTTTTCCATGACCAAATTGAGACTTTTGTATTTTTATAAAATTAATTTTATCACCATATGATTCAATAATTTCGACTGTTCCATCACTTGATCCTGAATCAATTATTATTATTTCTAGAGCATACCCAACTGGAAGTTCTTGACTCAATATGGCGTTCACACAGTCAGCCAGGTACTCCTTGGCGTTGTAGGTTGGTATAAATACACTGATGTATTTATCTTTAAAGACCTTTGACATAATCCCAAGTCCTTTTAATGCCATCCTCTAAACTTATAATTGGGTGAAGATTAAAGTCTCCAGTAAAGCGCTCAATATTAAGAACACTATTTTGAATATAAGTAGATGGGACTTCGGAGTGTGTTTTTTCTACAGAATATCGCGAGCAATTTTCTATTACCGCAACTAGGTCATTTATGCTTGTGCCTTTACCACTACCGATGTTGTAGACAGTGTTGTCACTTTTTTTACCATATGAGCCGACAATCATTGAAATGAGGTCATCAATATATATATAGTCACGCATCATAGTGCCATCACCGTAAATCACTAATGGCTCATTTGTAATGTAACGGTGCATAAATATTGGTATTACGCCTTGTTTGCCAAATATATTTTGACCAGGACCGTATGGATTGGCAATTCTATATATTATGTGATCAAGACCATGAGTGTGTTTGAAGTACCTAAGGTAGTGTTCAATCGTTAATTTGCCAATCCCGTATGGTGAAAGAGGCTGGGGGACAGAGTCTTCCCCAATCTTTTCACTATCTATGTCACCGTATACCGTACCGCCTGAAGAAAAGAACATAACCTTTTTTACGCCGTTCTCAACGCACAATTGAAATAACTCGACGCTACTACGTATGTTCGTGTCTATATCTATAAGTGGATCATTTTGGGAAGTTGCTGGGTTTGTCGAAGATATGAGATGAAACACATACGTTGCGCCTTTTAGTGAATTACCGACCTCTTCTCGGTTAAAAAAATTACCTGGTGTAATCTGTACGTTTTGGTATTGGCTGAAGGGGTTATCCGGTTTGGTACTATTTGATTTAAATCTATCAAACACAATTATCTCATCCTGAACATTAGAAGTAGCCAACTTTTTTACAAGATGTCTACCTATAAAACCATCGCCACCGAAAACAACTATTTTAGTCATTATTCTGCATCTCTCTTTCGACTATTTTTACAAATTTATCTCCTGAAGCTTGCCAATCTGATTTTTTAACACTTTCAGAAGCCTTTTTAGAGTATGCCTGTATATTTTTGCGACTAACAACGATGAAAAGCTGCTTTGCTAGAGCTATAGGACTGTTCTCTGAATAGGCTATGTATTGATTATCTGAAACTAATCGATTGTTTTCTCCATCATTTACAACTGGTATTGTGCCACAACCCAGAAGCTCAAGGGGGAGAAGTGACATATTTGTATAGGAAAGTACAAGGCCGGCTACGCAGCGATTGTATAGATCGCTGAGTTGGTTTATCTCGAGCGTTTTTAGATTTATATATGGAAATGGTATATGGTATCCTGAAACGTCCCAGCCTACAATATTAATTGTATATTCTGGGTGGGTTCTGTGAAAAATGTCTAATGCCAAAACGCCAACTTCAAATCCACGCCTTTCGGTATATGGGCGAGCATAATAGAATATTTCATTACGTTTTCCGCTATTTGTATATTTATATATTTTTTCATCGGATCCAAAATCGTAAGAATCTGCTGCCATGCCGTAGCCACTTGTCAGCTTCTTTTTTAGCCATCCACCGGCAGTAATACCATAAAATTCCATCCTGTACGTATTTTCAGCCAATGTAGACATGCCGCCTACAGGGTAAAAATAAGGTTCAAAATCTTGCACGAAATAGAATCTTTTTGCCGATGATTGTAATACGTAGGAAGCGTAGGCTGTTTCCCAGCTTGTTGCGAATATGCCATCCATATCATTAAGCTCTTCGTTTGG
Source organism: bacterium (assembly GCA_043743855.1). Classification (GTDB taxonomy): domain Bacteria; phylum Patescibacteriota; class Saccharimonadia; order Saccharimonadales; family Saccharimonadaceae; genus UBA1547. Next base: position 7,994 of record JAYTVU010000023.1, read on the forward strand.
TTCTAACCAACACATAGACTCAGCGGCTTTAATCTTAGGATAAGACTCTCCCATAATAGTCCTAACGGAACTTATATCTCCGTGCTTGCCGTTAACGTAAAGGTAAATACTACACTCGTAGCCAGCCAGTTCCAGGAACTCAATAAATCGAAAAATATTAAGATGGCCACCACTGCCTTTGCCCGGTGGTGGCATAATCCAAGCAAATTTTGCATTTGGGAGGAGAACACCTTTCCATTTATTACGCTTAGGTGTTAAGTTAGAGTTAAGAACGTCTTCATAGCGAGCTACTGTATATATTTGGCCTTGATGTGTATTTCTATTTTTTGATCTAACTTTTTTTTGAATAAATTCTAAACTTCGTATACCAACAGCCAACACGCCATCACTTCGTAGTAAATTATAAGCAATTTTGGTTTTATGAATGATTTTGGATGACATAACTATCTAGCTATTGTACATTAAAAAGGGTGCATGATGAAGTGGCTATGAGTGAGTGTGATTTTGTGACTGTATTTAAAATGTATCGCCGTTTTGTAATTTAGCTAAGAATCCGTCAGAGACTTTTGTAATTGTATTCCAATCACCACCAGCGGCAATAAAACTGCCTGGGCTTCTTGCAGCACACTTTTTACCATCTATGACTTTATATATAGTTGCGCTACTTCCCTGGATGAATTGAGAAAGATGTGGACCAATTGGTACCTTACTTATTAAAGACGAGCTAAGTCTTGATTTAACCCAACCACTAAAACTATATTGGGTCGCTCCATAAGCCTGTGGGTCAACCGTTAAAAGGTGACCTTTTTCTGCCAGGTAAATAGCCCCATCGGGCGCTTGTATCAGTTGCTGTAGTGATTGGGTAATATAGTTATCGAGCGAATGCAAATCGAAATTTCTAATATCGCCCCAATTTAATCCAAAATTATTAAAACTATCTGCAGAAGGGAAGGTCCATCTTGTGTTATTGTTATCAACCCACGAAACACTACCATCCGGTAAGCGTATTAGGCTTCCTGGGGAAAAAGCCAGCATGCCACTATTAGGTAGGACACTCTGTACACTGATGTCTACGTTCAATACATCAGCCCATAAATAGCCAAAACCATTGAAATCATTTAGTGACGGTATCGCCGTACGAGATCCATCACTAACCTTGTATACTGAGCCATCAAAGAGTCTTATAAGAAGCTTGACGTGGTCGCCTGCTGTAAGGCGATCTAAGGCCTGGCTGGACACTAGGTTAAATTGATTGTCAGCCAGCCCCCAGGAGCTCTGAGTATTGGCGTCAAATATATATTTTTTCCCCGAGCTTACTAAATAACGAGCAGTCCCATCGGTAATAATCGTCGGAGCAATAGTGCCATTTGTTATTTGGCTAAGGCTGACAGGGTTGATATTATCATAGTCTAATCTTGCCCCCCAAGACATCCAGTTATTATATGAAAGAGGTCTGAGTAAACCTTTGTCATAAAGGTATACCGTCGCCTGACCATACGCCTTAACAAAAGATCCATCAATGAGCATAGGGCTACTATCATTAAGTCTATTCATAAATTCATTTGAAAGATTTGAAAAATTTAATTGCCCATTCGATGAAAGACTAGGCCCAACATTGCTAAATGTTTTGTAATCTAGGAATATGTGTTTCTTCATAGAGTCTACGTAGTATATTGCACCATTTGGCTGTCGAGCAAAAACAGACATAGTATCGCCAGACCTTAGTATGTTGAGTAGGTTAGTGTTTGTGTAATCAACCTTGTTATTGCTGTCAAAACCGTAACGAGCAAGCGTTGTCCAGTCTTGCACTGGGTGGTATGAGCCACCCTCTACCAAATAAACAGTCGCATTATCTCCAAACCTTACAACCTGGCTCAATAGTGGTCCTTGGCTGAGATCCTGGAGCGCAGATCTGTCGATAAGAGTAAGTGGCGTCCCACCAAGCCCGTAAGCACGAATAATATCCCAGGATGGGATTGGGTAGTAAGTGCCACCAAAGTTCAAATATATCGTGCCATCACCGTCCCTCACTTTAACTAGTAAGCCGGAAGTTGATCCAAACCAGTCACTGAATGTTCGCCAAAAATTACGGTTTCCATATGCACTACAACTATCTCCTGTGCCATACATATTATTCAAAGCAGCTGCGTTTGGCTGGTAGGGAGTGTATGTATACAGTGCGGCAGTAGCCTTATTTTCTATATAAACATTTGATGAACCACAGGCATTTTCGTCCATATTATATAATAGCTTGTTGGTTTGATACGGCTTTCTATATGGCCACCACGGCTGAGTCATGTTATCTAAATAACCACGCAACATCTTAGCGGACTCAGAAATTTGTATAGAAAAACCTGAATAATTTACATCACACTTAGCAACCCACTTCTGTTGTACAGGGTCCCAAACGTCTGGGCAATGTGCTCCCATAGCGTAGGTATATTGGCTAAGGAATGGCCAATCATCCGATGTTAGTGGGCCAGCAGATTCAGTGCCGAGCTTAACTAATAGTACTTTAGGGCTAATGTTATATCGTTGTGCTGCATCCCAAATTAACTGAGCAGCACTTCTTGCTCCAGCTGGTGTTGGCTTGCCGCCGTAGTTGTTTTCTGGTATTCCTGGTCCAGGTTCTGTTTTCGGTACTTCATAGAAATCCTTTAGACACGTAAACGGTCCAGGTTTTCCAACAGACGCTCCATATTGAGCCCTGGTACCACCACCCCATTCGGATGTTCGTGTCCCATTGGTATCACATTGTCCAGGAACGCCATTTGTACCAGTCCCAACCTTACTATTTAAAAAGGTTTGAATTTGGTCAACGCTCAGAGACCCCTTATCTGTGAATATGACGTCATCAATAATATTGCCCGCTTTCCACTCAGATGCAGTTACGGCTTGTGCCGTCTGGTCAGAAGAAAAGACAAATCCGATACAAAGCAGGATTATTACAATCTTTGATGCTTTTACGGTATTAATCATCACCTTACTACCAAATAAATCGTTTTTGAGTTAGTCGTTCCCTTTGAAGATACTGTCAGAGATATTTGCCAGTTCCCAACCGGCAGTGTGTTTTTAGGAACATTGAATCCCGCACATGTTGAAAAAGAAGGCTGGTATATAACAGGCACTGACTGACTATATGTGTTATCACTACTTGTAATTGTTAAATCACATCTCCCATCGGAAGAGTTCTTGAGCTGAGTCAATATAGTGACACTACCATCAGCTTCTATCGTAGAAGATAGACTAATATCACTGGCTGCAGGACCTTTATAGATACCAGAGTTTTTGGTATTGTCTTCGATAAATTTCTTTTTATTTGCAGAATCTGACGAAGCGGAGTTATTTGTATCAGTTGTTGTTCTCGAAAGATTAGTGATATGGGTCATTCCCGTTAATTCTAATATTATAAACGTAGCAATCAAAACAGCCAAAACAACAGAAGAAATAACTAGTTTTTTGGTTGTAACTGATTTATTAATACTTTTTATTATCATATATCTATTTTATTTTTTATTTAGAATATTACTGTATGTATTTTACCATATTAGGAGCATGTTTAACAGTTTATATGAGATAATGGTATGGACATGAAGCTAAAAAAAATAATTTCTAAATTCGGCGAGGTGCATTGGCTTTTTGCCGTTATAGCGATGGTTTTTGGCATTTCATTAGTATTCTTGACGCCGCCTTTGTGGGGTGCTGATGAAAGTGTACATGTCTTCCGTGCATATCAGATTAGTGAAGGAAGATTAAACCAGGATGAGCAGGTTATTAACGGTAAGAAATCATATAGTGGCTATACACCATCTTCTTTTGTAAAACTTAGCAATTTGTTCTCACGCGATATAAACAATAACCTTGGAGATGCCCGACAGGTTGATGATGTGTCTGAATACATAAAAATAGGTAGCGTAACTATAAGCAAAGATACAAAAGTGGCGAACCCGCTTGGGGCGGTTACCTATCCCGCAATATCATATCTAGCGCCTTCATTAGGGATGATGGTTGCTAATCCATTTAACCCAACGGCCTTAGTGCTGCTATACTCTGCAAGGCTAGCAACACTCTTTATGTACATTTTGTTAGTTTCCCTATCAATCTTATTGATTAAAAATAAATCTGCAAAATGGATCATATTTGTGGCAGCGCTATTACCGACTTGTTTATATCAATCATCGGTCGTAAATGTCGACTCTTTGTTGTTCGCACTAGGTTTTGTGCTATTCTCTTTGACTTATAATTTGATTTATGAAAATAAGAACCGAGGTAAGTATTATATGATTTTATTACTATTGTCGGCAGGGCTACTCACCCTTATTAAGCCGCCCTACGTAATACTAATTCTACCTCTCGTTTTATTGCCAATGGGTAATAAAACAACGGTTACAACCCGCAAGATAGTCAGGTATGTAATACCTGCAGTCTGTTTAATTATTGCCGTGGTAGGAACCATTAGTGTACAGCGTATTATATCTACGCCTCTACCATATACCAGTCTGGCCGGTCAATTACATTGGATTTTATCGAATCCTTTTGGATATATAGCTACGATTGCTAGGACTGTTGTGATGATAAACTGGCCACCGTTAATAATAGGAACTTTTGGATCAAGTTTTATATTAATGCCATGGTTAGTTGTCGACTCACTTATGTTGATATTAGTAGCCACTGCATTTATAAAAATTAGTGCTAACCATAATGAAGACAGAGAAGAAACTCAACACACAAAACTATCTGGATTAATGTTCATATTAGCCAGCGCTCTAACTTGTTTAGCTGTCGCTACGACTCTATTCTTGACATGGACGCACATTGGCGGCTACCTTGTAGAAGGTATACAGGGACGATATTTTATCCCTGCCATATGTTTTGTTTTGCTTGGGTTGAGAATGATTACAAAAACACGACTAGTTGTTTCTGAAAAGAATGCAAAGATATTCTTTGCTTCAGTAACAACCCTTTGTTTGATGTGCTCGGTTTTGTGGTATTACAAAATACTATATTAGAGAATTTTTTTCTGTTGATTTTCATTGGGTTCCTCTATACATTTAACCATAATAAGGACATAGAATCAACTCCAACGTAACCAACTTTAGGCTGTTTTCTGCTTTATGTCACTAAATACCTAATGTGCAGTGAAGGCGTTATTATTACTACAAAGAATAAGCTAATTCAAATTAGTAATAAATCATTAGTCCGTGAATTTACGGTTACCATGATAATAATATTAACCATGACTGCAATAAAAGTATTCTTTAGATATTACTAGATAGTTGCTTTAATAAAAAAGTAAAAAATTGGCGGATTTGTGGGGTTAAGTTTGTATGGTTACCTATGGATATTAAGTAATATCAACCCACCCAGAATTAGGAGTATACCCACTATTTTTACCGCTGTAAATACCTCTTTAAAAATGAAGAAAGAAGCTGCAAATATGAAAATATATACCAGAGCAGTTGATACTGGAATAATAAAGCCTAGGTCGTTCTTTGATATTAGGTAGGTGTATATAACAAAACTTACGCCATACAGGAATATGCCGCTTACGGCATAAATTCCTAGATTGAAGTGAAGTTTGTTATCTATGAAAGCAACGGGTGCACCGGTTTTACTTCCTAACTTTAGGAGTATTAAACCGAGCGAGGATGCTAGTGCATAAATAAAAAGTACTATATTCGTCATTAAGACAAGTATACAATATTTTTAATAATATTTAATAATTTACGAGCTAATTTATTAAAATAAACCGAGGGTAGCAAGCTTGTGGGTGAAAGATATCTAATTACTGGTTTTAATTGCCAGTTTAATTTATCTAAGACTAGGCACTAAACCAGTCAATCGTATGTATGAGCCCCTCATGAATCGTAACTGGTTCAAAATCTATTATGCTATACATTTTAGTAACATCAAGTGATCGTACCTTTACTCCTATAGGTTTCGTTTCGTCTAATTTGATATGGTTTTTTGCTCCACATACTTTGGATATATATGTTGCGAGTTCAAGTATCGATACTTGGTCTTTTGTTGCTATGTTCATTGCCCCTGTTTTTTTCTTTTCTACCATTCGGAGCGTAGTGTGAACTAGGTCTTTAACGTATATAAAACTACGCGTTTGTTTGCCGTTACCCCAAATATCGATTGTCTCTCCAGAAGAGACTTTTCGTATCATACTAGGTATGACACGGTTGGTTTCTGCCTTGAAGCTATCCCTCGGCCCGTATACGTTTGTTGGGCGAGGTAAATAGATTTGCATACCATATTGTTTATGATGAAGTTCAGCTAGAATTTCGGCAAAAACTTTTGAAAGTATATACCCATTTTCGGTATAGCCCAAATACTTATGATAATCATCGGTCTCACTGATTTCTCCAGTAGCATATGGTGAATAGATTTCAGCAGAACTCAGCAACACCACGTTCTTTATATCTGCGACTCGGCAACTATTTAACACATTGGAGACAAGACGATTATTCGTGTCGAGTATTTGGGCAGCGTACTTGAGCTTAAACTCAGTATTACCATCAAGTGCTGCACAGTGGATGAAACAATCAATCTTTGGAGCGGTATACTTACAAGCTGCTTCAATTTCATTACGTTCCAACAGGTCAATTTGGATAAATCTAATATTCTCGTGATTTACATAAACTGGTAAACCCGTACTTCCAAGGTTGCGATAGAGGCAGATAATATCAGCACCAGCTAAGGCAAGCTCTTCGACGAAATGTGAGCCAATAAACCCCAAACCGCCCGACACCATGATGGTTTTATTTTTCCAGTATGAAGTATCCATTTGAAGTTAAACACCTTTTGTTATTTTGTATAATTGTAGCAGAGTGGAATACATTTGTCCCTAACGCTATGACATAATCCGGTGAAATCTTACTGTTATATGTAGGCGCGCTGCACGCGCCGCTTTGTTCCAGCCAATTTCACGAAATCGTTTAACAAAGTTATTGTAAGTTTCTTTTTCCTCATAAAAGCGGGTTCCGCCCTTTGCTTTACTTGAGAATGAAGAAGCGGAGCGTCGGTACTGGAACGTTGTAGTATTATCTATGAATAATGATCCTCCATCACATAAAATATTGATCAATGCAACTATGTCTTGAGTGTTCGGCTTATTTTGGTCAAATCCATACTTTTTGATAGTTGCTGTTTTCCATAAAATTGAAGGAAAATATGTCCAATTACCGTGACATAAGGATGTAGCAATAGCTTCGCCTGTATATAACCCTTCTCTTTTTGGACGTAAAAAACGCTTCATACGGTCTGTAAATGGGAGGTACGCCCTATTTTTGTCATCGATTACATCCACCCCAGGTTGGTAATAGTCAGCCGTGTTAATTTTTGTGAGAGCAGTCTCAAGGTAGGTTGGTAACATTATGTCGTCGCAGCCCATTATTACGCAATGGTTGGTGGTTACTTGACTGAGCGCGTAATTGTAATTTCTAACCAATCCAAGATTTTTTTCATGCCTGAAATAGGTAACGCGTTTATCAGGAAATTTGGAGTAGTATTTAGTTGCTTCATTAGATGGATAGCAATCATCAATGATAAGTAGTCGCCAGTTCTGTTCGGTTTGTAATAAGACTGAATCTACGGCTTTTTTTAAGAGACTAAACTCACCCCAGTATGGTAGCAAGATGTCAACATATGGTTTTCGGTTTGTTTTATTAGACATATGTCTAGTTATAATAGCAAATCGATTACCGCAAGGCTACTGAATTGAGATTTGTGGTTTTATTCTCATACTTTTACTGATAAGATAATAGCAATGAAAAGTGTTATTAATGACAGAGTCGCCATTATAATCCCAGTCTATAATGAGGCGAAAGTAATTAATGGTGTTGTTGAATCAGTTCTGAAACAGTTTAAGCACGTTGTTTGCGTGAATGATGGGAGTAAAGACAACTCATCGAACGAAATTGCAAAAACAGGCGCATATTTAGTTGAGCATCCAATTAATATGGGACAAGGGGCTGCATTGCAGACTGGTATTGAATTTGCTCGGCAGCTTCCAGTTGATTACTTTGTAACGTTTGATGCGGATGGGCAGCACAGAATTTCTGATGTTATGAATATGTTGGATGAAATAAGAAAAGACGAACAAGATATTATCCTTGGTTCTCGGTTTCTCGGGAGCACTGTCGGAATGAAGAAAAGTAAAGAAATAATATTAAAAATTGCAATAAAGTTTAGTAATTTAACTTCTGGTTTGAAGCTTACGGATACACACAATGGCCTTCGCGTTTTTAATCGTCATGTCGCCGAGACGATGCAGGTTACTTTACCAGATATGGCACATGCTTCAGAAATATTGGAAATTATCAAAAAACAAAGCTATAGATATAAAGAGGTACCAGTGATTATCGAGTATAGTGATTATTCACTTTCGAAAGGCCAGACCTTGATAAACGCAATAAATATTGGGTTTGACACCCTATTAAGGAAAATTACAAAATGATTATCATAATTCAAGCCATTGTTATAGTTCTTGCAGTAGTCATAATTTTTTTATCACTTGGGAACCGAAAAACATATTCAGGTAAAGCATGGAAAAAAATTGGGTTGATATTATTAGCTCTATCTATGATTATTGCGGTAATCTTTCCTGATACTACAAACGATATTGCTCATTTAGTCGGTGTCGGCAGGGGCGCAGATTTGATATTATATGGAACCGTTATCGCTTTTATATTTTACGCATTAAATAACTACCTTCACCAACAAGACCAGAGAGATATCACATTTAGACTTGCCCGTAAGATAGCTCTAGTTGATGCTATTGAACGATACAAAATTAACAAAAAATAACGGAGATCTTGCTAGCTAGTCCTGTAGCCATTCGGGTTGTTTGATTGCCAGCGCCATGAATCCTCACATGCCCGTTCAAGACTTCTCTCTGTTTTCCAGTGTAAATCTTCCCAAGCTTTATCGGCATTAGAATAGTTAGACGATACATCATTTGGTCGTTTAGTAACTATTTCATACGGAACATCTTTTCCAATCGCCCTACTGTAGGCATTTAATAAATCCAATACAGAAACGCCAATACCGCTACCAAGATTATACGTATTAACACCTTGTTTGATGTGTTTTAGTGCGGCGATATGACCTTTTGCCAAATCTACCACATGTATATAGTCGCGTACTCCCGTGCCGTCGGGTGTTTCATAATCGTCGCCAAAAACATTAACCTTTTCGCGCAAACCAGCGGCAACTTGTGATATATATGGCAAAATATTATCTGGAATACCATTTGGGTCTTCGCCGATTAGTCCACTTTCATGTGCGCCAACTAAGTTGAAATATCTGAGGATTACAATCTCTAATGATTTGTCAGCGAAACTTAAATCATTCAGGATTTCCTCAATCATATATTTTGTGCGTCCATATGGGCTAAATATACCAACTCCGACAAGACTAGACTCTTTTAATGGTAATTCAATTGGCTCACCGTAGACTCCGGCCGTTGAGCTAAAAACTAATTTCTTTACATTGTGCTTAATCATAATTTCAAGTAGGACTACAGTAGATATTAAATTGTTATCATAATATTCGACCGGATGTTTAACCGACTCACCAACGGATTTTAAACCTGCAAAATGTATAACGGAATCAATTTTATTATCAGCAAATAATTTATCTAGGGCTTGTTTGTCGCGTATATCAATTTTGTAAAAAGGTATTTTAGTCTTTGTTATCTTTTCAACACGATGCAAAGCCTCAATGTTACTATTAGATAAATTATCTGCAACTACGACCGAATAGCCACTTTCTATTAGTTCGATAATGGTATGCGAGCCAATGTATCCTACGCCACCAGTTACGAGTATATTCATTAAATTAAATACTCGCCGTAGCCAGATTTTTTAAGTGGTTGAGATAGGTCTCTAAGTTGAGATTTATCAATGAAGCCTTCGCGATAAGCTGCTTCCTCGGGGCTACCAATAATCTTACCTGTCCTTGTTTGGATTACACGTACATAATCCGCAGCATCAGTCATACTCTCTATGGTGCCAGTATCTAGCCAAACGTCGCCATTATCAAGTGTGGTGACAGATAACTTACCACGACGCAGATACTCTGCATTAATTGAAGTAATCTCTATTTCGCCGCGTTCACTTGGCTTTACGTTTTTTGCAATTTCAACTACGTCATTGTCGTAATAATATAAACCGACAACTGCAAAATTTGATTTTGGTTTTGATGGTTTTTCTTCAACTGAAATAGCAATGTTATTTTTATCAAATTCAACAACGCCATAACGTTCTGGGTCAGAAACACGATAGGCAAATACATTGCCACCGTCGGGATCAACACAGCTTTTTAGTGATTTATCCAGTTCGTTTCCATGGAAGATGTTGTCGCCAAGAACCAAAGCAACTTTATCTTTGCCGATGAAATCCTCGCCGATAATAAATGCTTGCGCCAGGCCATCTGGTGATGGTTGGATGGCGTAACTTAGTTTGATGCCCCACTGTGAACCGTCACCAAGCAGCCTTTGGAATTGTGACTGATCCTCGGGTGTCGTAATGATTAAAATATCTTTGATTCCCGATAACATCAAGGTAGTTAGGGGATAATAAATCATCGGCTTGTCATAGATTGGCATTAACTGTTTGCTGATGCCTTTTGTTATTGGCCAAAGTCTTGTGCCCGATCCACCTGCTAGTATAATACCTTTCACCCCGTTAGAGCTCCACCAAAATATTTTTTAAGTCTATTGTTAACATATCTTTTCCCCATTCCTGATTTTAAATAACGTTCTCTGGCAAAAGCATCATCTTTATTAAGACCAGCTTCGTAATAAATTAATTCATATGGTCCTCGATCTTTTGTGTAAGTACTTTTGCCTTCATTATGTTCACTAAACCTTTTTTGTAGATCAGACGTGCATCCAGTATACCAATCTCCGTTTTTTGAGCTCTTTAAAATGTAAACATAATGAAAAGCTCTAACGGGGTTCATCTTTTTATCTCCTCTTTATTTAAATAGTCTTTTAAAGATTGTCGCCAATCAGCTGGTTTAAATCTGGTAGCCTTTATTTTATCAAGGTTGAGCGAGCTTTGTAATGGGCGAGGGGAAATTCCCTCTTTGCCGTAGTAATATTCTTCGGTCGAGATACCGGTTACCTTGTCACGACTGTGCCCTAATATTTCATAAACATCCGCTGCGATTTCTGCCCAGCTGGCTGGTTCGCCATCGCCAGACAAGTTATAGGTACCATACGGAGCCTTGGTCGATACCAGGTGCTTTATGCCACGTGCCAGGTCATCAGTAAAGGTGAGTCGACCGATTTGGTCATTAACGACATTTGGCTTTACGCCTTTTTCTGCGAGTCCTTTCATTGTGCGAACAAAGTTGCCTCCTTCGCCAATTACCCAACTAGTTCGAGCTACGTAATGTTTTGGAGCCATGGTTGCGGCAATGTCACCAGCTGCTTTGGTTTGGGCATAAACACCAAGAGGGCTAAATAGTTCATCTTCGCTATGATTGGTTTTTGTGCCATCAAAAACGTAATCACTGGAAACATGCACAAAAGTGATGCTATACTTTGCAGCAATTCGGCCTAGATTTGCAACAGCACCAGCGTTAATTTTCCAAGCGGCTTCGCGACCTTCTGGTGTCTCGGCTTTGTCTACGGCTGTATAGCCAGCAGCATTAATTATCGTGTCATATTGTGACCAAGGTCGGGCGCTATCAAGGTCGGGGCTGGTAATATCAAGTTCTTGATAGTCGGTGAATTCAGCATCAGGAAATTCGATTTGTAATGCTTTTCCAAGTTGTCCGTTTGAACCAGTTACTAATGTAAGTTTTGGCTTCATTGGTTTAACATCAGCAAGTATTGGATGCTTTTTATCTTTTTCTGAAAGTTCGGCCAGATCAAGTGGAATGGGCCAGTCAATCTCAACCGTGGGGTCAGCAAGGTTTAAAAATGTATACTGAGCCTCGGGGCTCCAGTGATCATTTACTAGATATGTATAGACTGTGTTGTCTTCCAAGGCTTGAAAGGCATTGGCGACACCACGTGGAACGAAAATTGCTGTTGTAGGGTCAATTTCGGCCGTAAAAACATTGCCAAAACTTTCACCCTCGCGTAAATCAACCCAAGCGCCAAAAACACGCCCAGAACCAACTGAAATAAATTTATCCCAAGGTTCGGCATGAATTCCACGGGTCACACCTTTTTCGGCATTAAATGAAATGTTATTTTGAACTGGTGAAAATTCTGGTAAACCAAGTTTTTCCATCTTGGCTTTTTGATAGTTTTCTTTAAACCAACCGCGTGAATCTCCAAACACCGCCAAATCTCCAATCAAAAGACCGGGGATTGTGGTTTCGCGAAAAGCTAATTCTTTGCTAAATTCTAATTCGTTTTTTTCACTCATATTTTATTGACCTCTCTTGGCGTAAGCTTTTTCAACTGACTTTTTATCACTCTTCCACCAAGAGTCATTTTTACGGTACCAATCAATCGTTGCTTGAAGACCCTGGCGGAGATTTGTGTATTTTGGTTTCCAGCCTAACTCGGTTCGGAGCTTTGTACTATCGATTGCGTAACGTTGATCGTGACCAGGTCTGTCGGTCACATGTTCATAAGAATTTTTATCCCTGCCCATAAGTTCGAGTATGGTTTCGATAATATATTTATTATTTTGTTCACCATCGGCACCTATTAGGTAAAGTTCGCCTAATCTGCCCCTGTCAATTATAGCGTGAACTGCACTGTTGTGATCATCAACATGAATCCAGTCACGAACCTGTTCGCCAGTGCCATATAATTTTGGTGAAACATCACTTAAAATATTAGTTATTTGACGAGGAATAAATTTTTCGATGTGCTGATAAGGACCATAATTGTTAGAACAGTTTGACAGCGTAGCTTTGATGCCAAAACTTCTAATCCATGCCTTAACTAACAAATCTGAGCCGGCTTTGGTGCTGGAGTAAGGGCTACTAGCATTATATGGAGTATTTTCGGTAAACTTGGCAGGATCATTAATTTCGAGGTCCCCATAGACTTCGTCGGTGCTGATGTGGTGAAAGCGCTTTACGTGTTTACGTACTGCTTCAAGTATTGTGGCTGTACCGACCAAGTTGCTTTGTATAAAAGGCCAAGGATCGCGTAAACTGTTGTCATTATGCGATTCGGCCGCAAAGTGAACTACAATGTCGGTTTCGCCAATAAGTTTATCCATTAAATCTCGGTCGCAGATGTCGCCTTTCACAAATTTGATACTGTCTTGAACCGTCACCAGGTTTGCCAGATTGCCAGCATATGTAAGCTTGTCGACAACGGTAATTTTATATTCAGGGCGATTCTTGATGGTATAGTGCACAAAATTTGATCCGATGAACCCAGCTCCACCGGTAATAAGCATTTTAGTCATATCGACTATTATAACATTATTACGGTGTTATGGACCAAATAATATCTATCCTGATGATATAATGAGGCAATGATTACAGTAATTATTGCCGGCGGGTCTGGGACGCGCCTATGGCCACTATCAACTTCGGATAATCCGAAACATCTATTAAAACTAATGGGTAAAACGACGATGTTGCAGGCTGCGTATTTACGTGCGTCAAAGATTAGTGATGTCGTGTATGTTGTTACCGAAGCTGGCCACTCGGACCAAGTGCGTAATCAGTTACAAGAGCTATCAAAGGATAAATTTTTGATTGAACCTGGGCGACGTGGGACAGCGCATTGTATTGTTTTTGCTTTAGACTATATTGCCCGTAATCACGATAATGATGAGCCAATTGCCTTTGTGCATTCAGACCATGCTATTCGGGACATAAATGGTTTTGCTAGGTCATTTGCGGCAGCGGCAAAGGTATCAATAAAAAATAACGAGATTACACTAATTGGTATCGAGCCAACTTTCCCATCAACCGGTTTTGGTTATATTGAGCGTGACGGTGCAATTAGTGAAGCCGCAGGTATATACCAAGTCGAATCATTCAAGGAAAAACCAGATTTTGAAACTGCTAAAGAATATGTTGAATCTGGTAAATATTTGTGGAACTGTGGATATTTTGTTGGTTCAGTAAATACATTCTTGGATGAAATGCGGCTAAGTGCTCCAGGTTTATTGTCAGATTATGATAAGTTGTCATCAATAAAAATAATTAGTGGCCCAGAATATCATGAAGCATACTTGTCACTAGATAACCAAGTGATTGATATTGCCCTTATAGAAAAGGCTAAAAGTTTGGCAGTTGTATCGGCTAGTTTTGACTGGATGGATGTAGGTTCATTTAAAGATTTACATGATGTTGTGCCACAAGACGAACATGGCAACTATTTTTATGGAGAAAACATTCATACGATTGATGTCGAGAATGTCTATGTCCGCAACGAAGAGAACGACAAGCCGATTGCTGTTATAGGTCTGAATAATGTAGTGGTCGTAAATACCCCAAATGGCATACTGGTTTCACGCAAAGATGTTAGTCATAGAACTGGTGAAGTCGCGAAGAAACTACAAGGTTAATTTCTTTAGAATTGAAAATTGAGGGCTACGGGATAGTAGGTGGTATAAAGCCGGTAAAAATGGTATAATTAAGATATGAAATATGAAAAAATAGACATCGAAAAACGTAAAAAAATAACCACTGCGGCAATTGGCTCGGTCAAGTGTGAAGGTTTGTGTCCATCAGATGCAACGATGAAATATTTGAATAATTATTCTAAGGGTTTAATAGACTCTGAGCAGCTACATAGAAGTGTTATGGATGAAGTAAGGTCAATCATAGGGCGACAATAGCCTGTAATGATTTACGAAATCGATAAAGACCCTTATATCGATCTTAAAACTGGCATATTAAGAAATCTTCTTGATATAAATAATCAGTCCATATTGGATCAGGTGGAGGCTGAAATTAGTGCACTAAAAAGTGCGATTATATTAGACAATCCGATACCTGGTGATCTCAATCTAGAGTATTATCAAAACATACACCAAATTTTGTTTTCAACTATATATCAGTGGGCTGGTAAGCTTCGAACAATTGAAATATCAAAAGGTAAAACAAAATTTGCATCCGTAGCTTTTTTATTCGAATCTGCAAAAAATGTGTTTGATGAACTAAATTCTGATATTGAGCTTGATAATTTAGAAGATCGTGATTATTCAATTAAGCTGGCCCATTATTATTCAGAAATAAATATCTTACACCCATTTAGGGAAGGCAATGGTCGCACTCAAAGAGTTTTCTTTTCTGTGTTGGCGCAGAGGTCTGACAGGCATATTGCCTGGGAACTATTATCAAAAGAAGAGAATGAAGCCGCTTGCGTACAGGCATATAACGGCGATGATAGCTATTTAGTAAGTGTATTTAATAGGGTTATATCATCAAAGAATGGAGTAAATTTGTAATGTGTGGAATAGTTGGATGTGTCGGTAGTAAAGAGGCTAGGTCATATTTACTTGGTGGGCTTCAACGGCTAGAGTACCGTGGTTACGATTCGGCGGGGGTTGTCACAATAAGTGATGGAAATGTCGCGACTTTAATCCGAGCAAAGGGCAAGGTTGCTGAACTGGAATCATTGGCTAATAAAACTCCATCACATGACACAATTGGCATTGGTCACACTCGGTGGGCAACGCATGGCGAACCTTCCGAAACTAATGCTCATCCTCACCGGGCTGGCGATATTTATTTGGTTCATAATGGAATTATTGAAAATTACAAAGAGCTGAAGGCCGGTCTGAAAAATCACAAATTTGTCACTCAAACTGACACTGAGGTTTTGGCAGCATTAATTGACTCGTTGTATGACGCAGAGACAAAACTGGTTGACGCCGTTACGCAGGCATTAAAGCTGGTAGTTGGAACATATGGAATTGCAGTGGTTTCGGTTCGTAATCCAGATGAGATTATTGTCGCCAGGTCTGGTAGTCCCTTGATTATTGGCGTAGGTGACCATGAAACATATATTGCTAGTGACGCCTCAGCCTTGATTGGTTTTACGAACCATGCGATTTATTTGAATGATGGCGAGATGGCAATTTGTAATCGCGATGGCGTGGAATTACGTAATTTGTCCGCCCAACCGATTTCGGCTAAAGTCGAAATAATCGAAACTGATATGCAAGCTATTCAAAAACAGGGCTATGATCACTTTTTATTAAAAGAGATTTGTGAGCAACCGACGACATTAAGTTCGACACTTAGTGGGCGAATAAACCTTAAAGACAAACATGTTAACCTGGGTGGTCTAAATATGACTGCCCAAGAACTACGACAAATT
>JAYTVU010000024.1:0-20070 GCA_043743855.1 bacterium
TGAAATTTTTTGCACTAGTAGGCTTGTCGATTCGTTTGATTATCCAGCCTTCGGGTTGCCCTGAGAGAATCCTTTTTATCTTTGCGTAGTGATTGAAAGGCATGTAATAATTATAGCAAACAAGGCTATTAGTGCTAATTGGTATCCTGGTCTATAATCAATCAATATGAAGAATGTTGCCAAAGTAATAATAATTGATGAAAACAACAAGTATTTGATTATGCGAAGAAGTGATCATCCGACTTTTCCAGGTGATCCAGATTTACCTGGCGGCACTTTTGAGGATGGAGAGAATTCACTTCAAACAATGCTTCGCGAAGTTTTAGAGGAGACATGTATTGTTCTTGATCCCGATAAAGTCAAAAAGTTATACTCTGGCAGGGATTATTCAGCTCATAAGACTATGTACCATTTGTATGTTGCCCAAGTTGAAAAAAGGCCCGATGTAACTTTCAGCTGGGAACATACTTCCTACGACTGGGTTGATAAGGATGATTTTCTTGAACAAGCTCGCCATGCAGTCGACACCTATATGCATATGGCACATGATGTTATGAAACCTACAAAGCATTTAGTCATCTAAGGTATATGATAGTCGAAGTACGCGTAAAACCCAGCAGCAAAAAAGGTCCATTAGTGCAACCCGGTCTGGATGGTTCACTGTTAGTTTTTGTTCGCGAACCGGCGGTTGATGGTAAAGCTAACCAGGCGGTATCAAAAATACTGGCAGAGTATTATGATGTACCAAAAAATCGAGTTAAACTGATTAGTGGGCAGATTTCGCATCAAAAACGTTTTCAGATTGAATTGTAACTACCCCTGTAGTGTGCTGTTTCCAGTTTACGACCCTTATGCTATAATTAACCTAACGAAAATGTGAGGGATAGGGGAGAAATAGATGGATAATACACTTGCTCATTCAAACAATCAGTCTGATGCTAGGCATGGTAGCAAGAAGAAAAAGTTTAATATGAAGACTGCTATTATTGCAGGAAGCGTGAGTTTAGTTGTAATCTTTTTAGGGCTAATCGGGTACATGTTTTATCAATCAACTATGGGGGCGAATATTGACGGTGGCAAATATCAAGCTGTATTCTTTACGAACGGCCAGGTTTATTTTGGCAAATTGCAAACCCTAAATGGTGACTACATGAAACTAACTGACATTTACTACCTTCAAACCAAGGCTGCAGCATCGTCAGATAGCGTCCAGGCCGCGAGCACCTCAACTGCGACAGATGTTCAACTTATCAAACTGGGCAACGAAATACATGGGCCGGATGACGAGATGATAATCAGCAAACAGCAGATATTGTTTTTTGAAAACCTCAAAAAAGACAGCAAAGTTTCGGCGTCGATTGATAAGTATCAGAAAAAATAACACTGAAGGCTAAATAATATGGCCAAAAATGGTGTAAGAAGTTTAAAAACCAAAAAATTTATTCGCAATATAGTTGTTAGTATTGTAGCGCTAGCGACTCTATTTATGGTGGCCGGTGTTGCATATACATGGTATACAGGACGTCAAATCGTTAAAGACGATAGCTCTAATTTAAATAACCTTGTCGAAAATAATAAGATACCTGTCATTAAACACAACTTACCGGCCGAGAATGCTGACGTAGGAGCTTCGGTACAGTCGATTACATCACCGTTAGCGCCAGGTGAAAATGCGACTATCATTGTTCGTACCAGAGCTTTTGCAACTTGCAAGATTGTTGTCGAATATAACAAAGTGGCCAGTCGTGACTCGGGCTTGGTCGCTAGGGTTGCAGATGAGTATGGAATGGTATCGTGGACTTGGACTGTTGAGCAATCAGCACCTGTCGGTAATTGGCCTGCCACAGTTACTTGTGCATACAATAAAAAGTCAGGTATGGTTATTGGCTATTTGGAGGTGAAAACCAATTAGCCCTATTTAATTTAGCTTTTGAATAACAAATTCATCACCTAACTGGCGCCATTCAACCTTGCCTAGATCCTTATCTGGGCTAAGCAGGACTAATAGACCTTTTTCTAGCATCACACCAAGTTGTTTATTGTTTTGTTTTGTTAGACGGCCCAGATAGATTACTCCATTTGACGTTTGGATCGTATCGTATTGATTGGCAATGTTAGTCAGAAAACGGTTTTGGTACTCAGGTATTTCCGTGAATTCCGGAGGTTGGGTATACTCTGACATTAAAACAGAGTTGTTGTTTTTCAGATGAATGACATACGATAAAACCTGGACATTATTTTCCGCATTAGTAAACTTGTAATCTGTTGTCGTGTAATTTTTTGAGTTTAACGAGACCACAAAGGGTGAAAAATTAAGCTTGGATTGTAGCACGACCGGTATCGGATTATTACTACGAGTTAAAAACTGATAAGCTATGACCCCCCCGATAGCAGTAATAAGTATGGCGGCGTAGATTAATATTGTTCGCAATTTATGTGAACGTAATTTAATTTTAGTGCTATCGGACAATGAAGCTAACATATAGCGATCCGTTACAGTCTGAAGCCTGAGTGCAGGCGGTTGAGTAGGTGGTGCGAGTATTACCGCCCGAATAGTAGAATGAGTTGTTCGGAATCGCGGCTGTAGTGTTACTATAGCCGTTCGTGGTACTGGTTTTAACGAACTGTCCGGCGGTACCGGCAATCGACTTTACCCATCCGGGACCGACAGAGATTACAATGGCGTTTGGAGCCCCGGCTGAGGTAGCGCCATCGGTTGCGACAATTAGCCCGTACAATTTTTGGCTAAGATTAATCGCAGGAACCAAGGCACCGTTAGAACCACCGGCGTCAACTAACATTCCAAGTTCGACGGCGGTTGATGTATTAACGGCCTCCTTCATCGCTGAGGTAAATGTCCGTACGTCGTAAAGGTTATCAATTACACCTCCAGTTGTAGCTGAACCTTGTACGTCAGCCAGGCACAGTATAGGACTACCGGCATTAAATGTCGGCATGGCTGTCAAGGCCGTGGCTTGTCCAGCCGTATTTGTGAATGCCGGTTGACCACCGGTACCCGTCAAGCAAATATGACCCCAACGGTTAGTAGTGGTCAGAAGGGCATTATTTGTTGTGGCGGCGTTAGTGTAAAGTGTGGTTGCGGCAACGTTAACTCGTCGGCCATTTGAATAGGCGACACAAGCCTGAACTGATAGTGAGGTTGTCGAAGCCCAAGATACTTTACAAGGTCCGGAGACACCAGGAATAATAAGTGATGGTAAATCATACGAGTTGTTCGTTCCACCACTTGATGGAACAATTCCGAAGGTTAGAAGTCCGAGTGTATCGGGGTTGGAAACATCACCCCAACTTCCATTAATACAAGCACGGATACTTCCCATTGAAGTATTGTAGTACATAGCACCTTGGTTAACGGTACCGGAACAAGCGCCGGAATCAGTCGCGCCATTATAGCTATCTAGCTGTAAGTTTACTTGGGTGGCATCGGACGAACTTGAGCCAATCTGCGTATAGTCATTCAATATAATGCCGCCACTATTTGGTAGCACCGTAAAGGCGTCTACTCCACCATTCTGGACCGAGAAGCGGCCGTTCGTGGTGCCACAGTTAGTTGTACAAAGCAGATTAAATAGGATATTAGGTGAGGTCGTCGTTTGTTGACCGGTAATTAGGTAGTTTTTATTATCCGCAAGAATAGTTTGTGCCGGGCTGCTGTTATCGTAGATATCTTGGAGATTAATAGTAAGGCCTACACCACAACCGCTGAATCCAAGCACGCCACTTCCAGTGTCTTTTATACAATCTCCGGCGCCACCAATTGTTTGAGGAAGAGTGAGTGAATAAGAACTGGTTGGATCGGCATTAGGTGCCTGAAGTGTGATGGTGTGTGTGCCGGCTGATGAATAAAACAGTATTGAGCCAGATGTTGAACTACTGTTACCTAGTGATAATGTACCGGCACCTTGAATTTTTAGAGTACCACCCATTGTTGTACCAATACCGCTGTGACCAATAGTAATAGTACCTTTGATGGCAGTAGCCACACCGACATCTAGCGTTAGATTACCAGAGTTACTAGCTGATCCAGTGGCGTTGCCAGTGCGGATAACCAAGTTGCTACTGTTGGTAGAAGCTGATGATACATCCTGTGTTTGTAAGGCAGTCATAATACCGGTACCGGAAATATTGAAGTTACCAGTTTGGGCTGTACCTGGAGTTGCACCTTGCAACTGAACTGTTGAGCCAGACGAGGCTGAGTAGCCATTACAAGTCACGGCGGTGGTACAAACATCGACAACCACGCCACCAACAATGGCCTTAAGGCTGTTTGTGTCTGAGCGGTAAAACAAACCGCCATCTTTGACAGTCAAATTTGTCGTCGGATCAGCAGTCGAGTGGTCCAGGACTAATACTGTTGTCGCTGTATTAGTGCCAATGCTATCGCCAACTTTTAGGATGTTGTTTGTAGTGTCAGCGGTAAACAGAGTCTGGGCTGAAGTGGCAGATTGTATACGAAAGGCGCTAGTACTGTCTGTGTTATTGCGAAAAGTATAATCAGCAACTTCGACGCTACGTTTCATATAGAAATCATCAAAATAGAAAGTTCCACCATTGGCGGTATTTCTGACGGTGGCAGATACCCTGGCATAGTAAGCACCAGCAGGCACGGTTGCGTTGACCTTACGAAGAACGTAATTCGTACCAGGTAGCCCTGGATAAGCCGTACTGTAACTTACGACATTCTTGTCTTTATCAAGCCAGGTTATTTGTATGCCGGCATCTCCGATTGCACCAGCACTGTTTTTTATATAACCCTCAAAGTAGATCATGTCACCTGGGCTGACTTCGTAGTAAGTACCGGCGAATACGTCTTGGTTCGTGCCGTTTGCAACAACCTGCAGCTCGTAATTACCGCCATTTGCATTAGCGGCGTCATTGACTATGCTGGCCTGCGATGTGCCGAACCAGCCTTCCTCGCCACCAGTGATGATCCCGCCAGCCTCAAAGCCTTCATTAATTACTTCATTGCCGGCTGATTTAATACTATTACTGATAACGTAGTTATTACTACTGTTAACGTTAAACAGGTAGTTACTACTGGCGTTTAATACGCGGAAAGCTGAGTGTTGATCAGTTGTGCCCTGAATTGTAACACGCCCACTATTGCTTACCCCGAACAGCACCGTTCCAAGACCACCGGCATTACTGCCACGGACATTAAGCAGGTCGGTGCCAATTGAGACATCGGCATCTTGGATATCGATAGTACTTCGGGTTGAGTCGAGTTTAATCTCTGGTGTAGTATCTGGATTAGAGCCGTTATTATAAGCTGACTGAAGAGTGGTAGCATTACTGGCTCCACCAGATGTCCAGGCGGAACCATTCCAAACCAAAGTAGCGGTCGTATTTTTGCGCATCGAAACATTTACAGCATCAACTCCGTTATTTGTCGTAAGTGTAAAGTCTTGGCTGGCATTGTCGCTGGTTAAGTATATGATTCGTCCGGAAGTAGTAGTGTTGGTCGGTGGTGGTAAGGTGATAAATATACCATTCGTAGAGGCACTAATAATCACTGTACCGAAGCTATCGACGTTGCTTTGAGCGATCGTACAATTGGCCGCACAAGCACCGTTACCATTTGCCGTATTGGCAGATGCCCCAAGTTTTACTAAGCCCTTAGTACCTGAACCTGTGGCCGTACCACCCACGATTGTAACGTTTCCACCGTTATTATCGCCGCTACCAGCCGCGCTGCCACCCTGAAGCGTTAGATTACCGCCAGCGGCACCTATACCACTTGCCAAGGCTGACCCGGACGAGATAGTAAGTGATTTGCCAGCAATCCCTGCGGCCGAGGTCGTAACTGATATTGTATGATCGGCATTGGCTCCCATCGCAATATTGCCTGCGTTGCTGATCAGGAATACATCAGTCCCAGTGGCTTGTAGGTTAATCAGGTTTCCGCCCGAGCCGGTTTTATTAATAAAAATACTGGCAGTATTTGTTGAAGCATCAGTCTGAACACCTTGGGCTAACTGTAGGAACTGAGTGCTGGTCAGGCCATTTAATAGTCCCGAATTTAATGAGAACGGAGTAGACGACAGGCGTTTCATCGGAACCATTTCACCATCAGGGCTACAGCTTGCCCACGGTGTACATGCAGGATTGATGCCGGCAACATTCATTGAAAGCCATAAAGTTGTTTGGTTCCAGTCAACACTTGCACCAAAAGCCGTAATCGAACCTAGCTGAACTGACATAAAGCCATTTTTTACCATAACACCTTGCCCATTAGCATTCAGATGAGACTCAGTCCATTTAAGTGAACCGGAAGGTGAGCCAGTGGTGTTGCCGACACTTTGTCCATCGCCATCTTGATATATCTTGAACTGAAGGTTGTAAAATCCATCTGGGACAGTAGCGCCTTGGGCGTTGAGCAATCGGCCTTGGAAATTCATTTGTTGATTAATACCAGCAGTAGCGTGGGTAGGCGAGTTAGTTAACAGAAGGAGGGCCAACAACACACCCAATAGTAAAACGGGAGTGATTAGTTTCTTTAAAACCCTCAAAACGCTTGTATTCATTTTTATGTATATTTACTATCTGTTAAAGATAAAAGCTAAACTTCTCACACTTTGCCCTTTTATCTCTATTAATCATAATCGCTTTAGGCATTTTTTTCAAGGCGAATTTTAAGAGGTGGATAAATTAAGTCGTATCTTATTCAGTAAATAGTAATCCGCGGTTTCTTAGAACACGTTTTTCACGTCTTTCGCCAACCCAAAAACTAATAACTGTGGCTATAGCGCCAACATATAGAGGCCAAAGAATCTGCAGTTTGTCTGATGAGGCAGTGATGGATGTAACTACGGGTTGTCCGTTAACTATTGCTGCAACTGTCATAAAGGCGACTCGACCAGCGGCATCGGTAGCTTGAAGGCTAATTTGGTATGTGCCTGGCTTGGTGTAAGTATGGCCAGCTGAAAAGCCAGTATTGTCGTTGCGTGGTATAACTTTATTGGTTGAGTCACCCCATTGAATGTTCACGGCGTATGGTGGTGTTCCTCCGATAATGTCGATAGGCATGCTAAGTTCTTGTTCCGGAAAGATTCCACGGAAAACGGCATCAGTATTCAGTAACATTTGCGCCCCAACAAGGCCTAAGGAAGTTATTGGACTAGCTTGAGATGGTAGCGCATCATAATAAACTGAAACTGGTGTAGAATCAGGGCCTGGTTCATTTAACGAATTATAAACTTTGGCCACTAGGACGTTTTTACCAACCAATAAATCGACATCTATTGAATATGTGCCTGCATCGTTGCATGGCGTCGATCCGGCAAAGATATCTGTTTTAAAGATTTCCACAAGTGTATTAGTCGGGCAAGTACCAGCTACAGTAACGGGTGATGTTGAAAAATGCTGTTGATCAACAGGTGGATTGATAGTCGCGGCGACGGTCGGTACTTTCCCAGGCATTGTACCTGTTATGCCGATTGAACCTTCTTGGGGCAATGGGTGTGGTGTATTGTCGGCGTAAACTGTATAGGCTGTCAAAGCTAACCCAACAATACCAAGTATAATCCCAAGAGCAATATATGAGGTGTGTTCGTGAGGCCGCAATCGTCCACTATGATTATTCTGAATCGTTTTTAAGCCTTTAAACATAGGCATATTATATCATAATATATGATTGAAAAACGGTTGTGACGAGAGTAGAAATCAGAACTTAACGGCGTTTATGTTTTTTTGACTGTAGCGCCCTATCGACGATATGTCTATTGTAACGTCTTATGCCATAGAATAGAGCAACGAATCCACCTACAAGTAATAGGATAATCAATAGAATTAATCGCCAAGGAATTACCCAGAATGTCAGACTTGAAGTAATAACAGACTTACTGTCACCATAAACAACACGCATTTGAGCGGTATAAAGTCCGAACAATATACGGTCGCCTATGACAGTACTATCGAGGGGCTGATTGAATTTGCGAATGCTTTGAGGCAAAATGTCCCTTGGCGGAAGATTAATGTTAACCTTGGCAACTTTCTTACCAAACATATCAGTAATTGTCACCTGGCCAGCCGGCTGTTCATGGGTGTTACCCTTATTTTCTAATCTTTCAACAAACTGCAAAGGAGTTGACTCAAATAGCCAACCTGTCTTACCAGCGCTTTGAACAACGAACTCTTTAACAGTGAGATTTTCCTTGGCTACACCCTTGACCCTCACCAATAAAAGTGCTCCAAGGCTAGCTGACAATGATACACCTGTGTCCTTAAGTTCGGGTGGTGTAGCAGTAAAGCGAATAACAGCGTAATATCCACCAGGAGAGGCATTTGAAGGTACCTTAATAGTAATAGGTAGGCTTTGTATCTGTTTTGGGTTAAGAGTTAGGTTTGATAATGGGCTTATCCAGTCCTTCATGGAATAGGCACTTTTTTCATTGGTGTCTAGTAGAATTTTTGGTGTGCCGTCTTCGCCGGCAGCCACAAAATCATTGATCTGATTTGTGACGAATAATTTACCATTTGATACGTCGCGTAGACTGATTTTTGCTGTCACGACTTGACCAGGGTCAACAGAGAGCGTGATAACCGGAGGTGCTATTTCCAGGGCCTGCCCGCCTGTATTACCTGTCGATTGAGCGTGGGCAACCAAACCAAATGCCATTGCTGCAGAAAGGCTTAGTGTGATGGCAGTGGTGAATATAGAAGATTTTTTCATGTTCTAAAAGGTTGGTGTGCAAATGTAAGTTAAGGTAGTTATATATGTACCAGCAAGCTGGCTACCAGTAACGTTGACTATGTATGATGAAGTATAAACCTGCGCATTTGTAGGGCCCGGCGTACCACCGAAGGCACTATTAGCAACAGTATCTCCGACTGTTCCTGCTACAAATTTAAAGCTATCAATAGTTTCATAACCTACTGCTGGTTGGCCCAGATAATGAGTTGGACCGTCAGGGCTAGGTGTTATGTCGGCACCGACTATTGGATTTGATGCGGCCAATGTGTTTGCCCTAAGGTTCATACCGAATTGACCTATGCCTTTTATACTTGCAGCAGCAACACTCATGGCGGGGATTGTGTTAGAACCAGATGTCATAGTAGGACCAAATACCGATATAGTGAATCCGTTAAGTGCATTAGTTGATGCGGCCATCTGTGACTTGGCGGTAGCAGTGTCAGTTGGTGAGAATAACTGGTTAAAACTAATAATACCACTGGTTGCATTGCCACAATCTGGGATGGAGCCGTTTAGAGGTACAATAGCGCCCGTACAAAAGATCAGAGATTCTGGCATTTCACCAGTAAGCACGATTTGTTGAGTAGTAGTTGCTGTTACTGTGCCAGTATCGATAGGACTACCAGATGTGTCTATGCTAGCAAAGGTTGAGATTCGAACAAAGAAAGCCTGGCTAACCGTGGATGGGTTAGTGACAGTAGAGAACTGATACGTAGCTGTGGTTCCGGCGGGTATAGCGGATGCTGCACGTGTTATGTATGGTGTGCCATTTGTTGTGTTAACCATCGTAAAACCAGTTGCTCCCGTTTCGTTACTTAAAGTCGCAGATGTCGTAAGTAGACCAGTTGGCATGTCACATACGCCTGATGCAATTTGGCAATATTTGAATTGAATCGAGCCTACATTAACTGCGCCAACGTTTGGTAATGTGAAGGTAAACAAGTGCTTTACGACTCCACTAGGTTTTGAGCCACCATCAGTTGCGCCGGCTTGAAGAGTCAAACTACGGTTTGTAATTTGCGTGGCATAGGCATTCTGGCTCTGGAATACCAAGCTGATTAATGGAACCAAAAGTACTGCGACCAGAATAAATCTGAAGGACCTGTTATATAAACTCATGTTTCCCCTCGCTCTCATTAAGAGGATTGTAACATAAGCTTTTAATAGTCGTCAATCAAATTGACGACTATTTTTTCCACATTTATCTAAAAGGTTGGTGTACAGATATAAGTTAGAGTGGTGGTGTAGGTACCAGCTGCCTGGCTACCTGGGACGTTCACTATGTAGGAAACTGTAAAGATTTGAGCATCTGTGGCACCTGGAGTCCCATTTGCACTGTTAGCGACCGTATCACCAGAAGTAAATTTAAAGTTGTCGACTGTGTCATAGTTTGTTGCGGCTTGACCACGGTAATTTGTGGCGTTAGCGACTGGAGCAACTTCGATACCTCTTGGTACTGTAGTAGTGGTTATAGTGTTGGCTTTTAGATTAAGGCCGAACTGGCTAACACCGTGCGCTCCAACAACCATTGCATTCATCGGTACGATTGTATTTGAACCTGATGTTAGTGTTGGACCATTAACACTAATAGCATAGCCTAGACCAGCGTTGGTTGAGGCGGCCATCTGAGACTGAGTACTGGCAGTATCTGTTGGTGAGAAAAGCTGATCAAAACTGATTGCACCCGCGCTTGCCGTTGCACAGTCCGGCAGGTTTGATATGCCATTTAGACCGATAGTAGCGCCAGTGCAAAAGACTAGTGATTCTGGCATAACCCCATTGATGACAATCTGCGTAGATGTGCTGGCGTTTACAGTACCACTGTCAATAGCAGCATCAGTGGCGTCGGCAGCAGTATGTGTCGTTATGCGCACAAAGAAAGTGTGGTTTAGTAGTGGGTCAACAGTCGTAGGGTTGGTTACACTCATTAATTGGTAGGTAAGCACTGCGTTCACACTTATATTAGCTGCACCTCTGGTCAGATAAGGTGCTCCGTTTGTGGTATTCACCATCGTAAACCCGTTTGCACCCGTTTCGGTACCGAGCGTTGCGGCTGTAGTAACTAGCCCTGCAGGTGTAACGCAGGCGCCTGCTGCCAAAGTGCAATATTCGAATTTAATAGATCCAACAC
Organism: bacterium; assembly: GCA_043743855.1. Classification (GTDB taxonomy): domain Bacteria; phylum Patescibacteriota; class Saccharimonadia; order Saccharimonadales; family Saccharimonadaceae; genus UBA1547. The sequence goes on from JAYTVU010000024.1 coordinate 10,845, forward strand.
TACCACCAGTAGGAACAGTAAAGGCAAACAAATGGTTAACAACACCACCTGGTTTGGAACCGCCATCAGCTGCACCTGCCTGAAGCGTCAAGCTTCGCAGAGTAATTTGCGTTGCACTGGCTGTGCTAATTGGAATTGCCTGTAGCACTAGTACTGTAACCAAAAAGGCTACGCCTAACGTCCTGAGTATGGTTTTGAATTGTTTTTTCATTTTTGTTTTTTCACCCTTGTTGTTTGTGTTGTGATGTTACTTGTTAAGGCAAGAATAGCACGAGCGTAATCAGGGTGTCAACAGGTAATTTGTTTTATTTGGTTACCTGTGGAAAACTATTGCAATTTAATACGTGCCAGTTACTACAAGAGTTTGGTTGCTGGTGTATATTCCACCAGGGGTAACGCTAGCGACATTTACCAAATAAGTAACAGTATAGGTAGTTAAACCAGAACTCTTAGGAGCGGAAGCAATCATCTCTCCGTTAACATAACGGTAACTATTAGATGTCCCATAGTTGGGAGCGACATTCCCAAAACCAAATTGCCCATTGTTCAGATTAGCACCGACCGAAGTGGGCGAAGTATTCGCAACCAGGTTGATACCAAACTGCTCTTTGCCGGTTTGAGATAATCCAGTTGTAGTCATAGGACTAATTATATGGCTGCCATTTGTTGGAGGATTGCCCATAATCTGCACTACATAGCCATAACTTGTGTAATTTAAGACTGAAAAGTTGGCGGTGGTGACGGATGCGCTAGTTGAGTTAAAGGTCGGGAAATTAACATTTGCTCCATTGATAGAGAAGGCAAGCGCTGGATCGGATGTAGTCTTTGAACCGGTCTCGATTTGAAAACTGGTACCAGATGTATTTCCAACAGCCAAATCTCCGGTTGCATCAACAATCTTGTAGCTGCTAGAGCCAGATTGATTTAAATCACCTACGCCAACCACCGTCTCGTCTAGCCGATAATTTAAAGATTGAAGCTCGGCACCAGCAACCGTCGATTGAGCGATGGCACAAACTGCCAGAATTAAAAACAAACCTACCCAGCCCGTTAACCTCTTTAACATAGACTCTATTGTCGGTGAAATGTAAGATTTTTGCAAGCCGTTAGCACTTTTATATCACTTACCACAATTTGCCTATAGTAAGTTTAAGCGGTATACTACTACGAGTAAACTAAGGTGGAAAAGATGACTAAACAGCCCTCTTCTGAAGCAAACGAAAAAAATACACAAACAGAATCTCCAGCCCCGGAAATACTTCGGGTTCAATCTGATGAGAATGATTCCACGCCTGATACGACTGACAATCTTGCAAAGACAAGATTAGTCGCCCGTCCTCGCCATCTTTATCGTCCAAGTCACAAAGCTACTTTTATAGGCTTGGGTGTAGTAGTGGCGATACTATTAGCCAATGCAGGTATTATCACTTACCTTATATTAAGCCAGGGTAAGCCTGATTCAGCAGTCAGTATCGGCGGTGTGACCATTAATCCGTCAGTCCTTAACACGTTAGGTGTAAGTCGAAACCCAGTCGGTACTTCGGGGGCCGAGTTGTTAGTCAACCCCAATGCTCGTTTTAACGGTAATGTATTGATTGGTGGAGACACTAGTATCGCGGGTCAGCTAAAACTAAACGGTAAACTGCTAGTCACTAATGCTAGTGTTGCTCAATTAGATGCGGGGAAAACGGCGCTTAGCGAAGTGAATGTCAACGGTGACGCCACGGCATCAACTTTAAATTTACGTAAAGATCTAAATGTTGTTGGCACATCTCGCTTGCAGGGGCCAGTAATTATTAGCCAACTGCTAACAGTGAACAACAGCTTGACTGTTGCTGGTAACTTGTCGGTTGGTGGAGTTTTGTCTATTTCTGGTTTCCAGACAAATAACTTAACTATCGGCGGGCATATCATTACACGTGGTTCTGCCCCGGGGATTTCGAAAGGTAGTGCACTTGTGGATACAGACACGGTGTCAAATAGTGGCAACGATGCTTCTGGAACTGTAGCGGTTAATATAGGCTCAGGCTCAAGGAGCGGTATTGTTGTAAATCTTAGTTTTAATAGCCAATATGGTAATACCCCGCACGTTGTCGTTACGGCGGTAGGGCCTGGAGTTTCGGATATTTATGTAAATCGTAGCGCTAATGGCTTTAGTATTGGCGTAAGTTCAATAGTCTCTGGTGGCCACGCTTTTGACTATATTGTGACGCAATAAGTTTGTCTATATATTAACGAATATCATCACGTCATTATCGCGTACAGTGACTATGCCATTTGAGATTTTGAAGTTTATAGAGTCTAATTCTGTATCTATGGTTACTTCACCAGGACTAAGCACCGAGAAAAAATCAGCATGTTCTGGTAAGATATCGAATTTACCAACTTTATTAGTTGCGGTGACCGCCACAGCCGGTCCTTCATAATAGATATTAAATGGTGCTCGGGCAATTACACTGAGTTTTGGGGCATCAACTGGTTGTTTCATGATTCCACCTTGGTCGCTTTATCAGTTGTTTTAGCAGCTGATTGTTTTTTTACTTCAACTTCATTTTCTTGGGTTTTACCAGACAATATATCTTCGATGCCATTTAAGGTTTGTTCAAGTGTAAAGTACTCGCCAGGTCGGCCGTTATAGCGTTCGGCAACAGCAAAATCTTGAGAAAAATATGTAATCATTTTTTTTGCGTTTTGATAATCAGCGCGGTCAGTTGGCGACAATTCATTTTCACCAACAATAGCGATAATGTTTTTAAGTGAATCATATTTTTGCATAATTGACTGAACCTTGCTGGCCAGCTGATAATGTCTTTCGCCGACAATTTGTGGGGTCAACAAAGATGATGTAGTTTTTAGTAAATCTACAGCTGGGCGAATACCAGTCTCGGCTACTGAACGGGAAAGAACCAGAACCGAGTCCATCTGCTGCGAAATTGCTTGCACGGCTGGGTCAGACAGATCGTCGGCTGGAATATATACTGCTTGGACTGAGGTGATAGTACCTTTTTCAGTTGAACTAAGGCGATCTTGCAAGCGCCTAAGTTCGGCAAAGACGAACGGTGAATAACCACCTTCGGATGGAATTAAGCCTAGGTTAGTTGAAAGTTCAGTTAAAGCCTGGATGTGACGATAGATATTATCAACAAAAAACAGAATATCGCGACCTTCTTCATCGCGGAAGTATTCAGCCGCAGTTGCAGCGGCCGGCCCGACCATAGAGCGGATTGCCGGCGTCGAGTCCATCTGTCCAAAGAACATAACGGTATTTTTAAGTACATCAGTTTCTTTCAAGGTCTGGTATAGCTCGTTTCCTTCACGAATACGCTCACCAACACCGCAATATATAGACAAACTCTTTTCGTCCCTTGTTACGTTGTGGATCATTTCCATAGTTAGGACGGTTTTTCCGACACCAGCACCACCGACAATACCAATCTTGCGCCCCTTGACGAAAGGAGTTAAAAAGTCGATAACTTTAATACCAGTCTGCAACAGTTCTAGCTTTTGACTTTTGCGATAACTTTTTGTGCCAGACGCTTCACTTATAGGGCGTCGATTTTCAGTAATAGCAACACCATCATCTAGTGGTTCGCCCAATGCATTAAAGACTCTGCCCAATGTTTTTTTACCAACTGGCACAGAGACTTTAGTATGGCTGCGTGACACTTTTTGACCACACCTTAAGACTTTGCTATTTGTTAAGTTTATACAGACAGCGATATCAGCTTTGAAAAAGTTTACTTCCAAAAATACCTCAGGACAATTCTCGACAATTAATAATTCTTTGACCTCTGGTCGTTCATCGAGTATTTGGACTTCAACCATTAGACCGCGAAGTGACTGAATCACCCCAACCTTATCCCCAATTTTTGGATTGACAGTCTTCATCGTCTGGCCTCCACCCGTTTTCGTTTTTCTTTCAAGCTAATCATTACTTCGCGCATTCTACGGTCACTTTCTGAACGTTTTGCTCTATGGAATTCTAATATGTAGTCATCTAGTAATTCACTAGCACGTTTTTTAGCAACTGCCATAGCATTAAAACGGCTAGCTGCTTGAGCTAGGCTAGATTCCAAAATTGTTTGGCTAAAGGCTAGTGTCATCATTGTAATCTCCATTTGTTCGGCAATTTCTTCAAGCGACGGTTCAAAGATTGTGTTGTCAGCAGTCATAATATCTTCGTCGACATCTTCGCTCATATCTTTAACATTTGAGATTAGGTCAATTTTTTTAATTTGCTGTACACCTAATGAAATGTATTCCTCAAAATAGACAATTATTTTTGAGTAATTCATGACAGCCGCGATAACTGGGCTGACGTCGATATAGCTATCAGATTCTGGGACTTTAAAGAAATGGACAAATGGTATACCTCGTTCCATTAATTGATTTGCGCCATGCGAGCCAAGTACAATTATGTCAGTTGTATCTTTGTCATAATCGCGCTCCATAGTCTCGATTAGGTGTTGATCAATTGTGCCGCTTAGACCACCCTCGGCGGAAATTATTACGAAGACTTGTTTAGAATCCTGCTCAGAGAAATCACGGTTAGTGATGCGTTCCTTCTGGTCGATACGAAGTGAGCTATAGCGTTTCCAGAGTAGCTTGAAAAAATCCGTAGATAGCTGGACCTTGGTTTTAACCTTCGCCACCTGTGTGCTGGCAAGGCTTTCAAACACCCAAGTCAAGTCTTTAACCGTGCCTATCTGTTCGGATTCTTTAGAGATGGTACTAGCTCGTCGCATTTTTACCATCCTCGCTAAGCTCAGTTTTTCTGGTCAAATCGCCTTGGCTATCGTCTGATACTTCAGTTGTCGATTTTTTGGAATGCTTTTTTAGTAATTCAGACTCAATTCGATCGTAGTCTTTCTCGTCTTTGACTCCATGGCTAACTTTTTTGACAGACTCTTTTAAGCCCTCTATATCGATTCCCGTTTCGCCGTCACTTAGTAGAACCGTTTCAAGCATAAGTTGCTGTTCGACTAACGAGTGTCGTATCTCTGGAAGTTGCTGCAGCACTTCATAAATTAATTTACCTTTAAGCAGATCAATACTAGTTTCTTTGGATAGCTGAGAGCTAAAGTGCGAGAATTCTTCGGCCTGATGGTAGTTAGCTAAAGCTTTAAATAGGGTGGTCGAAAGCTTTTTTTGTCGAACTGTCTGGGCCTGGCTGCCAACACGCGAAACCGACAATCCAGCGTTGACGGCTGGTCTTATACCCTTACGAAAGACTCCAAGGTCAAAGATTATCTGACCATCAGTGATGGACATGATATTTGTTGATAGGTAAGCGGTAATATCGTCATTTGGCGTTAAAACCACTGGTAAAGACGTCAATGTCTTGCCATTTTTTAATAGTTTTCCGGCTCGCTCTAATAGGCTAGAGTGTGCGTAAAAAATATCACCAGGATATGAATCGCGACCTGGGTCTACCTCTTGAAGAAGTGAAAGTTGACGATAGGCTTCGGCGTGGCTGGAAAGATCGTCATAGACAATAATCACATCCTCACCGCCATACCACAGATGTTCGGCCATGGCGCAGGCGGCATATGGCGCTAGATATGACTGGGACAGCGAATCGAAAATGTCAGCCAAGACTACAATAGTGTGATCCATAGCCCCAGAGGCTTGTAAGCCGGCTAATAATTGCTCAATATCAACTTTACGCTTACCAATCAGGACAAAAACAACAATACGATTTGTGCCGGTTTGGTTGGCGCTTAATTGACTGAGAAAAGTACTTTTACCTGATTTACTGTCACCCAAGAACGCAATACGCTGACCCAGGACGATTGGAAAAAAACTATCAACAGCGGTTACACCACTGGCTAACTGATCATTTAGCATACTTCTGGCCATAATACCTGGCGCTGGGTTAAAAATACCCGAAGTAGCGGTGGTATGAACAGCACCTTTCCCATCAAGCGGTTTACCTATAGGCGAAATGACACGACCGATTAGGCCTTTACCAACTGGTACACTCAACATATCATTTTCAACTACCGCCAAGGTTCCAAGTGCCATTTTTTCGGAATCAATATTGAATAGAATCACCCTGTCACCGTAGGCTTCACGCACCATACCGTGTTGTCCATCCTCAAATAATACTTGGGCGCCAAGCGTAACACCTTCTAGACCTTTGACTTCAACGATAAAACTATTAACAGCCACAACTTCACCGGTCAAATTATCGGCTTCAACCAAACGTTGGAAGGTTTGGCTATCAAACACGACGTAATACCTCTGGGAATTTTTCGCGAGCGGCCAATATCTGTCGTCTAAATGACCAATCAAAGATGCGGCTACCAAAACTTACGACCATGCCGCCAAGAAGTGTGGCATTAAATCGAAAAGTTACTAACACATTTGCCGACAAATTATCACGACACCAGTTGACTATGGTTGTTTTCAAAACATTTGTCGGAACGTCCGCCAGGGTAATCGTGATTGATGGGGCACTTTTGATGTAATCTTCCAGGGTTGTCAGCAACAGTTCTAAACTTTTACTATTTATCTGCTGAGTTGATTTCCACTCACGCAGTATCTCCATAGCCGCAACTGACATAGCCGGCGCATCAGATGGATGTTTGGCATCAACCCGTTTTTTAATGGACTCATGTGCAAACCAACGAGCATATTCACGCAGCTCAATTATCAGAGTTGTTAAATCCTGTGACGAAGCCACCCCGGCCGGAATTTTAAGTTTCATCACCCATTCCCTTGATTAGTTCAGCCTTATGCTCTTCTAGCATCGACATTAGATAAGCCGTTTGCGATCCTAAATCAATATTATGTTGCAAAGTTTCGGTCAGAAAAGAGGCGACTGCGTCAGATAGTTTTGTATCAATTTGTTGAATTATGGCCTTTTTTTCAATTGCAATATCTTCAGCCAATTTTGTTTCTAATTCGGTTCGGCGTTGATCGATTTTAGATTTCAAGTCTGTCTGGTGAGCAGTTATTTCTGTTTGAGCGCCACTGATATTGGCCTCTGTCTGTTTACGCAAAACGTCTAAATCCATTCGGTAGCGTTTCATTTCGTCATTGACTATCCCGGTGCCAAGCTTTTCTAGCCGCCCGTTCAATTGTCCGACGATTGTCTTTAAATCTTTTTCTAGTTCTATTGAAGAGCGGTCTAATACTTTTTGGAAATTTGTCTGAGCAGTTTGCAACAAGTGCTCTCTGACTTCAGGCGGCAGCTTGACGGTTTGAGCCACCGTGTGGTGTTTTTCTGCAGTTTCATCCGGATGCGGTCTGAAGTGGGCAATAGCGTGCTGAATTGCAATGGTTACTACTACGCCAATTATAAAAATATTGGTACCTAGAAATATTTGTAAGAAAGTTATATTCATTTTTACATCCTTGTTAATACTAAATAAATTGCTATCATACCAACTGCCAATATCACTAATACTAGTGCCGATAACTGTATTAAATCACGATAAATTGCAGCCTGGGACATAGGGTTACGCCCAACAGAAATAATACTGCTGCGAATCATGGCATAGATTATACTGACAACAATAATCAGGGTGACAATAAAAATTCCGGCACTAATAATTATTGGCAAGGTGTCAACCGATTTTCCCGCCAAGGCGTTTGCCAGATTTTGCAGGGCTGATGGTACGATTGTTTTATCTGGTTCCTTAAAATAATACGATACATTGATTAAAACTGGAATTTGACCAAGTATGACTGTCTGTTTTACACCCTTGCTGTCAGTATAAGTCTGTTTGCTGCCAGTATCATCGTTCAGGCTTCCCTGGGCAATACCAATAATTCGTACATTAGCTTTGGCTTTCATACCAACACCATAGATTGGCGAAGCTGTGATATGATCACCCCTTTTAATGGCCCCATTGATGGTCGAAACTAGCACATCCAGTGTCCCACTAGTTGCAACTTGAACTTGGTTGGCTTGATTGTTATAGATTGATAACATTGAATTATCGGCACTTATAACCACACCTAAAAGACTATCGACATTACTGTTTTCGGACGGTACAACCTGATCGGCTGTGTTATTTTTTAAACTAACGATTGAACCAATCGACAAAATGCTACTTGATGTGTAACTTTGTGAAATAGATGTGGTAGCCCCAGATGTCGAGGGCATGGCCAATATAAAAAAGGTTATTGCAAGTAGGCAAAATGAAGCGTAAAGATAGTGGCGATATATAGCCATACGTCTGATATGGCTTGTTGCAATCAGATATCTCACCCTCATAGATTTGGCTATTCTCCTTATTAGCCCTAAGTATAGCAAAAAAGCTTAAGCCTAGCTACTGGATTCGTGTTATCATAAAGGTATTAATTAGCGAAAGTTTGCATGACAAAGTTACAAAAAAATCAAGCCGGTTTTACAGTTTTAGAACTTGTGATATCTATCGTGGCGATAGTGATTATTGCTGGTATTGTTTTGCTAACCATTTGGAAATAATATGCCCAAAAAACAAGAAACTAAACTTGTAAAAGAATCATTTTTCCGAAAGTGGGCACCAGTTTTTGTGCTCAGTTTAGCCTTGGCGATTATCTTGATTGACGCCACGCTATTGAATGTTTCATTAGCCACTTTAGTTAAAGATTTAAATACTGACATTCAAAGTCTGCAGTGGGTGATTACGGCTTATACGCTGACGATTGCAGCCTTAACAATTACTGGCGGTAGGTTGGGCGATTTATTCGGTCGTAAGCGTATGTTTATTGCTGGTGCCACACTTTTTGCAGTCGGTTCATTTATTGCTTCAATTAGTAACAATGTCTCGACTATGATATGGGGCGAATCGATTATTGAAGGTATTGGCGCGGCCATGATGATGCCAGCCACTGCGTCATTGTTGGTATCAAAATATCGAGGGCGCGACAGAGCAATAGCTTTTGGCATTTGGGGTGGAGTCGCCGCCGCCGCTACAGCTATCGGTCCACTATTGGGCGGTTTCCTAACAACCTATTACAGTTGGCGTTGGGGATTTAGAATCAATGTTGTTGTCGCAGCAATATTAATTCTGGGATCATTTATCATCAAGGAATACCGCGAGGCAAATGCAAAACCCAAACTGGACTTTGTTGGGGTAATTCTTTCGTCATTAGGTATGTTGTCGCTAGTTTACGGAATTATTGAAGCTTCGACCTATGGTTGGTGGAAGGCTAAAATTATCTATACGGCTTTTGGTCAAAATTACGATTTGTGGGGTTATTCAATTACGCCGTTTGCGATTGGGTTAGGCCT